>CAJCIN010000230.1 GCA_903970385.1 Rhodospirillales bacterium | reverse complement strand
CGAACGTCTTGCCGTCGAGCACGTACGGTTCGCAGAGCGCGTCGACAAGACGCTCGCCGAGCGCCTCCGTGTCGTTCTCGTCGTTTGCTTCGCGTTGCAGCAAGACGAACTCGTCGCCGCCCAAACGCGCGGGCACGTCGTGCAACCGCGCGACGCGTTCGAGCCGGCGCGCCGCCTCCTGTAACGCGAGATCGCCCATCGCGTGGCCGGCGTGGTCGTTGACGGCCTTGAAGCCGTCGAGATCGATGAAATGCAGCGCGAATGAGCGCCCGTGCCTGCGCGCTTCGCTCGCGGCCGCATCGAGATCGCGTAGAAATTTCGCGCGATTCGCGAGTCCCGTCAGCGCGTCGTAGTACGCGAGTTTGCGCAGCCGCTCTTTGTGCATGTCGCGTTCGAGGCGCGACGAGAGCAACGAGGCGCCGAGACGGATGAAGTCGCGATCGGAATCGTCGAATGCCGCGACCTCGTGGGACAGGAATCCGACCGCGCCGTGCGGCCGGCCGTCGATCGTCAGGCGTGCGGAGAGACATCCGCGCCACGCGATCTCCGGAAAGCCGGGCCGGCGATGTTCCGGGGCGGAGAGATCTTCGAACGCGATCACGTCGACGTCGCCGAAGACGCCGCCCACGTGCGTTACGGCGAGATCGAAGACGTCACCGGGACGCATCGGACCGTCGCCGAGCGCGTGATCGATGCGGATCGACGCGCCCTGCAGCGTACCGACGTAGCCGAACGACATGCCGAGCGTTTCGAGGACGAGTGCGAGGATCGCATCGATCTGCGATTCCTCCGCCGACTCGCTCGCCGCGGAAATCACGTACAGTGCGTGCGTGCGCTTCGCGTGCTCCTCGAGCAGACGCGCGGACCGCTTCGCGAGCGTGACGTCGCGCGCCATCACGTACGCACCCTCGATCGTTCCCGCGACGATCATCGGGATCGCCTTGATCTCGAAATCGAGCCGCCGCCCGTCGAGATGCACGTACGTGTCGTCGAACGCGAACGTCTCGCCACGGGCGACCTCCGCGGGTAGACCCGGTTCCGGGAAAAAGCGACCGCCGGCGCAGATCGGCAGCGACGTGCCGAGCAACGCCGTCCGTGGATGACCGAAATGGGCGATCGCCTCGGTGTTGACATCGACGCACGCCCCTCTCGCGTCGAGCGTGAAGACGGGATCGCTGTTGTTCGCGATCACGGAATCGAGCCGCTGGTTCGCGAGCTCGAGCACCCGTTGCGCCGCGCGAAACGGGCGCAGGTCGCGCATGGTCACGATGCGATGCGTTCGATCGATCGTGCGGTCGCGGTATTCCACGGCGACCGGTCGTCCGGTCGAGGTATGCAGCGATATCGTTTCGACGATCGGGTGGCTCGTGTGAAAGTTGTCGCGTAATCGTTCGTATGCTTCGAGATCGGTCGCCGGCCCGATGAGCTTTCGCGGAGACGCGCCGACGATATCCGGCAACGCGTACTCGAAGAGCTCGCAGAACGCCGCGTTGACGTAAGCAATCGTCCCGATCCCACCCAGCGGAAACGAAAGGATGTACGTCGGTTCGGCCGACTGATCGAGCGCGGCGCTGAGCAGCGCGACGTTGGCGAGGCTCTCCGCATCGGATCCGCGGCGGGTCTCGATCAGCGACACGAGCGAGGTGCCGAGTCGCAGCAGCGCGCCTCGTTGCCGTTCCGTGAGAACGTGCGGCGCACGATCGAGCGCGCACAGCGTCCCGAGCGCGTTGCCGCCGCGGTCCACGAGCGGTACGCCCGCATAGAAGCGCAATTCCGGACCGCCGAACACCACGGGGTTATCGGCGAAGCGTGGGTCGAGCGTCGCGTCGGCGACTTCGGTGAGCCCGTCGTCCACGATCGCATGGGCGCAGAACGACACGTCGCGCGACACCTCGATAAGATCGCCGAAGCCGACGGTCGCTTTCATCCATTGCCGGCCCGCATCGACGAGACTGACCGCGGCCATCGGCGTCTCGCAGATCTCGGCGGCGAGCCGGGCGAATGCGTCGTACGCCGGGTCCGGCGCGGTGTCGAGGAGAGCATACTCACGCAAGGCGGCGAGCCGCCGCTCTTCGTTTTCCGGTACGAGAGCTTTGCCCATACTGCGTGTATCGACGCGTCGGGAAGACGATCTACACGTCGCGCGTTTCTTTCATTTTTGTCAGGAACAACACGAGCGCAGCGACGGCGACGAGCGCGAGCACGAAGAACGTGTTTTCGAAGCCGATTCTCGCCGCGAGAAAGCCCGCGACGACGTTGCTGCAGGTCGCGCCGACGCCTTGTGCGGCCGCGAAGAGTCCGAGCGTCACGTTGAAGCGTCCCGTCCCGCGCGCGACGTCCGCCGCGACGAGCACCCACACGACGTCGTACACGCCGGCCGCGAGCCCGTCGAGCGATTCGATCGCGACGAGCGCGTTCGGCGCGTGCGTGGCGAAGCCGAACGCGACACCGCGTAGCACGAGCGCCGCGATGGCGACCGCGAAGACCGGCTTGCGTCCGAGGCGCTTCGCGTTGCGGCCGGCGGCGACGGACACCGCAACGAGCACGAGTTGCGAGAGCACGATCGCGGCGGAGAGGTAGAGCGAGGGTCCGTTGCCGCCGCGCGGGAGCAGCTGTCCGAAGAGCACGAGCATCGCTTCGTTCGAGAGAAAGAAGAGAAAGACGACGATCGCGAACGTCGTGATGCGCGGGTCGCCGAGCAACGCGCCGAGACTGCTCGCATCGCCTTCGCCGAGTTCGCGCGCGCGATCGTGATCGATGTCGCGCTCGCGGATGCCGAACATCGAGAGCGCGGTCAAGACGCCGATGCCGGCGACGGAGTACACGGTCGCGACGAGCGAGACGAAGCGTCCGAGCAGCGCCTGCACGATCGCGAACGCGACGTTGCCGACGCCGTTGAAGGCTTGATTGCGGCCTTGACGTTCGGGAAGCGCGTCGCGTCCGACGATGCCGAGGCTGAGCGCGCCGAGTGCCGGCGGAAAGACGGCGAACGCCGCGGCCATCACGACCTGCATCGCGGCGACGAGCGGCAGCGTCGACGCATTCGCAAGTACGATTGCGGCCGCCGCACCGATCAGCCCGGCGACGGCGACGACGAGCCGTTTACGACGCGTCCGGTCGATGAGGGCGCCCATCGGCACCTGCACGACCACCGACGCGAAGCCGCCCGCGGCGATCGCGAGGCCGATCTGCGCCGGCCCGAAGTGCCGCACGTTCGCGAGGTACACGGCGAGATAGGCGCCGATGCCCGTCTCGAGGTCGGCGAGCACGACGTTGAACGCGTCGAGACCGAAAAGCGATCGGCGGGACGGCATGATTGGGGGTACCCGGCCCAGGTGGGTACGACGCACGCATGAACGACGAAAAGACCGCGGCCGATGTGCCGTCGATCGGCATCGCCGACCTGATCGCGCACGTCACCGCGAACGACGTGTTCGTGCTCGACCTCCGCAAGGGCGGCCACGGCAAGCAGATCTACGGCGCGATCCGCTACGATCCGAGAAAGCTGCTCGATGCGCCGAAGCTCGCGCTACCGCTCCCCAAGAGCGAGGGCCTGATCGTACTCTACGACGAGGACGGCACGTCGGACCGTCTGCCCGAAATCGCCGCGAAGTTGAAGGCGCAGGGGTTCGCGGAGATCCGTTCGCTCGCGGGCGGCTTCAAGGCGTACGAAGAGGCCGGCGGCAAACTCGAAGACGAGACGATGGAACAGCCCGTTCCGCTCGTCAGCGAGCATCAGATCGATCGCTGATGCCCGCCGGCGAGCGCGGTCGCGTCAGCGTTCGAGAACGATGCGATCCGCGTAGAACACGCCGCCCTGAAAGTAGCCGTCCACGCGGACGAACATCCCCGGCTGCAACGTGAGACCGCGTGGGTTGATGATCGTGCCCTGATGGAGTTGCACGGGCACGCCCTCGTGATGGATGCCGAGCGTCATGTTGAAGCGATCGAAGGCACGCACGAAGCCGCGGACGTGATTGCGACCCATGTACGTGTGATCGGGAGCGCCCGCCGCATACGGGGGCGGGGGGCCGGGCGGCCCCTGCGGCGGCGGACCGGGATCGAATTGCTGCGCGCTCGCGGCAGATCCGAGCGAACACACCGCCGCGACGGCGAACGCGCCGAGCGCGAAGGTTGATGCGAGACGACGAGACATGCGGTTCCTCTCCAGACGAGACGGCAAAGCCGATACGCCGTGACAACGGGCGCCTCGCGAATCGCGTTACCGCAGGCCGGGAACTCTCATCTCGCGCTAACGCGGGAGCCGCGGTCGAAGCTCGCCAGCGTGCGCCGCCGGCTCCGGAAACTCGACGCATGCGATTTCTTCGCCATGCGCCGTGACGAAAATCCCTACTCACTCGAAAATTTCGAATTCTTGTACGACGCGGCGATGGAGTGGTTCGAGAACGACGATCCGCCGTTTCGCACGTCGCGAAAACCTTAGCCGACCTCGACGTACACTTCCGAGCCGAGCTCCTTGAATTCGGCGGACTTTTCCGCCATGCCGCGCTCGGCGTACTCGCGCACTTCCTGCGTGATCTTCATCGAGCAGAAATGCGGGCCGCACATCGAGCAGAAGTGCGCGACCTTCGCGCCGTCCGCGGGCAGCGTCTCGTCGTGGAACGAGCGCGCCGTATCCGGATCGAGCGAGAGATTGAACTGATCTTCCCAACGGAATTCGAAGCGCGCCTTCGAGAGCACGTCGTCCCAGTGTCGCGCGTGCGGGTGTCCCTTCGCGACGTCGGCCGCGTGCGCCGCGATCTTGTACGCGATCACGCCGTCCTTCACGTCCTGCTTGTCGGGTAGACCGAGGTGTTCTTTCGGCGTCACGTAGCACAGCATCGCGGTGCCGTACCAGCCGATCATCGCCGCGCCGATCGCGCTCGTGATGTGATCGTAGCCGGGCGCGATGTCCGTCGTGAGCGGTCCGAGCGTGTAGAACGGCGCCTCGTGACATACGGCGAGCTGCCGGTCCATGTTCTCCTTGATCAAATGCATCGGCACGTGGCCGGGGCCCTCGATCATCGTCTGCACGTCGTGCTTCCACGCGATCTGCGTGAGCTCGCCGAGCGTGTCGAGTTCGCCGAACTGCGCCTCGTCGTTGGCATCGGCGAGGCACCCCGGCCGCAAGCCGTCGCCGAGCGAGAACGTCACGTCGTACGCCTTCATGATCTCGCAGATCTCTTCGAAGTGCGTGTACAGGAAGTTTTCCGCGTGGTGCGCGAGGCACCACTTCGCGAGGATCGACCCGCCGCGCGATACGATGCCCGTGACGCGCTTCGCCGTCATCGGGATGTAGCGCAGCAACACGCCCGCGTGGATC
>CAJCIN010000229.1 GCA_903970385.1 Rhodospirillales bacterium | reverse complement strand
AGCGCGACCGCGGTCGCGCTCCCGGAGGCAGACATTCCGGCGGGGCTCGGCGTCGATGCGTATCTCGCGACGAAACCGTTCATCACGCATCCGAACGGTCCGGTGATCGACGTCCCGGCCGTGAAGGCTCCCGGGCACGGCGCGATCGCCGATCTCGAGGCGAACCACGCGGTCGGTCATTATCTCGATTACCGGCGACCGTTCGAGGCCGCCTACGCGTCGCAGCCGCACGGCAAGGCGGCCGAGAACGTCGAATGGGGGGATCCGCGCGTGGCGGCCGGACGCGCTGCGGAAGCCGAGCTCACGAGCCGGCTCGCGTCGTCGCCGCGCGACTCGGCGCTCTCGGCGGACCTGCGGCGTGCGGTCGCGGATCTCGGTGAACGCAGCCGTACGCTACCGCCGCCCACCTCGATCGGTGCGGATGAACGGCGCGCGCGGACGGGCACGTTCGTGCGACTCGACGAGCGGACCGTCGCGCTGCACACGGGTCGCGGCGCGTATTCCGTGTACGACGTCCCGCGCGACCTCGAGCAGTGCGCGCCGCCGCTCGGGCAGCCGGTCACCGTCGCGAGCGACGGCGTCGTGCACGACGCGCCGCAAGGCCGCGAGCGCACGACGTGAGATTCGCGCGATACGTCGTCGCGGCGGCGGTGCTGTCGTGCGCGTCGTCGCACGCGTCCGCGGCGCGACCGTCGACCGCCGCGCGGATCGCGACGCTGCTCGCGTTGCCGGCGCCGCTGCCGATCGACACGCGCGACCTCGCGACGCCGTCGAAGCTTCGCGACGCACTCGCGGCCGTGGGTCTCGTGCAGATCGCCGGGAGCCGGTACGCATTCACGCCGCGCGGCATCGCGGCGAGCAGCGCGTGCCCGCGCGCCGACGATCTTGACGATCCGGCGACGCGTTGCTTCACGATCGCAACGCGTGGGTTCGACGGGATCGTCGGGACGCGAACGGCGGCGGCGACGATCGACGCCGGCGCGCGCGACATCTGGTTCTTCCGCTTACGAGCACGACCGTCGACGCCGCTCGGTCTCCGGCTCGCCGCCGCCGGCGCGCTCGTCTGCAACGATCGCAACGGCGCCCCCGTCGCATGGCGCGGAAAGCGCACGATCGCATTCGGCGAATACTCGCGGAGCGCCGGCCGGGTCGACGACGTCGTCGTCGGAGCGGACTGCCCGCACGGCCCGCGCTATCTCTCGCCCGTCGATTCCCGCTGAACGGTTACGTCGTCGCGCCGCGTTGCAACAGGATCTGCTCGACGATCGGGCCGAGCGCGTCTGCCGGCACGAACGTCAACGCGCCGACGATGACGATCGTCGCGACGAGTAAGCCGACGAAGAGCGGCGTGTCCGTTCGCAGCGTGCCGAGCGTTCGATCGTTGCGCGGCTTCGCCGCGAACGCTCCGGCGAGCGCGAGGGTCGGCACGATCGCACCGTACCGCCCGACGAGCATGGCGAGGGCCATGGCACTGCCGTTACTCGCGGCCGACGAGGTGAACGCGTAGAACAACTCCGAAAAGCCGTGCGGGCCGGCGTTACCGAGCGTCGCCGTTCCGGCAGGGACGACGCTCGCGACGGCCGCCGGGAACAAGATCGCCACCGGAAACGACAGCAGCGCGAGGATGACGAACGTGATTTCGCGCCGCTCGATCTTGTTGCCGAGGTACTCCGGCGTGCGGCCGACCATCAGGCCCGCGACGAACACCGTCAACACGACGAGGGCGAGCACGCCGAACATGCCGCTGCCGACGCCCCCGAACGCGACCTCGCCGACCTGCATGTCGACGAGCGACACGAGTTGGCCCACGGGCGTGAGCGATTCGTACGCGAAATTTCCCGCCCCGACCGTCGAATCGGTCGCGACGGTGAGCGACAACCCGGCGTCGTTCGCACCGAACCGCGCCTCTTTGCCCTCGAGGTTCGGACCCGCGACCCCGAGCGCGTGCACGAGCGGATTCCCGGCGAGTTCGGCCGGCGTTGCGAACGCGACGCCCGCGGCGAACAGCACGGTCATCGCCCAAAACAGTGCGTGACCCTGACGACGATCCTGCACCATCCGCCCGAACGTGAACGCGAGCGCGGCGGGCACGAGCAGCATCGCGAAGAGCTGCAAGAAATCGGTGTACGCCGTCGGATTTTCGTTCGGACTCGACGAGTTTGCCGCCACGAAGCCGCCGCCGTTTCCGCCGAGCAGCTTGATGCTCTCCTGCGACGCCATCGGTCCGCCCGTGATGGACTGCACGGCGCCGTCGCGCGTGGCGACGTCGAGATACGCGTGCAGATTCTGCGGCACGCCCTGCATCGCGAATGCCAGCCCGAAGAGCACCGCGAGCGGTAACAGCACGTAGAGGATGCCGCGCGTGAGGTCGACCCAGAAGTTGCCGATGGTCCGCGTGTCACCGCGCGCGAGCCCGCGAAAGAGCGCGACGGCGACCGCCAAGCCGGTGCCCGCCGCGACGAAATTTTGCCACGCGAGGATCGCCATCTGCGAGCCGTAGCTCATCGTGCTCTCGCCCGAATAGAATTGCCAATCGGTCGTCGTGGCGAAGCTGACGGCCGTGTTCCACGCGAGATCGGGTGCGACGGCGCCGAAGTGTTGCGGGTTGAGCGGGAGGAACGCCTGGAGACGCAGGGCGGCGTATGTCGCGACGATACTCGCGAACGAGAACGCGAGGAGCGCGCTCGCGTATCCGGTCCAGCGCATCTCGCGCGTCGCGTCGATCCGGCACGTTCGGTAGATCGCGCGCTCGACCGGTCCGAGCAGGCGGCTCGCGAACGTCGCGCGACCTTCGAACGCGCTTTCGACGTACGCGCCGAGCGGCCGCGCGGTGACGTACACGAGCGCGAGCAGCAGCGCGCCTTCGATCCAAACGGGATTCACCCGTACGGACATATATGAAGCGGGCGGACGACGCCACCCGCCGGATGGACGAATCTTTCGGCACGACCGCGCGCGACGCTAGCGCGCGTGCAGCGGAATACGGCGGAGGAGCGGCGCGAGCGTCCACCCCTGGACGACGAGCGTGAGGAAGACGACGGCGAAGACGGCGTCGAGCACTTGCGCGCGATTCGGGAACGATTCCGGCAGACCGAGGGCGAGCGCGAGCGAGAGGCCGCCGCGCACGCCGGCGAGGGCGATCGCGTGCCGCCATGCGGCGCGCGCGCCCGGCAGGCCGCCGAGCGGCACGAAGACGTACGCGAGCACCGCCCGCGACGCGACGACGGCGGTTACGACGGCGAGGAACAGCGGCGGCTCGTGGAAGACGCGATCGAGTCGCAAGCTCAGGCCGACGAGCAGAAAGACGATCGAGTTCGCGACGAGCGAGGTGCCGTCCCAAAAGCGATCGATCGCGCGCACCTCGTCTTCGTCGAACGCGAGCGCCGGCAGCGCGACGCCGGCCGCCGCGCTCGCGAGAATGCCCGACGCGGCGGCGAACGATGCGACGGCGTACGATCCGTACGCGACGACGAGCGTCGCGACGATGCCGATCCACGGCATGCGATAGCGCCGCAACACGAGCGTACCGACGGCGCCGAACGCGACGCCGATCGCGATGCCCGCGAGCGAGACGTAGGCAAACGAGCCCGCGATCGCAACGAACGATCGAGCGCCCGAGACGGTGTACGCGACGACTGCCTGGGTGAGGACGACCGCGACGCCGTCGTTCGCGATCGACTCGCCCTCGACGATCGTCAGGAGGTCGATAGGCACGGAGAGTCTGCGAAAAAGGGCGAGCACCGCGACGGGATCGGTCGCCGCGATGATCGTGCCGAGCGCGAGCGCCGCCGGTAACGCGAGACGGCCGCCGAGGACGCTCGCGCTCGCGACGACCACCGCCGTGAAAGCGACGCCCGGCACCGCCAGTGCGACAATCGCCCATGCCGTGCGCCGCAGGGCCTCGGCATCGATACTCCACGCGCCTTCGAAGATGAGCGCGGGCAGGAACAGCGCGAGCACGGCGGGCGTCAACGCGACGTGCAGATCGCCCGGCAACATGCCTCCCGCCGCGATGCCGACGAGCACGATCGCCGCGGCCGGCGGTAGACCCGCATGGTGCGCGATTTGCGCGAAAAGATAGGCCACGGCGAGAAGCACGACGATGACCGCGACCGACTGCGGAGTGAGCACGACCCGGGCCTCGTTCCCCTTTCGCACGGGCGCTCCGCTCGTCGCCGCGCGCTTCGGCGGGCCCGTCCGATGCCTCGTCGTACACCCTTCCTATGAGCGACGATTTGGAAGAACGAGCGAAACGTGCGGCGGGCCGATTCGCCGTGGATACGTTCGTGCGGCCGGATCGTTGCATCGGGCTCGGGACGGGCACGACCGCGTATTACGCGATCGAGCGCGCGGGCGAACTCGTCGCCGGCGGCATGCCGCTGCGCGCCGTGCCGAGCTCGCACGAGACGGAACGTCTGTGCCGCGAATTCGGCGTCCCGCTCGCGCGCTTCGGCAGCGCCTCGATCGACGTCGCGATCGACGGAGCCGACGAGATCGGACCGGACTGGTCGCTCATCAAGGGCGGCGGCGGCGCGCTCTTCCGCGAGAAGGCGATCGCGATCGCGGCAGCGTCATTCGTCGTCGTCGCGACCGCACGCAAGATGGTCGCGACGCTCGGCGCGTTTCCGCTGCCCGTCGAAGTCGTGCCGTTCTCCGCGGACTACGTGGCGCGCGAGATCGCGGCGCTCGGTGCGGCGGTAACGGTCCGCGAACGCGACGGGGAACCATATACGACGGACAACGGCAACACGCTCCTCGATTGCCGATTCGAAACGATCGACGACCCCGCGCGCCTCGACGCGATCTTGTCGGCGCTGCACGGCGTCGTGACGACGGGCCTTTTCATCGGGCTGACGTCGCGCGTCATCGTCGCCCGATCGGACGGAACGATCTCGGAGCCGCGCCTCAATGCGCGTGCGTGAAGTTGCCCACGCGCACGCCGTGCGTGCCGATGCGGGCGAGTGCTTCGCGCATGCCGAGCGGCGGCGACGCCGGGCGGCCGACCGCGGCGAAGTAACGCGCCGGATCGATGTTCAGCGTGCGCGTCTGCACCATCGTGACCGGCACGTCGCGTAGGAACGCGTCGGATGCGGCGACCTCGTCGACGGCGTCCGTGACGCCGGGATGCGTCAGCAAGTTCAGCGACACGCGCAGCTTCGCATCGACCGCCGCGCGCACGCTGCCGAGCACGTCGCCCAGGTCGTAGCCGATCGGCCGATAGTACGCGGCGTACGTCTCGGGACGGAACGAATTGAGGCTGACGCGCACCGCGTCGAGCCCCGCATCGATCAGCATCGCGAGCGACTTCGGCAGGCTGCCGTTCGTGTTGACATTGATCGTCCCGGCGTTCGTCGCCGCGCGGATCGCGGCGATCGCGCGCGCGATCGTCGTCGCGCGCAACAGCGGCTCGCCTTCGCAGCCCTGACCGAACGAGACGATGCCGTCCGGCACGCGTTCGAGGTGCGCGAGCGCGATGCGTACGAGCGCGTCTTCGGTCGTTTCGTCGCGCACGCGTTCTTGCGGCGAGGGAATCCCGGCGTCGGCGTCTTGTTCGGAGATGCAGCCGATGCAGCGCGCGTTGCATTTCGGCGACACCGGGAGCGCCGCTTCGCCGCGCTCGAGGAAGACATTCTGCGCGGTGAAACAGCCGTAGCGCTCGGCACAGATCGCGAGCTGCGCGAGGACGCCGTTCGACGGATCGCGCTCGCGCCGCCGCGCGACGATCGCTTCGAGCTCGCCCGCGGCGAACGTGCGCGGCGTCCAGTCGTCGCTCGCGTCCGTGCGCATCGCGGCAACGTGTAAAGCGTCGTCGACGACGCACGCGAACGTATAGCCGAAGAGCGGGAGCGTCGGCGCGCCGGGCTGCTCGCGATACGCGGGCAGCAGCAGGCGCGTGTACCCGGCCGGCAGCAGCACGCCGAGCGCGACGCGTTTCGACGCGCCGCCGCCGCGCGCGAGTAACGGCGCGCGGCCGGGCAGCATTGCGGGTAACGCGCCGGGCGGCGCCGGCACGAGTTCCTCAGTGCGCGGCTTGCGGACGTCGCCGCCGTCCGCGAGCGGCGAAACCGACTCGTCGAAATAGATACGCCCGCGCGCGTCCGCGTACGCGAGCCCGGGCGACGTCACGGCCGCGCCATCAGACGTCGATCGTGCGCGTGAAGAGCGTCTCGGCAGGCCCCGTCAGACGCGCCGTCTCGCCGGGCGCCCAGGCGACGCCGAGCGTGCCGCCCGGGACGCGCACCGCGACGGGCGACCGCGCGCCGCGAAAGCGAATCGCCGCGGCCGCGCACGCGACGGCCCCCGTGCCGCACGCGCGCGTCAGACCGACGCCGCGTTCGAAGTGACGCACCTGGAGCGTCGCATCGTCGACGATCCGCGCGACGTGCACGTTCGTTCCGTGCGGATAACGCGCGTCGCGCTCGAACGCCTCGCCGAGCGCCGTGAGATCGACGCCGTCCGGATCGTCGCAGAAGATCACCGCGTGCGGATTGCCGAGCGAGACGTCGTATGCCGTCCACGTGCGCCCGAGCGCGTCGACGTGCGTCGCGGCGGCGTCGTTCGGAAACGTGACGGTTCCGACGTCGACGCGCGCCGCGAACGCAGGGGCGCGCGAGACGATCTCAACGCCGATCGGTCCCGCGAGCGTCTCGATCGCGAACGCGTCGCCGGCGCCGCGCTCCGCGAGGTAGCGCGCGACGCAGCGCACGCCGTTGCCGCACATCTCCGCTTCGCTGCCGTCCGCATTGAAGATGCGCATCTCCGCGGCGAACCCCGGCGCATCACGCACGACGAGGATGCCGTCGGCGCCGCCGAGTTCGCCGTCCGGCGCACAGAGCGTTCGCGCGACGTCGGCGTAGCGTTCGATACGTGGCGGCCGCTCGTCGAGCAGCACGAACGCGTTCTCGGCTCCGTGCATCTTGACCACGTCGTGCCGACCGGTCGTCCGCACGGCGGCCC
Source organism: Rhodospirillales bacterium (assembly GCA_903970385.1). Lineage (GTDB taxonomy): Bacteria > Vulcanimicrobiota > Vulcanimicrobiia > Vulcanimicrobiales > Vulcanimicrobiaceae > Palsa-1515. Next base: position 198 of record CAJCIN010000229.1, on the reverse strand, counting down.
TTAGAGCTCCGGCAGCGCGAGCGGCGCTTGCGGCGAGATCGTCGAGACGGCGTGCTTGTACACGAGATGCAGGCGGTGTTCGTACTCGAGGACGATCGTGAACGCGTCGTAGCCCTTCACGAGCCCGCGCAGTTGGAAGCCGTTCATGAGGTAGAGCGTCACCGCGATCTCTTGACGCTTGACTTCGGCGAGGTAGGT
>CAJCIN010000228.1 GCA_903970385.1 Rhodospirillales bacterium | reverse complement strand
GCGCGCGTAAAGTAGAGGACGCGCCGGTCCTCGCTCATGGTGCCCGCGTAGGCGAGACCCTCCGCGTTGATTGCGGCGAAGATGCGCGGCGACGTTGGGTCGATCGCAAAGCCGTCACCGGAGCGACGAGCTTCTTCGAGGATCGCCGTGTGTGGACCGCCGGTCGCGTCGAATTTGCCCAACCGCTGCCCGTCCGCCGAGATGTAGGCGTCGAAGCGCACGATGCCGCGCTTCGGCGCGGCGAGTCCCGTAACGGGATGCACGTCGTACGCGCGGCCAACGGCATACCGAGCCATGTACATCGTTTCGAGCGTCGTGTCGTACGACCGCGGGCTGATGAAGAAGAGCTCGCGCGCGCGATCGATCGACGGCACGCCGTTTTAGAAACGCCGACTCGGTCCCGCGTACGACCCCGCGATCGACGAGCCCCCCACTCGGCGTGCGCGTCGCGTAGCGCAGTCCGGGCCGCTCGCCCGCGCCGTTGCGCGTATTGTAGAAGAGCGTTCCGTCCGGCGCGCAGAACGGCTCCATGACGTCGCCCGCATATCCCGTGATCGTGACGAGCTTCGGTCGCGGCGACGGTGCCGGCGCCCATGCGACGATGACGCCGGCGATGATCGCGGCAAAGGCCGCAATCGCTCGCGTCGCCGTTACTCCGCGGGCGTGCTGCCGGCGGCGTCCGTCGACGGGCCGACCCAGACCGTTTGCACGTTCACGAATTCGTGGATGCCGAACGCGGAGAGCTCGCGGCCGTAGCCGCTTCGCTTGACGCCGCCGAACGGGAGGCGCGGATCCGAGGCGGTCATCCCGTTGACGAAGACCGCTCCCGATTCGAGACGTGCGGCGATCGCTTTGCCGCGCGCGACGTCCCGCGTCCAGAGGTTGCCGCCGAGGCCGTACGGCGAATCGTTCGCGAGCTCGATCGCGTGGTCTTCATCGCGAGCGCGCGTTACGGCGGCGGCCGGCCCGAACGTCTCTTCGTCGAACATCGCCATGCCGGGCAGCACGTCGCCGACGATGGTCGGTGCGTAGAAGTAGCCGTCACGTTCGAGCCGTGCGCCGCCCGTGGCGAGCGTACCGCCCGCGGCGAGCGTACGCGCGACTTGATCGTCGAGCGCGTCGCGTAGATCGTCGCGCGCGACGGGTCCGAGCGTCGTCTCGCGATCGCTCGGGTCGCCCTGACGCAGCTTCTCGGTATGCTTCACGAATGCGGCGAGAAACGCGTCGTAGACGCCGGACTCGACGATGAAGCGTTTCGCCGCGATGCAGCTCTGACCGTTGTTCTGAAAGCGCGCCTTGACGGCCATCGCGGCCGCCGCCTCGACGTCGGCGTCCGCGAGAACGATGTACGCATCGGACCCGCCGAGTTCGAGAACCGTCTTTTTCAGGAACTTGCCGGCCGTGGCCGCGACCGCACTCCCCGCGCCTTCGCTTCCCGTGAGCGTGACGGCCGCGATGCGCGGATCGGCGACGATCGCCTCCATGTTCTTGCCCGACACGACGAGCGTTTGGAACGCACCCGCGGGAAAGCCCGCCGCGGTGAAGATGCGTTCGATTTCGAGCGCGGTGCCCGTGACGTTCGCCGCGTGCTTGAGGACGACGGTATTACCGGCCATCAGTGCAGGCGCCGCCGCGCGAAAGACTTGCCAATAGGGGAAATTCCACGGCATGATCGCGAGCAGCACGCCGAGCGGACGGAACGCGACGTAACTCTCGCTCGCGCTCGACGGCGCCGGCGTGTCGGCGAGATGCGCCGGACCGTGCGCCGCGTAATAGTCGCAACCGATCGCGCACTTCTCGACTTCGGCTTCCGCCTCGACGATCGTCTTGCCCATCTCGCGCGTCGCGAGCGCGGCGAGTTCGTGTTTACGCCGGCGCAGTTCCGCGGACGCCGCCTCGAGTCGCGCCGAACGTTCGGCGAACGGCGTGGTGCGCCACGCGCGGAATGCGGTGACGGCGCGTGCGAGGGCCGCGTCGATCTCGTCGCGCCCGTGCTTGTCGTATTCGGCGATCGTCTTTCCGGTCGCCGGATCGATCGTCTCGATCGCCGTGCGGTGGGTCGTCGTGGCGCTCATGAGTCGGGAACTTCGGCGGCCTCTTCCCAGACCCCGCACTTCCGAGGATCGCCGCCGAGCGCGGAGGCCGCGACGGCTTCGAGCGCCGCCCGCGGCACGAGCCCGATCAACTCGCTGCCCTCCGTCGTGACGCCGGTGCGGGCGGCGAGCGCGCGTATCGTTCCGAAGACGTGGTGCAGCGGCGTCGCGGCATGATCGGTGATGTTGCACGACACTTGCACGCGGCCGTCGCCGAGCGGGATGCCGAGCGCGCGAAGCGTTCGCATCCCGCCGTCGCGTTCGCGAATCGTGCGTGCGATCGAACGGGCGACGGCCAGATCGTCCGTCGCGAGCACGACGTTGAACGCGACGAGCGGCGCGCGCACGCCGATCGCGATCGCGCCGGCGCTCGCATGTGCGGCGTCGCCGACATCGGGCGGGTCCGCTCGCGTCGCGAGCCCTTCGAAACCGCCGGCGCGCACGGCCGGCAACGCGCGCGGCGGGTCGGCCGCCGCACCGTAATAATAACTCGGGACGCGGAGCCGCTGCCAGATCGCGAGCGCGGCGGCGCGCGCGAGTTCGATCGCATCGCGCTCGGTCGCGCTTCCGAACGGCACGAACGGAACGACGTCGAGCGCTCCGATCCGCGGATGCGCGCCGCGATGGACGCGGAGATCGACGCGCTCGCGGACGACCGTCGCGAGCGCGACGACCGCGTCGAAGATCGTCGTCCGCGTCCCGAAGAACGTGAACACGCTGCGGTTGT
>CAJCIN010000227.1 GCA_903970385.1 Rhodospirillales bacterium | reverse complement strand
CGCGCGACGAAATCCGTCTCGCAGTTGATCTCGACGAGCACGCCGATCTTGCCGCCGACGTGGATGTACGAGCCGACGAGACCTTCGTTCGCGGCGCGATCGGCTTTCTTCGCGACCTTGCTGACGCCCTGATCGACGAGGTTCTTCTTCGCCGCCTCGTAGTCGCCGGTCGCGCCGACGAGCGCGGCGCGGCAATCCATCATGCCGGCGCCCGTGTCGTCGCGCAGACGCTTGATCTCGTCTGCTGTCGGTTTGTATGTCGCTACGGAACTCACGGGAGAGAAAGCCTTTCTTCGAAATCGGGGCGACGTGCCCCCCGATGGCCCCCGGCTCCGCGCTCGCGGAGCCCGCTTTCGCGTGGGCGCATCGTTGTTTTTGGAGCGGAACGGCGCGGCCGTTCGCGCGGACGGAGTGAGTTAGACGGCGGCCTGTTCGGCGGCGACGGGGGCCGCCGCGGCCGGTTCCGGTTGCGATTCGGGCACCGCCTGCGGCGCGACGTAGTCGCTGTAGTCGTCCTCGTCGGAGGCGCTCTCGACTTCGGTGCGACCCTCGATGATCGCGTCGGCGATCTTCGAGACCATCAGCTTCACCGCGCGGATCGCGTCGTCGTTGCCCGGGATCGGGTAGTCGATCTCGTCCGGATCGCAATTCGTGTCGATGACCGCGATGATCGGAATCTTGAGCTTGCGAGCCTCGAGGACCGCAATGCGTTCCTTCTTGGGGTCGACGATGAACACGGCATCCGGCAAGCGATGCATGTCCTTGATGCCGCCGAGGAATCGCTCGAGCTTATCGAGCTCGTCCGTCAGACGCGACACTTCTTTTTTCGGGAGCAGATCGAAGCTGCCCTGAGCGCGCATGCCCTCGAGCTCGCGCAGACGCGCGATCCGCTTCTGAATGGTCGAGAAGTTCGTCAGCGTTCCGCCGAGCCAGCGCTCGTTGACGAAGTAGGTGCCGGCGCGATCCGCCTCTTCCTTGACCACGTCCTGCGCCTGCTTCTTGGTGCCGACGAAGAGAATCACTTTGTTGTCTCGCGCCATCTGCTTGACGGCCGCGTAGACCTCGCGCATCATCACGACCGTCTTCGAGAGATCGATGATGTAGATGCCGTTGCGCTCTTGAAAGATGTACGGCTTCATCTTCGGATTCCAGCGACGCGTCTGGTGGCCGAAGTGGACGCCCGCCTCGAGGAGGGCTTTCATGGAAATGACGGATGCCAAGGTAGAGGGGTGACCTTTCTGGCCGGTACCTGGGCGCGAACGCCGTCTCCGAACCATAAACGCCCGGCGACCGGGCGGAGTGGGACAACTCTTCGAGTATACCGCGAGCACTCCGCCGGCACAAGCACCGCCGGCGGCGCGTCAGGTTGCGGGCTCTTCGAGTGCGAGCGCGATCGCCGCCCGTGCGGTGAGAGCGGCCCCGGCGACGAGGAGCCGTTCGAGATCGCTCGACGGCAGCGATTCGCCGAGGATCACGGCGAGACGCTCGAACGTCGCCGATTCCGTATATTCGCGCGCGTAGCCGGCCCCGGCGAGCGCGGCATCGGCATACCCTTCGAGGCGCGCCGCGCGCTCCGGGTCGTTTTGCGCCGCGAGCGCGAGAGCCAGATGCTCGAAGACGATGGCGACGTGCGGAGAGGCGGGGTCGGTCGCCGCGAAGATCCGCACGACCTCGCGCGCGGCGTCCGCGGCTTCGGCATACTCGCCGATCGCCGCGAGGTAGCCGGCCAAGTTGCCGAGACCGAGCGTGAACTGGCTCGAATTCGTCGACGCGCGTAGCCCGACGAGGATCTCACGGATCACCTCGACGGCGCGCCGCGTCTGGCCGTCGTGGTGGAGATTCTCCGCGAAGTTCAAGGCCGCGGCGTAGGTCTTCGAATCGTCGCCGAACGTCCGGCGTTCGGCGACGACGCGTTCCCAGACCGCGAGCGCTCCCGCGCCGTCGCCCTCGAGCGCGAGCAACAGCCCGCGCGCTTCGAGCAAGACGAGGGGCTGTTGCGGCGACAGATGCGGGAGCGCTTCGGCCTCCGCGAGCGCGGCTTCGGCATCGGCGAAGCGGCGCGACCGGCACGCCGCCTGAACGTACGTCTCGAGCACGTCGAACAGCGTTCGCGCATCGCCGGACGCACGCGCGCAGTCGAGGCCGAGCGACGCGGCATCCATCGACCGTTGCGTGTGCCCGGCTTCTCCCGTGAGAAACGAGATCGCACTCCATAAGCGGGCGCGTAGCAGCGTTGCGGCCGGCGACATCTCCGCGAGATACCGTTCGGCTCGAGCGACGAACTCTCGCTCGAGACCGAGTTTCCGCCATGCCGCGGCGTACGGCATTCCGAGCAGCGCGGCACCGCGCGTGACGTCGCCGCGTAAGCCGAAGTCGAGCGCGCTGCGAACGTCCTCGAGCTCCGCGGCGAGCATCGCGTGGAGGTCGTTTCGATGCGCCGTCTCTTCCGCGACGCTGCGAAGCGCGGCGAACGTATCGTGCAGGTGCCGCAGATGGCGCAGCGCGCTCACCTCGCGTTCGTTCGCTTCTTCGAGTTTCTCCCGACCGTAGGCTCGCGTCGACTCGAGCATCCGGTAGCGCACCGCGTGCGCGCCGTGTTCCGCGAGCACGAGCGACTGGTCGACGAGCGACGTGAGAACGTCGAAGACCGCGAACTCGTCCAGGTCGTGCTCGCTCGCGACCGCAGTCGCGCCTTCGAGCGTGAACCCGTCGACGAAGAGGCTCAGGCGGCGAAAGACGGCGCGCTCGCGTTCGTCGAGGAGATCGTGACTCCAATCGATCAGCGCGCGCAACGTCTGCTGACGCGGCAACGCGTCGCGGCTCCCTCCGGTGAGCAGACGAAACCGCTCGTCGAGCTTGTCGCGCAGCGCATGCGGCCGCAAGATCTTGACGCGCGGTGCGGCGAGCTCGACCGCGAGTGCGATCCCGTCGAGACGCCGGCAGATCTCCGCGACGATCGGCGCGTTGTCGTCCGTGAGCTCGAAGCGTCGATCCGCGACGTTCGCGCGTTCGACGAACAGCGCGACGGCGGCATACTCCAGCGCCTCGCGGGCCGTGAGCGTCGCGTCGCTCGAGGCGGCGGGGACGGCGAGGGACGGCATCCGGTACGGCGCCTCGCCGGCGATCCCGAGCGGCTGACGGCTCGACGCGAGCACGCGAACGCCCAAGCACTCCCGGAGGATCGCCGCGACGACGAGCGCCGCGCCGTCGACGAGATGCTCGCAGTTGTCGAGCACGAGCAGCGTGCGTTTCTCGCGCAGCAGGCGCACGAGATGCGCGAGCGCATCGCCTTCGCCCGGAAGGCGCTCGCCCATGGCGAGTGCCGCCGTCGACGGTATGAAGCCGGCATCGGTCAGCGGCGCGAGCTCGACGAACCACACGCCGTCGGGGAACGCGTCCAAGAGATCGGCCGCGACCGCGAGCGTCGCCCGCGTCTTGCCGACGCCGCCCGACCCGACGACCGTGACGAGCCGATGGCGGTCCGAGAGCGCGACGATCTCGGCGACCTCGACGTCGCGCCCCACGAACGACGTGAGCGTTCGCGGCAGGTTGTTGGCGAGCGTATCGAGCGAACGGAGCGGGGCGAACTCGGACGGCAGCGCCGCCGCGACGAGCTGGTGAACGCGTTCGGGGCGCGCGAGATCTTTGAGTCGATGTTCGCCGAGATCCCGGAGCGTCACGTGCGACGCGAGCGCACCGTGCACGAGATCGGCCGCGATGCCCGATAGCAGCACTTGTCCGCCGTGGCCGATCGCGAGCAGTCTCGCGACGCGATTGACGGCGGGCCCGAAGTAATCGCCGTCGCGTTCGTCGGCCGTTCCGGTGTGGAGCGCCATGCGTACGCGGAGACCGTCGACCGCGGCGAAGTTGGCGGCGGCGAGCGCGCGCTGCGCGGCGAGTGCCGCATGCGTCGCATCGTCCGGTCGATCGAACGCGACGCAGAACGCATCGCCGATCGTCTTGAAGACGTAGCCGCCGTGCGCTGCGACCGACTCGCGCACGATGCGATCGTGTCGCCGCACCGCGTCCTGCATCGCGGCGCGATCGCGATCCCACCGCAGCGTGCTCCCCTCGATGTCGGTGAACAAGAACGTCACCGTCCCCGACGGCAGAACGCTCGCGCCGCGCTCAGCTTGCAAATTGGGCCGCGTGCAACGACGCGTACGCGCCGCCGCGCGAGAGCAATTCGTCGTGAGTTCCCGCTTCGAGGATGCGCCCGCCGTCGACGTAGAGGATCGTGTGCGCGCGACGGATCGTCGAGAGGCGGTGCGCGATGATCAGCGTCGTGCGGCCCGGCAAGAGGCGATCGAGAGCCGCCTCGATCAAGCGCTCGGAGTGGCTGTCGAGCGCGCTCGTCGCTTCGTCGAGGATCAAGATGCGCGGGTCGCGCAGGACGGCCCGCGCGATCGAGATGCGCTGCCGCTGACCGCCGGAGAGGCGCATGCCGCGGTCGCCGACGGGCGTCTCGTACCCGAGCGGCAAGTCGAGCACGAACTCTTCCGCGTTGGCCTCGCGGGCGGCGGCCTCGACCTCCGCCTGCGTCGCGTCGAGGCGCCCGTAGCGGATGTTCTCCGCGACGGTGCCGCTGAACAGCATCGCTTCCTGCGGTACGATCGCGATCGCCGCGCGCAACGTCCCGAGGTGCAGCCGTCGCAGATCGATGCCGTCGAGCGAGATCGATCCGCTCTGCGGTTCGTAGAAACGCGGTACGAGGTTGACGATCGTCGTCTTGCCGGCGCCGGACGGTCCGACGAGCGCGACGATCTCGCCCGCCTCGATCGTCGTCGAGAGGTCGCGCAAGATCGGCGGTCCGTCGGCTTTGTAGGCGAACGAGACGTTCTCGAAACGCAGCGCGCCCGCGACGCGCGTGGGCTCGATCGAATCCGTCGCGTCGGATTCGATCGGCACGTCGAGCACCTCGAACACGCGCGACGCGCCGATGAGACCGCGCGAGATGTCGCCGACGAACGCGGCGAATCGGTTGAGCGGGTTGATGGCGAAGACGACGAGCGTCCAGAATTGCAGCACCTGCCCGCTCGTCAATCGTCCGGCGATCACCTCACGCACCGAGAACGCCATGATCGCGAGCAGCGCGATCGTCACGATCATCGCGACGATCGGCGTCTGCGTCTGCCCGAGTTGCAGCACTTTCATGTACGCGCCGAAATAGGCGTCGTTGCTCGCGGCGAAGCGCTCGTTCTCGTACGACTCGCGCCCGAACGCCTTCACGATCCGTTCGCCCGCGAGCACCTCCGTGAGGTTCGAGGAAAGATCGGCGATGCGTTCCTGCGAGCGCTTCGTGCTCTTCGAGATCATGCGCGTGAAGAACGCGACGACGAAGTTGACGATCGGCGCGAAGACGAACAGAAACAGCGAGAGTAGCCAGTCCACGTAGAGCATCGCGGCGACGGCGCCGACGAGCGTCACGAGCGTCACGAAGAATTGCGGCAGCGCGACGCTGAGGGCGTCGGTCATGAGCGCGAGATCATTCGTGAAGCGCGCGACGAACTCGCCCGGCCGCCACTTGTCGAACTCGCTCATCGGCATGCGCATCGTGCGCTCGAAGAGGCGGCTGCGGAGCGACGCGATCAGCCGTTGCCCGCTCCACGCCGTCAGATAACTCTGCCCGTACGTCGCGAGATTCGAGATGAGATTGACCGCGAAGACGCCCGCGATCACCTCGAGCAGCAAGCCGATCGGATGCCGCGGATCGCCGATGACCCCGTCGATCACGAGCGGGAACGCTTTCGAGAGCGCGAGCGGCCCGAGACCGGCGATCACGCCGAAGACGAGCGCGACGGCGAGACGCGGATAGTAGGGCCGTGCCTCGCGCAGCAGGCGCAGGACGACGTCGCGACGCCGAGGCTCGTCGAGTCCGTTCAGTTGCGAAACCTTTCGAGGCGACCGCCGGTAGATGCCGTCGAACTGAGGACGTTCGTCGGAGCGATTACCGTGGACTGTTACTATCACAACGCCGTTCCATCCGTTGCCGTATGCGGAGATTGCCGCCAAACGATCTGCGCGACGTGTCGCGACGACCGCGGGATGTGCCCGGGATGCCGCCTCAAGGAGCGTCTGGACGCCGCGAGCGGCCCCCAACCCGGCCTGCGCGGCCGCGTCGGCCCGTCGAACCCGCCGCCGCCGGGACCGCCGCCCGGAGCGGCGCCGCCGCCCCCGTGGTACGGCGAGGCCGCCGCCGTACCGACCCCGCGCCGTACCACGGCGCTCGCCGCGATCTCGCCGGAGACGCGCGCGTTGCTCGCGCTCGGCTATCCGCTCTGGCCGCTCGCGGCGCTCGCGCTCCTCGATCCGAAGCGGTCGCCGGCCGTACGCCGTCAGGCGACGCAGGCGCTCGCGGTGAATTTCGGTCTCTTCGGCATGTGGGTCGCGCTCGAAGGCATCTTCCACATCCCGGTGCTCGGCCTGTCGGCGCTGCCGCTCCTCGCCGCGATCTTCCCGATCTGGTGCGTCGCGACGATCGTGTTCGCGGTCAAGGCCTGGCACGGCGACGACGTCCGCGTTCCGCTCGTCAGCGATTGGCTCGACGAGCGCGACGGTCACACGGCGACGGCCGCTTAGCGGCGCTCGTCCCTCGGCCGGGTGAAGACCGCGTAGCGCGCGAGAAACGCGCGCGCGGTCGCCTCGTGGTCGACCACCGGTGCGGCGTAGGCCGCGCCGTCGAAGAGCGGGAGCGCGAGTTGCGGCCGCGCGATCGAAGCTGCCGGGTCGAGCACCGCCGCGCCCGGCAGGTTCGCGAGTTCGGGGATCCAGCGTCGCACGTACGTGCCGGCCGGATCGAACCACCGCGCTTGTTTGCGCGGGTTGAAGATCCGCGGATACTGCGCGAGATCGGCGCCGACGCCCGCCGTCCATTGCCAATTTCCCGTGGCGAGGGCCGGTTCGTCTTCGACCAGCAGATCGTCCCACGCATCGCGACCGACGCGCCAATCGACGCCGAGGTCGTAGCAGAGAAACGAAGCGGCCACGAGCCGCGCGCGCGGATGCATCCACCCGGTCGCGCGCAGTTGCCGCATGCCGGCGTCGACGAACGGAAACCCCGTTCGGCCGAAACGCCAGGCCTCGAGCGCCGGATGCGAGCGCGCGAACGCGAACGCGCGCATGCGCGTTTGCAGCACGAGGTCCGGCGACGTCTCGTAGAACCAGCCGAGTTGCAAGAAGAAGTCGCGCTGCGCGAGCGCGCGCGTCAGCGCCGCGAGCGACGCGCGTTCTTCGGCGAGGAGGAAGCGGTCCGCGTACCGTGCGTCGATCCGCGCGAGCAACGTCCGCGCCGACACGATGCCGAACGAGAGCGCCGCGGAAAGCCGCGCGGTCGCCGCTTCCGCCGGCACGCTCCGCGCCGTCCGGTAGGCGAGTGCCGGCCCGGCGAGATACGCGTCGAACGCCGACAGCGTCTTCGCCTCGGACGGCACGTCCGCGTCCGCGAGCGCTTCGGCGCCGAACGTGTCCGGCGACGGCAGCGGATTCGAATCGAGCGCGACGAGCGCGTATCTGACGTTCGCGCCGTACGTCGCGCGCGTCCGCGAGCGCCACGCGGTGAGATACGGCGTGAACGCGCGATAGCCGGTGCCGTCGTCGTGCGCGCGGACCGCCGCGGTCTCGTCGGGTGCGATCGCCGGCGCGTCGTGCGCGAGCGCCACGCGCAGTCCCGCTTCTTCGAAGGCAGCCTGCAGGTCGCGGTCGTTCGCGATCGTGGCCGCGTCGTACGCGGCGGACCATCCGATCGTGGCCGCCCGCGACTCGCGCGCCAAGCGAAGCGCTTCCGCGCGCAGCGTTCCGCGCCGGACGATCAGCGCGACCCCGCGCGCCGCCAGCGCGGCCGCGAGAGACGAAACCGCGCCGCAGTAATATGCGGCGCGGCGGGGATTACGTGCGAGGCGACGCTCGAGATCGGGTTCGACGATCACGGCCGGGACGACGTCGCCGAAGCGGGCCGCCTCCGCGAGCCCGGCGTGATCGCCGAGCCGTAGGTCGCGTCGGAACAGATAGAGCGAGCGGGGCCGCTGCTCCAGTTCTAGAGCGTCTCTACGTACGCGGCGACGTCGGACACGTCGCTCTCCGTGAGCGTGGCCGGATAGAGCTTCGGCATCGGCGGTTGAGGGTTCTTGATCCATGCGATCGCCGCCGCATCGTTCTTGCGGCTCTTCTCGCCCTTGAGCGACGGACCGATCCCACCGCCCGCGCCTGCCGCTCCGTGGCAGCTCGAGCAATTCTGCGAGAAGATCGCCTCGCCGTGCTTCGCGTCGCCCATCGCGACCTTCGTGCCGTCGGCCGGCTTGAGTCCGGAGTCGCTGCTATCGGTCACCGGGCCCGACGCCGTCGCGTTCGCGCTTTGATCGCTGCTCTTCGAACAGCCGGCCGCGAGCGTCGCCGCGATCGCGCACGCCGCGAGAACCGACATCATACGTTTCAAGAAAGGGTCTCCTGATGGGGCGTTGTGGAATGCCGCACGCTTCTGCCATCCGGCGCGCGCGTCCCGCGTCGTACGGAGCGAGAGGTCGCCGCCCGGCACTCTGCGTACTTTGGTCGGAGCGATGAAGCGCCCGACTACGACAACCTCCGCGGCGGGTCCGTCGCCGCTGCCGTTCGTCAAGCGAGCGGTGCTCGTGCTCGTGTGGGCGGAGCGGATCGTCTTTCTCGCGATCGGCGTGCTGCTGTTCGCGGCCGCGCTGCTCTTCTTGCGCCAGAGCGCGTCCGTGCTGCTCGACATGGTGACCGCGAGCAACGGCACGTCGAGTCAGTTCGGCTCGCAATTCCTCGACGCGATCCTGCTCGTACTGATGATCGTGGAGCTCGCCTACACCGTGATCCTGTCACTTCGCGGCGCGGTCTTGATGGCCGAACCGTTTCTGATCGTCGGTCTCATCGCGGTCATCCGCCGCATGCTCGTCATCACGGTCGGCGAGATGGGACCGCACGGCACGAACGTCACGCAGAGCATCGGCGAACTCGGCATCCTGACCGCGATCGTCGTGGTCTTCGTCGGCTCGATCGCGCTCCTGCGCCTGCGGCCGCAGCGAGCCGACTTCGACGACGACGCGCTCAAAACGAAGATCTGACGCGAGCGGGTCGGCGTAGCGGCGGTTGGTTTAGCGCCGTACGTTCTGCGCGCAGCGCGTCGCGTCGTCGGTCGCGTCGGCCGCGATCGAGCCCGCTGCGGGAGAACAGCGCGGCCGCGGTTCGATCGCGACGTGCTTCGCATCGCTCGGACCATCCAGATCCAAACCCGCGAGCACGTTCGCGGCGTCGTCCGCGGGTTCGACGGGAACGCTCGGGTGCGAGACGGGGCGCGGCGTCGCCCGCGCGACGACGGCGGGGCGCACGGTGCGGGCGCGGCGCGGCGCGACGGCGACCGCGGCGCGCGGCGACACGACTGCGGCGCGGAGCCGGGGCGCGGGCGACTCGAATTCGATCCGCATCGCGGTCTGACCCGACGTGACGTCGCCGCCGCTTCCGAGCGGTGAGAACCGGCTCGCGATGCCGCTCGCGAGCGCGACGTTGAAGACGATCGACACGGCCACGGCCCAGCCGAGCGCACCGATCGTGGTGCGGAAACGCGAGCGCCGGCCGTCGCGAATCCGTCCGAGGACGAGCGAACCGATCGACGGCCGCCAGGTCTCGGCGGCACCGGCGCGTTCGATCGCGGCTCGCGCGAGCGGAGCGCCCGCGAGATCCTCGGCGCACGTCGCGCACGTCGACGCATGCACGTCGAACGCCGCGCGCTCGGCGGCCGTCGCCTCGCCGAGCACGACGGCGCCGGCGAGCGCCTCGAAGCGGCCGTGGTCGCCCTTCACGCGCGTTCTCCGAGCGACGTCCGCAGCGTTCGCATCGCGCGACAGACGCGTTGGCGTACGGCGTCGGCCGACGTGCCGAGGATCGTCGCGGCCTCCGCCGACGAATAGCCGGCATAGGTCGTGAGCAGCACGCACGCGAGCTGTTCCTCGCCGAGCGCGCCGAGCGCGCGCTGGAGATCGAGTTGCATCGCGGACGATTCGTCCGTGCGGAACGCTCCGGCGTCGTCGCCGAGCGGCACCGTCTCGCCGCGCCGCTTCTTCTTGCGGAGATACGAGATCGCGTGATTCGTCGCCGTCTTGTAGAGCCACCCCGCGGTCAACTCGCGCGCCGGATCGCTCCGAAGCATGCGATACGCCGCGAAGAAGACGTCTTGCACGATGTCGAGCGCGAAGTCGCCGTCCGACACGAAGCGGCGCACGTAGCGCGCGAGCTTCGTTTCGTACTCCGTGACGAGCCGCTCCACTCGCACGTCCGCGTCGAGCGTGCGGTCGAGGCCGAGGACGTAGGCGTCGTGCATCGTTTCCCCCTTAGCTCCTACAACGCACGGCGCGGCGGTTCGTGACGGCCTTCAGCCGCCGATTTCGGAGAAGGCGCGCATCCGGCTCGCGACCTCGCCGAGCCGCAAGTGGTGCCGCTCGGGCTTGATCAGCATGCCGCTGCGGAAGCGAGCTGCGATCGTCTCGGCGTCCGCGCCGTCACGGACCGGCGTGCGCAGATCGATCTCGTAATCGCCGAACAGGCAGAGACGCAACCGACCGTCGGCCGTCAACCGGACGCGATTGCACGTGTCGCAGTAGTCGTGCGACAGCGGACTGATGACGCCGATCGCGCCCCGCCAGCCGGGCTCGGCGAAATAGCGTGCCGGCCCGTTCCCGCCCGGTCCCGCGACGGGCGCGAGCGTTCCCGATGCGCGAATCCGTGCCACGATGTCGTCCGCCGACACGTAGCGATCGCGCTGGTCGGGCAGGTTCTCGAGCACCGGCATCATCTCGATGAAGCGCACGTAGACGTCCCGGTCGCGCGCGAGCGCCGCGAACGCGAGCAGTTCGTCGTCGTTGACGCCGCGCATCACGACGCAGTTGATTTTGATCGGCGCGAGACCGGCGGCGACCGCGGCATCGATGCCCGCGATCACGCGCTCGAGGCCCGGCCGCCGCGCGATCGCCTCGAAACGGTCCGCCCGCAAGGTGTCGAGCGACACGTTCACGCGCGTCAAGCCGGCAGCGGCGAGTTCGTCCGCGAGATCGCCGAGGAGCAATCCGTTCGTCGAAAGCGCGATGTCCTCGATGCCGTCGATCGCCGCGAGGCGGCGCACGAGCTGCGGCAGCTGCGGACGGACGAGCGGCTCGCCGCCCGTCAACCGGAGACTGCGTACGCCGACCGATGCGGCCGCGCGCACGATGCGTTCGATCTCGTCGAACGAGAGCACGTCCGCGTTCGGAATCCAGGGCAATCCGGCTTCCGGCATGCAATACGTGCAGCGCAGATTGCAGCGGTCCGTGACGGAGATCCGCAGGTACGAAATCGGCCGCCGGAACGCATCCGCGAGGTCGCCCGCGTCGGGCGTCCGTCCGATCAGATCGATCGTTTCGACTGCCATCTTCTCCAATACGCCGCGGGCGGCGGTTACTTCTGCTCGAACACCGAGTCGGCGATCGCGACGTTCAGCTTGTAATTCGAGAACTGCGACGTCACGTCGGCCTTGTACGACGGCAGCTCGACGTGGCCGCTCTGCTTGTCGACGAGAAAGTTGCCGTCGACCGACTTGAAGGTCTGATCGAACGAGACGAATCCGCCGTCCTTGTACGTCCACGTATACCCGACGATCGTGGCATTCGCGTCGTCGACCTTGACGTCGAGATGGTCGACGCGGCCGTTCTTCTTCGGCACGAGCCGGAATACGGTCGAACCGCCGGTATCCGCCATCACGTAGGCGTCGTACAGCGCGTGCCACTCCGCGGGCGGCTCGATCTTCGGATACACCTTCTTGAATTGCGACGCGAGGGCGGGCACGGTGTCGAAGACGACCGCTTCCTTGTCGGGCCGTTTGTAGTACGCGGTGCCGTCGAGCGACGGGCTCACGAACGGAAACGACTTGAGCGCCACGTCGAGATGGATCGTCGCCTTGTACGTGCGGAGCGCGGAATTCAACGCGACCATGCGCTTGAACAGTGCGTTCGACGACGCGTCGAGCGGCACGGGCGACGCCGGAGCGTCCGCCGTCACGGGCGCCGCCGCGAACGCCGCCCCCGCGCAGAGCACCAAGGCCGACAAGATCTTCATCCGAGTTCCTCCCGGGCGTCCAACGCCGCGCGGCGATCGAAGGTTTCCCGGAGCGGCCGCATCCGGCTCTCCGGCACGAGGGCCGCCACGATCTCTTCGCGCACGCTCGGCTCCGCTTCGGACCGCAACGCATCCGCGAGCGCCGCATACGCGCTCGGCGAGCCGATCCGCCCGAGCGCCCACGCCGCATGCCCGCGCACGAGCGGATGAGGGTCGAGCGCGACCGCCTCGGCCAGCCCCGGGACGGCGGACCGGTCGAGCGCGTTACCGAGCGCGACCGCGGCGTTCCGGCGCAACACGGCGGCGCCGCGCCACCCCATCGCGGTCGGTTTGAAGCGGCGCTTGAAGGTGCCGCTCCGCAGGCGCAAGAGCCCGCCGAGGTCGGGCGCCGCCGTCTCCGCATCGAGCGGCGCGAACGCTTCCCCTCCGGTCGCGCCGGCGCGCAGCGTCGGCGGGCAGACGTCCTGACACAGGTCACAGCCCCACACCCAATCGCCGACGAGCGCGCGCAGGTCGCGCGGGATCGCATCCGTGCGCTGCGTGAGGTCGGCGATGCAGCGCCGCGCGTCGATCGTATAATCGCCGCGTAGCGCGCCCGTCGGACACGCGGAGACGCACCGCGAGCAACTCCCGCACGTCTTCTTCGTCGGGCCGTCCGCCGGAAGCTCGAGCGTCGTCACGATCTCGCCGAGGAACACGAACGATCCGGCGCCCGGCACGATCACGTTCGTGTGTTTCCCGATCCAGCCGAGGCCCGATCGTTCGGCGAGCGCGCGTTCCGCGAGCGGCGCCGTATCGCAGGCGATCGCCGTGACCGTCCCGCCCGCGAGGTCGTCGATCGCGCGCGCGACGCCGCCGACGAGGGCGCGAACGACGCGGTGGTAATCGCGCGACCACGCGTAGTTCGAGACGCGCCCGCGGAGCGGCTGCGCGCGCCCGGGCGGCGTGGCGTACGCGACCGCGAGACACACGACGCTCCGCGCGTGCGCGAGCGTCGCGGCGGGCGACGCCGCGCGGTCCGCATACGCGTCGTCGAACGGCCACGTCGCGAGATCGCCGCGCGCGAAGGACGCGCGCAAACGTTCGCGCGCGATCTCGTCGTCGCGCGCGTCGGCGAACGCCACGGCCGTCGCTCCGGCGTCGAGCGCGACGCGTTCGATCCGCGAGCGCAGCGCGGCGGGCGTTAGAAGAACGGGAACTCCGGCCGCGCCGCGGCGTAGGCGAGCAGACCTCCGTCGAGGTGTCGCAGTCGACGAAACCCCGCATCGTAGAGGCGTTGCGTCGCCCAGCGCGATTTCGCGCCGACCCGGCACGCGACGACGTACTCGACCGCGGTGTCGAGTTCGTGGAGCCGCGCCTCGAGAACGCTCGACGGCATCTCGATCGCCTGCGGCGCGGGCCCGAGCGCGCGTTCGTGCGGTTCGCGCACGTCGAGAATGCGTGCCAGCGGCCGCGCGGCAAGAAAGGCATCGAGCTCGCTCGCGGCGAGCGGAGCGACGCCGCGCGGTGCGGGCGCGACGTCGTCCGGTGCGTCGTCGCTCACGTCGACGATCGTCGGCGCATCGCCGTGCAGCGGACACGCCGGGTCCGTCGCGAGCGCGACCTCGCGGACGCGGCCGGCGAGCGCGTCGATCAACGCGAGCCGCCCGACGAGCGGCGTGCCGATGCCGAGGATCGTCTTGAGCGCCTCGTTCGCCTGCCACGTGCCGACCATGCCCGCGAGCACGCCGAGGACGCCGCCTTCGGCGCACGACGGCACGCTGCCGTCGGGAGGCGCCTGCGGAAACAGACAACGATAGCACGGGCCGCCCGGCGCGAACACGCTGACCTGACCGTCGAAACGAAAGATCGACGCGTAGACGTCGGGCTTGCCCTCGAGCCGGCACGCGTCGTTCACGAGATAACGCGTGGCGAAGCGATCCGTCGCATCGACGACGACGTCGTAGCCGCGCACGATCGCGCGTGCGTTCCCGGCGACCATCCGGATGGGAAGCGGCTCGACGCAAACGCCCGCGTTGATGTCGCGCACGCGTGCCGCCGCCGCGGAGGCCTTCGGCCGGCCGACGTCGCTCTCGCCGAACACGACCTGACGCTGGAGGTTCGTGAGATCGACGCGATCGTCGTCGACGATCCCGAGCGTGCCGACGCCGGCCGCGGCGAGATATTGCAGGACGGGCGCGCCGAGGCCGCCCGCGCCCACCACGAGCACGCGCGCCGCGCGCAAGCGCCCTTGCCCGGCGAGTCCGACTTCGGGGATCAAGAGATGCCGGCTGTAGCGCCGCAGGTCGCCGCTGCCGAGCACTATCGCGGATGCCGTTCGCCGAGCCACGCGAGCACGACGGCGCGACTCGCTTCACCCGCGTTCGTGTGATCGCTGTCGATCGTGACGAACGTCTTCGGCTCCGGCGCGCGATCGAAGAGTTCGCGGGCGCTCGCGCGCGAGATCATCCCGTCGCGTTCCGCCGCGACGTACAGCACGGGGCGCCCCGCGAGCCGCGCGAGCGCCGCGTCGACGAGCGGTTCGGTTTCCGCGACGACGTCTTGCAGCGTCAGCCCGTCGACGTACGCGGACCGTAGATCGACCGCGCCCCGGACTCCGAGCGCGGTCAAGGCGGCCGGCCGGCCGTA
>CAJCIN010000226.1 GCA_903970385.1 Rhodospirillales bacterium | reverse complement strand
CAGCATGCGGCCGAGCTGGCCGCCGCCGAGGATACCGATCGTTTCGATCCGCGTCGTCACAGCTCGGTCGACTCGACGTCCGCGGCTGCGGCGGCGGTCCGCTCGTTCAAGCGTCGCAGGAGGTCGTGGTCCTCGATCGCGAGGATGCGCGCGGCGAAGAGGGCGGCGTTCGTCGCGTTGCCGATCGCCATCGTCGCGACCGGCACGCCCGCCGGCATCTGCACGATCGAGAGCAGCGAGTCGAGGCCGTTGAGCGCGGCGCTCCGCACCGGCACGCCGATCACGGGCAACTGCGTCTTCGCGGCCGCCATGCCCGGCAGATGGGCCGCCCCACCCGCGCCCGCGATGATCGCGCGCAGCCCGCGCGCGGCCGCCGTCGACGCGTACTCGAACAGCAGGTTCGGCGTGCGATGCGCCGACACGACGCGCATCTCGTGCGCGATGCCGAGCTCGTCGAGCGTCGTCGATGCCGCGCGCATCGTCTCGAGATCCGAAACGCTGCCCATGATGATGCCGACGCGCGGATGAGTCATCGCGTCGGTTTCGCTCGCGCCGCAGGGGCGACCTCGACGCCGCGGCAAAGCGGCCCGCATGGAGCGTTTCCTGCTCGGCGTCAACTATTGGCCGCGAACGAAGGCGATGGCGATGTGGTCGGCGTTCGATCTCGCCGAGATCGACGAGGATTTCGCACGCATCGCCGGCCTCGGGCTCGACGTCGTCCGCTTCTTTCTCTTGTGGGACGACTTTCAGCCCGCACCCGACGCGATGTCCCGCACCGCGCTCGACCGCTTCGAAGCCGTGCTCGATCGCGCGAGCGCGCACGGGTTGCGGGCGATGCCGACGCTCTTCACGGGCCACATGAGCGGCGTGAACTGGCTGCCCGCATGGACGCTCGATTCCGCGCACGAGAGCGTGCGCTTCCGGACGTTCACGCGCGACGGCGAATCGCCGTACGGCATCGGCGACTTCTACACGGGCGACCTGCTCGACGCACAACGGCTTTTCGCGCGGGCCGTCGGCGAACGCGCGCGCGATCACGACGCGCTCTACCTCTGGGATCTCGGGAACGAATTCTCCAATCTGCGCGCGCCGAGATCGGCGCGCGACGCGCAGCATTGGAGCGCGGCACTGACGCACGATCTCTTCGACACGTCGAACACCGGTGCGACGGGCGGCTTGCACGGCGAAGATCTCGCGTTCGACCGCACCATCCGCCCGTCGTCGATCGCGGAGCCGTGGGACATCGCGACGATGCACGGCTACTCCGTCTACAGCGAGTTCGCGCGCGATCGCAACGATCCCGAGGTCGTGCCGTTTCTCGCGGAGATCGCCGCATCGTGCGCGCGCAAGCGCGTGCTGTTTTCGGAGTTCGGCAATCCCACGTGTCCGGCCGGGGTCCGCGAGATGGCGGGCTTCGCGTGCCTCTCGGAAGCCGAGATGGAAACCTACGTGCACCGCGTGCTCGACCGGCTGCAGCATCGCGGCGCACTGGGCGCGTTCTTCTGGTGCTGGGCCGACTACGCGCCCGAACTCGCCGCGACGCCGCCGTTCGATTCGGCGCCGCACGAGTTGACGTTCGGACTCATCCGCGGCGACGGCAGCGAGAAGCCGGTCGCGCACGCACTCGAACGTTTCGCGCGCGAAGGGCGCACCGTGACGCACGCGCCGCACCCGCTCGTCGACGAGCGCGCGTACTTCGCCGGTCTCCCCGGCTCGCTCCACGTCGCGTACGACGCCTACTGCGACGCACATCGCCTGACGGAGGACGTTTCGTGAACGCACGTCGCACGGCCATCGTCACCGGCGCGTCGTCGGGCATCGGCATGGCTCTTGCGGAACGCGCCGTGCGTTCCGGCTGGAACGTGTTCGCCGTCGGGCGGCGCACCGAGCGGCTCGAAGAACTCGCCCGCAAGGTCGAGCTCGCGAACGGCACGCTCGCGACGCTCGCACTCGACGTCCGCGCGCCGCAGGCCGCGAAGAAGATCGTGCGCGGGGCGCTCGAGCGCTTCGGCCGCATCGACGTGCTCGTCAACAACGCGGGCGGCGTCGCGGTCGGACCGATCGCGCAGCAGACGGACGGTGCGCTCGCCGAGCAAGTCGAGACGCACGTCGTCGCTCCGCTCGCACTCACGCGCGAGGCGCTGCCGGCGCTACGCGCGTCGCGCGGACACGTCTTCTTCGTCGGCAGCGGCGTCGCGCGCGTTCCGGTGGGTCTGCTCGGCGCGTATCCGCCCGTGAAAGCGGCGGTGCGGAACATGACGCGCATCGTCCGCAACGAGCTGCGTGCGGACGGGATCGCCGTCACGTACGTCGATCCGGGCGCCGTCGCCACCGAATTCATGACGCGCGCCGGATTCGCGGGGCCGCCGCCCGGCCTCGCCGCCTCGCCCCACCGCGTCGCGCGTCGCATCTTCGACGCGTTCTCGTCGCGCCGATCGGTCGTCAACGGCGTGCCCTGGCAAACGTTCGTCGTCGCGATCGCCGAGGCGCTTCCCGGCATCACCGACTTCGTCTTACAGCGAGCGCCGCAGATCGTGCTCGGCGATGCGCCGCTACCGGCGACGCCCGTCGAACCGGCGCTCATCGCACCTACGGAACCGGCGACGATCGATGCCGCACCGCTCGATCCCGTCGATGCCGCGCTCGTCGCACACGCGTCGCGCATGTCGAAGCTGAAAATGAGCGCTTCATATGTACGCGGCTTGCTCGTACCCGGCGCGGAACTCGAACTCGGCGACGTCGCACTCGGCTGGGCCGGCATGCCGAATAAGAACGAACGTGCGCTCACGAACGACGTGCTCGACGCGCTCGCGGGTGCCGGTTTGCTGGAACATCTCGAGCCGGAGCATTACAGAGTGAAGGCAGACTAAGCGGGCGCGCTCTCGCACCATTCGGCGATCGTGCGTGTGAGAACGATGATTCACGTCATCGCGCGTCGTAGCAATCTACACGGCCGCCGTTCGCGTTCTTTGAGTAATCAACGATTTCGTGTAGCGGCGTCGTGAAGGACCTGGATGATCTCTCGTTTTCGAATGGGCGCGGCATTTTCAGTGTGGATCTGTCTCGCGACGGCTCCGCTCCTAGCGCATCCCCTCGGAAACTTCACGATCAACCACCTCACGAAGATCGCGATCGCACACGATCGCGCGAACGTGCACTACGTCCTCGATATGGCGGAGATTCCCACCTATCAGGCGATGCGCGCCGAGACGCCGGACGGTAAGATGGATGCCGCGCAGCTTGCGGCGTATGCCGCGACCGAGAGCGCGAAGCTCGTGCCGGAGCTGCAACTGACAGTCGACGGCCACACGCGGCCGCTCACGTTGGATAGCACGCGAGCGCACACGAACAAGGGTGCCGGCGGCCTGCCGACGCTGTATCTGACGATCGACGCGCATGCCGGCTTACCGGCGATAACCGGTTCGCGTGCGCGGAACGTCACGTACTCCGACGCCACGTTCGCGGGGCGTCTCGGTTGGCACGACGTCGTCGTCGCGCCCGCGACCGAGCCGACTCGCGAACTCACGCTGTACCCGAGCGCGCTCATCGGCTCGCCGCGCCAGACGACGAGCGTTGCGATCGCCGTCGCCGCGAACGGCACGACCGCGGTCACCGTGACGCCTACGCTGACCGCCGAGACGAGCACGAACGCCGGTCCGGCCGCATCGCAACTGCGCTCGAATCAACTGTCCGACATGCTCGCGCGCGGCACGAGCGATTGGGGCTTCGTCGTCCTGACGTTTCTCGTCGCGATCGCGCTCGGCGCGTTACACGCGCTCGAGCCCGGTCACGGCAAGACGTTGCTCGCGATCTCGCTCGTCGGCGCACGCGCGACGGTGAAGCAGGCGGCGATCCTCGCGAGCGCGCTCACGGTCGCGCACACGATCGGCGTCCTCGCTCTCGGCGTCGCGATCAATCTCTTCAAAGGCTACTTCGTACCCGAGACGATCTACCCGTGGATCACGCTCGTGTCCGGTGTCGTGATCGCGATCATCGGCGCGCGCGCCGTGCAGAAGCAGATCTTGCAGCGCCAGCCGCTCGCTCACGCGCACGCTCACGGTCATGCCGCGACGCACCCGCACGAACATCCGCACGTGCACGAAGCGCACGATCATTCGCACGGCGGCCACACGCATTCGCACGGACCCGGTCATTCGCACGACCACGACGACCTCGAGCACGCCCGCGCCCACGCGATCCCGGGCAAAGCGCCGCTGACGTTCGGCGGAACGGTCTGGGCCGCGATGAGCGGCGGCGTGGCACCGTGTCCCGCGGCCCTCGTCGTGTTGCTCGCGGCGGTCGCGCTCGATCAGGTCGCGTACGGCATCTTCGTCATCGTCGCGTTCAGCTTCGGCCTCGCCGCCACGTTGACGGGACTGGGCATCGCGGTCGTGCGCGGCGCGTCGTGGCTCCAGAACCGGCCGCAGTTCGAGCGCTTCGTGACGTACGGGCCGCTCGTATCGGCGGCGGTGATCTCGCTCATCGGCGCCGTAATGGTCGGCCAGGGCTTCGCCGAACGCGGCATGTCCACGTCGCCGGTCGTCGTCAGCGCGATCACGATCCTCGCGATCGCCGGGTACGCGTTCTCACATCCGTTCGCGCACCGCACGGCGGAGGCCGCATGATCGGGCTCGGTGCGTTCGCCGTCTTCGCGCTCGGCTTGCGCCACGGCGCCGATCCGGATCACATCGCCGCGATCGACAACATGACGCGGAATTCGTTCGATCGCAAGCCGTGGCTCAGCCGGTTCTGCGGCACGATCTTCGCCGGCGGCCACTCGATCATGGTCCTCTCGATCGCCGCGCTCGTCGGCCTGATGGGCACGCACCTCGGCAAGTACGGCGACACGATCGAGACGATCGGCACGTGGGTCAGCATCGCGGTGCTCGTCCTCATCGCGCTGCTCAATCTGCGTCAGCTGCGCAGCGGCGACGTTCGCATCGCCGGCGTGAAGACGCGACTCATGCCGCGCGTTCTGCGCGAGGCGACGAGCCCGTGGGTTGCGCTGCCGGTCGGCCTCCTGTTCGGTTTCGGCTTCGAAACGTCCAGTCAAATTTTGACGTACTCCGTCGCCTTCGGCGTACGCGCCGGCGTGGCCGGAGCACTCTTCGTCGGTGCGATGTTCTGCCTCGGCATGATCTGCACCGATACGCTCGACAGCGTGCTCGTGCATCGGCTCGTGTCCGATCGCGCGAGCCTGCGCACCACCACGATGCGTGTGTGGATCTGGTCGGTCACGACCGTCGCACTCGCCGTCGCCGCCTACGAGCTCGCCCAAGTGCTCGGCTGGCAATCACCTGTGCCCGACCTGTACGTCAGCTTCGCGATCGTCGCTGCGCTACTCGTCGTGTTCGTTTACGTCTTCGCATCGACGAAGCGCGATCGAACCCAAACCTCGACAAACCCAGGCACTATTTCGTGAAGGGATACGACTCCATGCATCTCAAGCGGGTAATCGGCTCGGTGACGGCGGTCGTCGCCCTCACCGCAGCCGGCGCTCTTTACGCGGTTCATCCCGCGAAGGGCTCCGACCACCAAGATACGTTCAATCTCGCGACGGCCGTCGGCCATAACACTTCGGCCGACATCACCGACGTCTACGTCTATCCGGCACCGGACAACGCGAACAACGTCGTGTTCACGATGGACACGTCGCCGCTCGTCGCTCCCGGCGCGGGCACGTCACACTTCTTCGACCCTACGCTGATGTACCAGTTCAAAATCTCGCATCAGACGTCGGGCCAGGAAGACGAAGTCATCCAGGTCGGCGTGACCGGCACGACGGCGAGCCAGACGTTCACGCTCTACGGTCCGAACAAGCCGAACGAAATCGGCACGACGAACACGTTCATCGGTTCGACCGGCACGTTCGGCTACAATCTGCCGACAACGCTGACGAACAACACGAACATCCAGGCATTCGCGGGGCCGCGTACCGACCCGTTTTTCTTCGACCTCTTCGCGTTCTTCACGTTCGCGGGCGATCGTAACTACGGCACGCACACGTCGCAGTCGGACCCCGGTCCGGAAACCGCAGCGAATCCTGAGGGCCTTTCGAACGGGAACGATGCCGCGAATCTCGCGGGTCTCACGTACCCGTACGACACGACGGCCGGCGGCAATCCGGGCCCGAGTGCACCGAGCTTTAACGGGTTTAAAGCGGGCACGATGTCCAACACGAACCCGACCGGCGGCGCGCCTTACAATCCGGCGCTGAAAACGTACGCGTGCAGCACGAATCCAGCGACCGATACGCTCTTCGCCGGTCCCTTCAACGTCGAAGCGATCGTCATCGAAGTGCCGAAATCGCTGCTGACGACGGCGTCGCTCAATAGCGTCGGCAGCACCAGCTCGACCATCCACGTGTGGGCGACCGTCAGCTCG
>CAJCIN010000225.1 GCA_903970385.1 Rhodospirillales bacterium | reverse complement strand
TTCTGCGGGCTCGCGCTCGGCGCCGATGCGAAGACGCTCGAGCAGATCGTGAACCGCCCGATCTATCCCGATCGTATCGCGCTCGAAGCCTAGGCGCGCGCTACGATCTGCGCGAGATCGTCCGGCGCTTCGATCGGGATGTTGTGGCCGACGCCGAGCAGCGTGACGAGGCTCGCTCCGCGGATCGCCGAGACGACGTCGCGACGCAAGCGCGACGGCGGGACGAGCGGGTCGCGTTCGCCCGCGACGACGATCGTGGGGACGGCGAGTTCCGGCATGCGTTCCGAGAAATCTTCCGAGCGCCCGCGATCGTACCAGCCGAACCACGCCTCGCGCGACGCGCCGAGCGCGTCGTCGACGATCCACGAGAGCGCATCGGGTGACGGTTCGCGAACCATCGCGGCGCGCAAGAAACGCTCGATGCGCCGCCGCGAGCCGAACGCCTCGACCGCCCGCGCGATGGCGTTCGTTCGCCGGCACGCCGCGCGACGTGCCCGGTGCGACGAGCACGAGCCGCTCGAGATTCGCGAGCGGCTCGAGCGCGAGAAACTGCGCGACCTTGCCGCCCATCGAGTGTGCGACGAGCGTGACGGGCGTGTCCGCCGCTTCGACCGCCAGCCGTAGATCCGACGCGTAGCCCGCGACGTCGTGTCCAACCTCGGGCCGGTCCGAGTGACCGACGCCGCGGAAATCGAGCAGATGCGACGTGAAGAGCGCCGGATCCAGGCGGCCCGCGACCTCGTAGAACATGCGCCGCGTGCTGATCCAGCCGTGCGCGAAGACGACGTGCCGCGGGCCGTCGCCGCGCCGTTCGAGTGCGAGCGACACGCCGCCATTATCGAGGAACACGGAGACGATCGTTCCGCAAAGGATGCTTGTCTGCTTGTCGAATCGTCCCCGACTCATGCCCGATTCCACTTCGCCGTCGCGGACGTCCAGCGCGAAGGCGCTCTTTCGAGCGCGGGCATTGGATGCGATCGACTCGCGCGAGGGTCTCGACGAACTCATGACGATCGTGCCGGAGCGGTCGCTCTACGCGGTCATCGCCGTCGCCGTGCTGCTCGTGGCGCTCTTCGCGTGGGGCCTATTCGGCCGGATCCCGGTCGTCGAACGCGGCGCCGGCGTCGTCGCGGCCGCGGCGGGTACGGCGCTCGTCACGGACACGGTCGACGGCACGTTGCGCTTCGGCCCGCTTCCCATCGGATCGGTCGTCACGCGCGGTCAGGTCGTCGCACGCGTGCGGACGAGCGCGCTCGAGGACGTGCCGCTCCGCGCGCCGGCCGACGGCGTCATCGTCGACGTGCGCGTGCGCGGCGCCGCGGCGCTGCGGCGCGGCGACCTCGTGGCGACGATCGAACCGAGCGGCGCGCCCCTGCGCATCGTGGGCTTCGTCGACTATCGCGCGCGGCCGGACGTCGTGCCCGGCATGACGGCGCGCGTTACGCCGATCGACGATTCCGGCGTGGCGCTCGCGCCGATGCGCGGCCGAGTCGAAGCGGCGGCGCCGGAACCCGCGACGGCCGCGCGCGTCGCGGCGGTCATCGCGAACGGGAATCTCGCGGCCACGCTCGGGGGCACCGTCCGCGAAGTATCGATCGCGCTCGGCGGGAGCGCGACGAGCGTCACGGCCGGCAGCCCCTACACGATCGTGCTCGTCACGGGCGAGGTCTCGCCGCTCGCCTTCCTCTTCCCGCTCGACCGGTAGGCACGTGAACGCTCGACGTCGCGTCCGGACGCCGACCATGTTGCAGATGGAGGCCGTCGAGTGCGGCGCGGCGTCGCTCGGCATGATCCTCGCGTATCACGGCAAGCACGTGCCGCTCGAAGAACTGCGCGTCGCGTGCGGCATCACGCGCGACGGAAGCACCGCGGGCAACGTCGTGCGCGCCGCACGCGCCTACGGCCTGACGGCAAACGGCTACCGGCGCGACGTGTCCGATCTCGCATCGCTCGCGCTGCCGTTCGTGATCTTCTGGCAATTCAATCACTTCCTCGTCGTCGAAGGCTTCTCGAAACGCGGCGTACACCTCAACGATCCGGCGTACGGCCGGCGCACCGTCGATGCGGAAGAATTCGATCGATCGTATACGGGCGTCGCGATCGCGTTCGAACCGGCCGAAAAGTTTCAGTCGACGTCGAAGACGTCGGCGGCGTTCGGTTCGATCCTGAAGCACCTCGCCGTCACGAAGCCGGCGATCGCGTACGCGCTCGTCTGCGGCGCCGCGCTCATCGTTCCGGGTCTCCTCATCCCCGCATTCGTTCGCGTCTTCGTCGACGACGTGCTCGTCGCGGGCGATCGCTCCTTCGTGCCGATGGTCGTCGCCGGCATCGTCGCGACGCTCTTGCTGCAGGTCGTCGTCCTCGAATTGCAAGAGCGCGTGATGCTGCGCGTGCAGACGAAGCTCGCGGTGTCGAGCGCGTCGCGTTTCATGGCGCGTCTCTTGGATCTGCCGATGAGCTTCTTCGCGCAGCGCTCGGCCGGCGAACTCGCGTATCGCGTCGGCCTGAACGATCACGTCGCGGCGTTGCTCTCGCAGCGCCTGCTCTCGACGGTCGTCGGTCTCGTCGCGACGGTGTTCTTCCTCGGGTTGATGCTCTATTACGACGTCGGCCTCGCGCTCGTCGTGCTCGCGATGACGGCCCTCAATCTCGCGGCTCTCGCCGCGGTCGCGCGCGCGCGATCCGACGACACGGCGACGTTGTTGCACGAGGAGGGGCGCCTCGGCGCGCAAGCCGCGGACGGGCTCGCGTCGATCGAGACGCTCAAGGCGGGCGGCGCCGAGGAGACGTTTTTCCGGCGTTGGTCGGGGCAGCAGGCGCGCGTCCTCAACGTCCGGCAGCGCTTCGCGATACCGAGCCAGATCCTCGATACCGTTCCGCAACTGACGGCCGCGCTCACGACGGTCGCGATTCTCGCAATCGGCGGCTGGCGCGTGATCGACGGCACGCTCTCGATCGGCACGCTGCTCGCGTTCCAGCTCTTGGCCGGTGAGTTCTCCGCGCCGTTCTCGACGATCGTCGCGCTCGGCGCCGACCTCCAGTCGATCGGCGTGACGATCCGCCGGCTCGACGACGTCACGAGTTATCGCGGCCGCACGGCGCCCGGCGACACGTCGGTCGAACCGTTGCCGCCGATCGACGTCGCCAGCCGCATCGACGTTCGCGGCGTCTCGTTCTCGCATTCGCCCGTCGGCAAACCGTCCGTGTCCGACGTCTCGTTCGTCGCCGAGCCGGGACGATGGGTCGCGCTCGTCGGCGCGACGGGGAGCGGGAAGTCGTCGATCGCGCGTCTCCTCGTCGGTCTCGATGTCCCGACGAGCGGCGCCATCACGCTCGACGACGTGCGTTACGAGCGCATCGATCCCGGCGCGTTCGCGCGCCGCGTCGCGTTCGTCGATCAGACGATCACGCTCTTTCCGGGAAGCGTGCGCGACAACATCACGCTGTGGGATGCGACGATCGACGATGCGTCGATCGAACGCGCGGCACGCGACGCGGTCATCCACGACGAGATCGTCGCGAGGCCCGGCTCGTACGACGGTACGATCGCGGAGGACGGCACGAACCTCAGCGGCGGTCAGCGGCAACGGCTCGAGATCGCGCGCGCGCTCAGTCGCGATCCGACGGTGCTCGTGCTCGACGAGGCGACGAGCGCGCTCGATGCGACGACGGAACACGTCCTCGCGGAGAATCTGCGCCGGCGCGGGTGCACGTGCGTCCTCGTCGCGCACCGCCTCAGCACCATTCGCGATTGCGACGAGATCCTCGTGATCGACGAGGGCGTGGTCGTCGAGCGCGGACGTCACGACGAACTCGTCGCGCTCGGCGGCCGCTATTTCAAGCTCGTGAGCGCGTCGTGATCGCCGACCGGCGTCTCGCCGTCGAGCGCGGAACGCACCTCGCGCTGCCGGAGAAGCGAACGATGTGGCGCGTCGTCGCGGGCTTCGTGTCCGTCGAAGTCGCGCGCGTCGACGAAGCGGGCGAACCGGTCGGCGAGCGCGCGTTCTTTTTCAACGCCGTGATCGGCGATCTCGTGCCCGGCGGCGGGTTCGACGCTCACGCCTCGACGTACGCGATCCTCGTCCGTGCCGCGGTCGACGCGTCGCTCGAACAGGTCGATGCGGACGCGTCGAGCGCCGCGGAACGCGAGCGGCTCGAGCGCCGCTTCGCCGTCTTCTTCGAACGTATCGGTGCCCCGCCGTTCGCTTGGGACGCGACGTCCGGCGGCTTCGGCACGATCGTGCAGTCGACGCTCGAACGGTTCGGCCGCGCCTACGTGGAGCGGCTCGACGTCGAACGGCGTCGCGAGGCGGAACGCCGCACGCAGGCGATGGCGTCGGATCGCACCGCGCTGCATCGCGAGGCGTTCGAAGCCTCGCACATCCTCGACCGTTATCCGATTCCGATCGATCCGGCCGACGACGATCTGACCGCCGCGGCGCGCATCGTCGTCGATCGTCTCGGCGTTCCGCTCGTGCGACCGATGAAGGCCGAACGCGATCACGAGTCCGCGGTTCGCGCGATTGCGCTCGCGTCGCGTCTGCTCGTCCGGCGGATCGTCTTGCGCGATCGCTGGTGGCTCGGCGAGCACGGTCCGATCGTCGGATTCGGCCGGACCGACCACCGCCCGATCGCGCTCGTGCCGCGACGCGGCCGCTCCGGCTACGAGTGGATCGATCCGGTCGATCCTCGCGTGCAACTCGACGTCGACGCCGACGTCGCGGCGAATCTCGCCGACGTCGGGTACACGCTCGGGCCGACGCTGCCGCACGACGGGGCCGGCCTTCTCGCGCTCTTGGCCCTCGGCTTTCGCGACTCGGCGACCGACGTCGCACGCATCCTCGCACTCGGCGCGTTCGGCGCGTTGTTCGGAAGCGCGATCCCGCTCGCGATCGCGCCGCTCGTCGACACCGTTCTGCCCGCGGGGTTACGCCCGATCCTGATCGTGAGCGCGATCCTGCTCGTCGCGATGGTCCTCGTCGCGGCGACGATCGACGCGGTGCGCAATCTCGCCTCGCTGCGCGTGCAGACGCGCCTCTCGTCGCAGATGCAACAAGCCGTCATGCACCGGCTCATGGGGTTGCCCGCGGGATTCTATCGCAAGTTCTCGGTCGGCGATCTGACGAATCGCGCGCAAGGCGTCGACGTCATCCAGCAGTACGTCGGCGGTGCGACGCTCACGGCCGTCATCTCCGTCATCTTCGCACTCGCCGGCTTCGCCGTCATCGTCTACGAGGACGCGCTTCTCGGTGCGGTCTGCGGTGCGCTCGCGCTCGTCACGCTCGCCGCATACGCGTTACAATCGGCGTTGCTCGTGCGGCCGCGGAAGAAGGCGCTCGAGATCGCGGGCGGCCTCCAGGGTTTCGTGTACCAGACGCTGACCGGAATCGCAAAGATCCGCGCCGCGGCCGCGCGCAACCGCGTCTACGTGCGCTGGCTCCATCGTTTTCTCGAATCGCGCCGCGTCCTCGCCCGTGCGCAGAAGATCGAGTACCGCTTCTCGATCTTCGCCGCGATCTGGCCGTCGTTCGCGACGCTCGCGCTGATCGTCACGATCCTCGCGGGTCACGCCGGGACGTTCGAGGCCGGCAAATTCTTCACGATCCTCGCCGCGTTCGCGCAGGTGCTCGGGGCGACGATCGTCATCGGCAACTGCGCCGCGGCGACCGTCGCGATCGTACCGATCTACGAACGCTTGCGGCCGATTCTCGACGCGGTCCCCGAACGGGATGCGACGCGCGGCGATCCGGGCACGTTGACGGGCGCGATCTCGATTCGCAACGTCAGTTTCAGTTACGAGGGCGCGACGCGCCCCGCACTCTCGCACGTCAGCCAGGAGATCGCTCCCGGATCGTTCGTCGCGATCGTCGGCCCGTCGGGTTCCGGAAAATCGACGCTGCTGCGCCTGCTGCTCGGCTTTGAAACGCCGTCGGAGGGATGGATCTCGTACGACGATCACAGCCTCGATTCGCTCGACATCGTCTCCGTTCGCAAGCAGATGGGCGCCGTACTCCAGACGGCGAAGCTGCTGCCCGGCAGCATCTACGACAACATCGCGGGCAACGCGATCCTCTCGCGCGAGCAGGCGTGGGAGGCCGTCCGGCGGGTCGGCCTCGCGAGCGACGTGGAGAAGATGCCGATGAAGCTCGACACCGTCGTGGGCGCGAGCGGATCCGGGCTCTCGGGCGGCCAGCGCCAGCGCATCATCATCGCGCGCGCGATCGCGTTCGGACCGAAACTCGTGTTCTTCGACGAAGCGACGAGCGCGCTCGACAACGCGACGCAGGCGATGGTGAGCGACACGCTCGGCGGGATGGACGCCACGCGGATCGTCATCGCACATCGGCTCAGCACGGTCGTCGACGCGGACCGCATCGTCGTGATGGACGGCGGCCGGATCGTCCAGGAGGGAACGTACCGCGAGCTGGTCGAGATCGACGGTCCGTTCCGGACGCTCGCGCAACGGCAACAACTCT
Organism: Rhodospirillales bacterium; assembly: GCA_903970385.1. Lineage (GTDB taxonomy): Bacteria > Vulcanimicrobiota > Vulcanimicrobiia > Vulcanimicrobiales > Vulcanimicrobiaceae > Palsa-1515. Next base: position 1,841 of record CAJCIN010000225.1, on the reverse strand, counting down.
AGGCGATTTCGCGGCACGGGGAAACGAAAGAGGCACCGCTCGCGCGATGCCCCTACAACCTGTTCCTACTTCTTACTTTTTGAGGACGTCCTTGAAGATCTCTTCGTGCTTCTTCACTTCACTGTGCTGCTTGACGCCTCCCGAAACCTGATCGAGCGTCGAATCGTCGAGGGTGTCTTCGGTTGCCGGTTTGGTCGAATCATCGGTAGCCATAGTTGATGATGTCCTTTCGCCCGTAGGCGTCTCAAGCGGTCCGGAGCATTTCGCTTCCGTGACGGTTGCTACCCCGGCGCTCGGGCGAGGTTTCTAAAGAAATCTCGCGGTTCCATCAAGATTGCGTAACGATCGCGACGTGCGGCGGCACGCCGACGGTACGGTACCGTTCTACACTGGCGGCATGATGACGAAAACCTCGCTCTTCTCCGCCGCAATGGTCGTGTGTGCCCTGGCGGTCCTCCCTGCGTTTGCCGCAGATCGCCAGCTCGACGGTCAGTTGCCGATGTACCCGAACGGCAAGCTCGATGCAAAAGAATCGAGTCTCACACCCGCCGCGATCGCCGCCGGCGTCCCCCTCGTCCTTCTCACGAGCGACTCCGTCTCGACCGTCGACGCGTGGTATGCATCCCGTCTCTCAAAAGCATGCACGCGCCAGAACGCATCCGGGGGAATCAGATTCTCGTGCCCCGGCGGATCGATCATGGTCTACTCGCATAGCGGAAGCACGCAAGTCGCGTTGATTCCGCCGATGCCCGGCATGCTCGGCGGCAAGTAGTGGTCGCGCGCATTTCCGCACGAGCGCTTCTCGTCTTCGCCGCGCTCGTTTCGAGCTGCGCCGTGGCTCGTGCCGATACCGCGGCGGCGTAACCTGGCCTCGCTCCGCAGTTCAGCCGTTAGACGAGCGACTCTCGACCCAAAGTCATCGCGTGGTATCTCGATAACCTGAAGAGCCGAGCGATGCAACTCCACAAGGATTCGAAACGCGACGCGCCCGCACAACTCGCGATCGACGGAGGCTCCTACATCATCAATCTGGAGACGGCGCCGTCCAAAACCAGCATCAACGTCATCGAGATCGAAGCGGCCACATAAGGAATGGGCAGCGGCTGCCCCGCCGGAGCCGGACTCCGGCGGGGGCGCATAGACCGTCGGCTCAGTGGCTGATGATGTACGTGTAGACGTCGCCCGAATCGTACGTTGCGGGAAAGTTGACGAACGCGTGTCCCGAGCCGTAGTCGCCCGGATAGTAGTTGTCCGGATACTGGCCGGTACACGAGGCATTCGCGTTCGTAACACCGCCGCTCGTCGAGCCGCCGACGGTCGACGTGGCCGAGCCGACGAGCGTCTTGCCATCGAAGATCGTGCACGTGTAGCTCGAACCCGGTGCGAGGACCGGATGGGCTTGGTTCGAGACGTTGTACTCGACATCCAATTCGCTGAGCCGATCGGTCGAGAATGCGAGCACCGCCGGCGTGTCGTTGAACACCGACTGTACGGCACCGACCACCGTGCCCGTTACGGCGAACGAGCCGGGGTTGGACAGGAAGTAATACGCCGTCGTATTCGGCGACGTTCCCGTCGCATTCGTGCTGCCGACGAAGTAGTTGATTCCAAAAGTATCGCCGGACGGTAATGTCACCGCCGTAGACACGTTGATGTCCATATCGGCGGGGTTGCTTCCGTCGACGCGACTCGTTCCGTTTGCCGACGAACTGGCGACGGCCGCCGGCGTCGCGGTCGGTGTGGGCGTCGCCGACGGGCGGGCGGTCGGCGTGGCGGTCGGTGTGGGCGTCGCCGACGGGCGTGCGGTCGGCGTTGCGGTCGGAGTGGGCGTCGCAGACGGA
>CAJCIN010000224.1 GCA_903970385.1 Rhodospirillales bacterium | reverse complement strand
CGAGGCGTACGGGGCGATCGACGAACTCAACACGGCGATCGGCGTCGCGCGGGCTTCGTGCACGGACGACGAAGTCTGCCGCGAGATTCGCCTGATCCAGCGCGAGCTCTTCATCGTGGGCTCCGCCGTCTCGACGCGTGCCGAAGCGAACAAACCGGTTCCGGACGTCGGCAAAGACACGATCGCGCGCCTCGACGTTCTCATCGACCGGTGGGAAGCGGAACCGGGCATCTTGCGTGACTGGTCGATCCCGGGCGAGTACGCGGGCTCGGCCGCGTTCGATCTCGCGCGCGCGATCTGCCGCCGCGCCGAGCGCGCGAACGTCCGCTACGTGACGGCGGGCGGCGTCGTGCAGCCGACGGTGCTCGAGTACCTCAACCGTCTTTCGGACGTCCTCTGGCTGTGCGCGCGCGTGATCGAGGCGCGCAACGGCATCGACGCGCGCTTGCGGACGGACGAGCATCCCGGTCCGCCGTGGTCGCGCGCGTGGTAGCGACGCGAACCGTCAGGTGTAGAGGAGAAAACGCTCGCGCAGCGTCTCGAAGTTTTTCGTGGCCGGTACCCAGCGCGCGAGGATCTCGTTCGCGTCGAGACCGTCGGTGAGACCCTTGCGCAGCGTATCGGTCCCCCAGTCTTTGTCGAGTCCGGTCGCGCTCGGGATCGAGATCGTGCCGGGCGAAATCTTTCGCACGGCGACGAGGATCTCGACGGCGGTGCGGACCGCGCGGTACGCTCGCGGATCGGTGACGATCAACTCGACGCCCGTGAGCGTCTTCCCGGCCCAGTAGCCCGCGATCGGCGACCACGCGGCCGCGCGAAACGAGATGCCGGGCAGCGCGCGTTCGTTCAGCGTCTCCGCGAGCCGCGCGCCGTCGAGCCGGTACGCACCGGCGTATTTGAATGGCTTCGTGTAGTCGGTCCCGTTGTTCACGCCCGCGCCCGTGATCAGTCCCGTCGCGGGATAGACGAGCGTCGTGCTCCACTCCGGAATGTTCGGCGACGTCTGCACCCATTGCAGGCCGGTATCGGGCCACAGCATGTCCCGCGTGTAGCCGCGCATCGGGACGACGCGCAGATCGCAGCCGATCGAGAAGTGATCGTTGAACAGCTTCGCGAGTTCGCCGACCGTCATGCCGTGACGCACCGGGATCGCGTAGAGTCCGATGAACGAGGCGAAGCGCAGATCGAGCACGGGTCCCTCGACGATCGCGCCGCCGATGGGATTCGGACGGTCGAGGACCCACACGGCTTTGCCGTACGTCTTCGCGGCCTGCATCACGTACGCGAGCGTCGAGACGTACGTGTACGCGCGATCGCCGACGTCTTGGATGTCGTAGAGCACGACGTCGACGCCGTCGAGCATCGCGCCCGTCGGATGGCGCGTCGTGCCGTAGAGGCTGTACACCGGCAAGCCCGTGCGCTCGTCGACGTACGATTTGACGTACGCCCCCGCCGATTGGTCGCCGCGCAGACCGTGCTCGGGAGAATAGATCGCTTTGAGCGCGATCTGCGGATTGCGGCGAATCGCGTCGACGATCGTTTCCAAACGCGACGTCACGCCCGTTTGATTCGTCACGACGCCGACGCCGCGGCCGGCGAGATCGCGCCACGCGTCGTTCAGAAACGTTTCGTCGCCGAGCGTTACGCTCGCGGCCGGTAGCGGTGCGGCGAGCGCGCGTTCGCCGCGGAGAACGCTCGGAGCGACGGCGACCGCGGCGGCGGAGCGAATCATGAAGTCTCGTCGGCGCACGCCCGACCTATAGGCCGCATCACGGCGCGAGGCCTTGTCACCTCGCGACGGTGCGTGATAGTGTTTCGTGAAGCCATGCTCGACGAAATCGTCACGCCGATCACGAAGCCGGAGACCGAATGGGTACGCGGCCGCGCGCTCGTCAAGATGAGCCCGACGCGGGATCACAGCCGCGTGCAAACGGAACTCGCGATCGCACTCGCTGCATGGGCTGCCGGCCGTGGTGAGGTCGGGACCGAATGGCGTTTCCGGATCGCCGTTCCCGGCGAGCCGCGGCGCCCGCTCGTGCCCGACGTTTCGTTCGTCGACGCCGCGGCACTGCGCGGTCTCTCGCACGAAGATATCCAACTGCCCGCGTTCGCGCCGACCGTCGCGGTGGAGGTGCTCTCGCGCGGCGACCTCGCCGCCGACGTCGCGAGCAAGATCGACGTGTATGTACGTGGCGGCAGCCGTCTCGTCATCGTCGTCGACCCGCGCGAGAGGACGCTCGCGGCGCACGATGCCGCATCGGTTTCGACGTTCCGAACCGGCGACGTCTTCACGCACCCCGCGTTGCCCGACTTTCGACTCGATCTCGCGCCGTTCTTCGCACGCGCGCTCGACCTACCGACGTAGAGCCTAAACGAATTCGGGGACGACGTTCTCCGGGATCAGCCGCGCGGCCGCCGCGAGCGTGAAGAGTTGTTCGATCGCCGCGATGCCGTCGTCGCCGAGGTCGTTCGAATACTCGTTGACGTACAGACCGATGTGCGCGCGCATGACGGCTTCGTCCATCTCGAACGCGTGCTCGCGGACGTATGGCGCGACCGCCGCTTCGTCGCGCCGCGCGAACGCGAGGCTCTCGCGGATCGTCGCATCGAGCCGCCGCCCTTCGTCCGTCGGAACGTCGCGGCGCACGAGGATCGCACCGAGCGGGATCGGATTTCCCGTCTCGCGTTCCCACCATTCGCCGAGGTCTTCGACGCGCTCGAGGCCCGCGGTCCGATACGTGAATCGCGATTCGTGGATGATCAGTCCCGCATCGACCTCTCCGCTCGCGACGGCGTCGACGATGCGATCGAAGCGCATCGGCACGGCATCGAAGGGACGCTGCAACGCGAGACGCATGAGCAAGTACGCGGTCGTCATCACCCCCGGAATCGCGATGCGGGCGTGCGGCTTGAAGTCGGAGAGCGCCGGCACCGCTCCGCTCGCGTCGGGTTTCGCGATGACGAGCGGTCCGCAACCGCGTCCGAGCGCACCGCCCGCGCGGAGGATGCGGTAACGATCGAGCAGATACGGGATCGCGCCGTAGCTGACTTTCGTGAGCTCGAAGCGGCCCACGCGCGCAGCTTCGTTGAGCGCTTCGACGTCGTCGAGCACCACGTCGACCGGCGGAGCGCCGACGAGCATGCCGCGCGTCCACGCCGCAAAGATGTACGTGTCGTTCGGGCAAGGCGAATATGCGAGCGAGAGCGTGCCGGTCGAGATCACGACGGCTGCTTCGTCAACTCGATCGCGTCATCCGTGATCCACGAACCATCGTCCGTTTGTTCCTCGGTGAGGATGTCGAACGTGCGCACGTCCTTCCGGTCGAACGTGATGCGCCGGACGTACGGCCGGCCGATCTTCGACGAGACGTTACTTGCGAACACGATCCGGTTTCCATGCCATCCTTCGTACGATACCCACATCCCGTACGACGGATCGCCTTCGATGCGTAGGAGGGCGTAGCGGCGCGCGAACGGATCGTAGGTGATGTAGAACTCGTCGTCCGCGCGTCCCGTCGCGCCGAAGATCCAGCGATTCTTCAGAACGTACGCGAACACGTACGTGTTGGTGCCGAGATCGCGTGCGGCGCCGGCTGGGAGGTTCACGATCGTGTGCGAGCGCCACGTGCCCTTCAGCCAATCGAAGAGCACGAGCTCCGGGATCGGGTGCGCGATCATGTCCAGCACGCGCGGATCGTTCATGGAATCCGGAACGGTGCGGCGGCCCGTCGCGAACGGGCGCGGAACCGGAAGCGCGCTCGGGCTCG
>CAJCIN010000223.1 GCA_903970385.1 Rhodospirillales bacterium | reverse complement strand
AAATCCGTACGCGTCCGCGACCTGCACGGGCGAGTACGACGTCGACGTCGCCGCCGCGGGACGGAATTGCGCGCGCGCCTGCGGGCGTTCGTCGATGCCGAAGACGCCTTCGACGATGTCGCCGAGCGCGGCCGGGACGCTGAGCGAACCCGTACGCGCGCGAAACGTCACGCCCGCCTCGTCGTACGTCGTCATCGTCGCACCGAAGGCGGCGGCGATCGCGGCGGCCGGTCCGTCGACGACGACGCTCCGCCGCGCGTAGTTCGCTTCGAGCACGACCAAACCCGATTCGAGTGCGAACCGCTCGATCGCCGCGACGTCGACGGGATCCGCGCCGTACGCTCGCGCGAAGCCCGCGCGCGTTTGGCGAGCGCCGGTTGCCGCGAGCGGTGCGCGGCGACGCACGAGGATCGTGACTTCGACGCGCGCGTCCGGCTCGTGCGTCTGCGGACGGATCGCCGTCTGCGGCACCGCCGCCTGCGGCCGGCTCCGCTCGCTTCCCGCAATGGTCACGCGCTCGGACGGGCCGGAATCCATCATGTCATCGGTTTCTCTCGACAATCGGTAAAAGGCCTGCGGTCCCGAGCGGTGCATACGATGACGCGATGACACCCATGCGCGTAAAGGTCGGCGCCGACTTCACGGTCACGTCGCCGCGTGAGACGCCCGCGGTTTTCATGATCCGTCCCGAGACGCGCGGCGCCCACATGACGCTCGCGGAACGGTGGGACAGCGATCCGGGCGTGCCCTATCACGAATACCCCGATATCTACGGGAACGTGTGCCGGCGCATGACGCTGCCGGCCGGAAGTTTTTCGCTGCGCTACGTCGCGCTCGTCGAAGCGGACGGCGATCTCGACCCCTACGATCCGAGCGCGATCGAGCATCCGATCGCCGAACTTCCCGACGAAGCCCTCGTCTACACGTTACCGAGCCGCTACTGCCTCTCCGACATGCTGTTCCCGCAAGCGATGGAACGCTTCGGCGGTCTCGCGCCGGGATGGAATCGCGTCCAGGCGATCTGCGACTTCGTGCACGATCACGTCACGTTCGGCTACGGCACGAGCACGCCGAGCACGACCGCGCTCGACGTCTACGAAAGCGGGAACGGCGTCTGCCGCGACTACGCGCATCTCGCGATCTCTTTCTGCCGCGCGCTCAACATCCCGGCGCGCTACTCGTTCGGCTACATGCCGGACATCGACGTTCCGCCCCCGTACGCGCCGATGGATTTCTGCGCGTGGTTCGAGGTCTATCTCTCGGGACGCTGGTGGATCTTCGACGCGCGGAACAACGTGCGCAGGCGCGCGCGGGTGACGATCGCGCGCGGCCGCGACGCGCTCGACGTCGCGATGTTGACGACGTACGGCGCGACGACACTCGACGAGATGGTCGTGTATGCCGACCAGACGGACGAACGTGTTCGCGCCTTCGCCTGACGTCGCCGAACCGATGGCCGACGACGCCGTCCGCTGGGACGACGTCGTCGAAGCGACCTACGTCGTGCAACAGCGGTTTCGCTACGACTATCCCGGGCCGATCGCCGACCTGCAGCATCGCCTGATGGTCGTACCGCGCGAACGGCACGGCGATCAACGCCGCGTGGCCTCGCGCCTCGACGTGTCGGAGAGCGCGACGCTGCACGACGCGCACGACGCCTTCGGTAACCCCGTCGCGACCGTCTTCGCTCGCCGCATCGAGCGCGCGATCGAGTTCGCACATCGCTCGATCGTCACACGCACGCGCGGCCCGCACGTCGCGGAGGCGTCGTTGCTCGACGAGCCGCACCACCTGACGCCTACGGCGCTGACCGCGGCGAGCGAGCCGTTGCGCGACGTCGCGAAGGCGTTACGCGCGGAATCTCTCGCGCCCGAGACGCTCGCGGATCGAATCAACGCGTACGTGCACGAGCAGATGCGCTACGTCGCGGGTTCGACGGACGTCGAGACGACGGCCGCGGCCGCGTTCGCGCAACGGTCGGGCGTCTGCCAAGATTTCGCGCACGTGATGCTCGCGATCGCGCGCCGCTGCGGCCTCGCCGGCCGCTACGTGTCGGGTCACCTCATCGGCGAAGGCGGCACGCACGCGTGGGTCGAGATGCTGCTGCCCGCGCCCGAAGGCTGCCTCGTCGTCGCCTATGATCCGACGCACGGGAACCGCGTCGACATGCGGTACGTCGTGATCGCGGTCGGACGGGATTACACGGACGTCGCGCCGACCTCCGGCGTCTTCACCGCTCCTTACTCGGGCGAGTTGACCGCGACGAAACGCGTGGGCGCGACGCGCGTCCTATACGCGTGAACGCGCGCCGTCAGCGCGACGTCGCTTTCTCGTAGAAGTAGAGTGACTGGCGGCCGACGCTGTCGTAGTCGATCGACTGCGTTTCTTCGGTGATCGCGGGCCAGTGCGCGGCGACGGCGTCCGCATCCAGCGTCGCGGTATCGAGTGCGACGCCGCCCGTTTGGACGATGCGGGCCGTGGCGAAGACGCCCGCGGCGGCGCAGAGCACGACGCCCGTCGGCGCGCCCTCCGACGCGAGGAAGATCACGCCCGGCACGACGTACTTCGGATCGAACGCCTCGAACATTTCCGGCGGCATCAGTCCGTCCGTCATCCGCGTGCCGGCCGCCGGTGCGATCGTGTTGCAGCGGATGTCGAACTTCGCGCCCTCGAGTTCGAGCGTATTCATCAACCCGACGACGCCGAGCTTCGCCGCCGCATAGTTCGCCTGACCGAAGTTCCCGAAGAGACCGCTGCCGGACGACGTCATGACGATGCGCCCGTAACCGCGCTCCTGCATGATCGGCCACACGGCCTTCGTCGTCAGAAACGAACCGAGCAGATGCACGTCGAGCACCGCGCGGACGTCTTCCATCGTCATCTTCGCGAACGTCTTGTCGCGCAAGATGCCGGCGTTGTTCACGAGGACGTCGACGCGACCGAAGCGATCCATCGTCTCCGCGACGAGGCGTGCGACGCCGTCTGCGTCGCTCACGGAATCGCCGTTCGCCTGCGCGTGGCCGCCGGCCGCCGTGATCTCGTTGACGACGCGATTTGCCGCTTCGCTCGAACCGTCCTCACCGCGAACCGAGCCGCCGAAGTCGTTGACGACGACCTTCGCGCCCCGCCGCGCGAGTTCGAGGGCGTACGCGCGCCCGAGGCCGCCGCCCGCACCGGTCACGATCGCGACGCGATCGTCGAAACGTATCGCCATCGTTACTTGCTCCCGCGCCGCGCGAGCGCGAGCGCCTCGTCGTGCGTCGCCGCGACGCTCAGGATCGCGTCGACGTTCGCAATTTCGAAAATGCGCCGCAGCCGGTGCGTCGCGGGCAACAGGACGGCGAGCGCGGGGTGCGCCTTCGTCGCTTTGATGAGCACGGTCAGGATCGTGCTGTCCGCGTACGTGCATGCGGCGAGCGAGACGACGACGGGTCCGCTCGCGGCCGTCTCGATGCGTTCCGCGAGCAGTTCCGCGACGCTGAGGTCGAGTTCGCCCGCGGTGACGACGATCCGGACGTCGCCGTCGGTTTCGAGTTGAATGTCGGCTGGTTGCATCGCCGCGCCGCGTTCGTTAGGAAGTCGGCACGACCTCTCGCGCTCCGTCGCCGAGAAACGCGGCGAGCCGCTCGTTGACGCGATCGGGCGCGTCCTGCTGTACCCAGTGACTCGCGCCCGGAAGGTACTGTACCTGAAGATCCGAGACGTACCGGTCCGTGCCGTAGGTCGTTTCTTTTCCGAGCGCGACGTCTTCTTCACCCCAGAGCAGCAACGTCGGAACGTCGATCGTCGCGATGCCGCCGGACAACTGCGCGGCCATGCCGCCGCGCGCCGCCGCGCGGTACCACGCGAGCATGGCGCCGAGCGCTCCGGGTTCGCTCGCGCGCGCGCGATAGAAGTCGAGGAGCTCCTTCGGAAATCGCGACGGATCGCACGCCGAACGCGAGAACGCCGCGCCGATCGCGCGCGCGCCACCGAGTCCGAGGAGGTACTCGGGTAATGCGGGCAGTTGGAAGAAGGCCATGTACCACGACCGCAAACGCTGCCGCGCGGAGTGACGCAGCGCGCGCGAAAACGGCCCGGGATGCGGGACGTTGAGGATCACGAGTTTCTCGAGCGGCCGCACGCGCTTGATCGCGAAGAGCCACGCGATCGCGGCACCCCAGTCGTGGCCGATCAACGTGACGGACGTCGCGCCCGATGCGTCGATCAGCGCCGCCACATCGGCGACGAGATGCTTCGGATCGTAGGCCTCGACCGCTCGCGGTCGCGACGTGTTTCCGTATCCGCGCTGATTCGGCGCCCAGACGCGGTAACCGAGACGGACGAGCAGCGGGATCTGGTGCCGCCACGAGATGGCATGCTCGGGAAAACCGTGCAGGCACAGCGCGAGACGGTCGCCGCTGCCGGCCGCGAGCACCTCGAACTCGAGACCGTTCGCGGCCACGGTGACGAACTCGCCCGCGACGTCCATCCGATCAGCGACCCGGTTCGTCGCCCGCCGGCTTCGGCAGCACGGATGCGAGAACGCTCTTGATGGATTGCGCGAGCGCGGGCACCGTTTCGGGATCGCCGTGCGCGAACGCGCTCGTGAATTGCTTCGCCTGCTCGAGCGAGATGTGCGGCGGCAACATCGCGTGATTCGGATCGGTCAGCACGTCGAGGACGACGGGGCGATCGGACGCGAGCGCTCGATCCCACGCAGCCGGCAGATCGTCGGCGCGCTCGACGCGGATACCGCGAAAGCCGAGGAGTTCCGCGAACGCGGCATACGGCACGTCGGGCAGATGTTGCGCGCCCGGAAAATCCGGCGCGCCCGTTTCGATGCGCAACTCCCACGTGACCTGATTGAGATCGCGGTTGTTGCTCACCATGACGATGAGGCGCGGGTCCGCCCAGCGCTTCCAATACCGTGCGATCGTCACGAGCTCGGCCATGCCGTTCATTTGCATCGCGCCGTCGCCGGTGAGCGCGAGAACGGGCCGGTCGGGAAACGCGAACTTCGCGGCGATCGCATACGGCACGGCGGACCCCATCGTGGCGAGACCGCCCGAGAGCGAGAATTTCATCCCGGCGCGCATGTGCAGGTGGCGAGCGGCGAAATTCGTCGTGGTGCCCGCATCGCACGTGACGATCGCGCGATCGGGCAGCCGCGCGTCGAGCACCATCATCGCATATTCGGGATTGACCGTGCCGGCGGTCGGCGCGATCTCCGCGCGCGTTCCGGTCACGCGCGCTTCGTCGGCACGCGAGCGTGCGATGCGCTCGCGCCAACCGCTGTCGGGCTTTCGTTCGAGAAGCGGCAACAGCGCGCGCAGCGTCTCGCCGCTATCGCCGACGAGGTTGAGATCGACGGGAAAACGCAAACCGAGCCGGCGCGCGTCGATGTCGATCTGCACCGCTTTCACCGAGCCTTGCTTCGGCAGAAATTCGCTGTACGGGAAGTTCGTGCCGACCATGAGCAGCGTGTCGCAGTCCGAGATCATGTCGCTCGACGCGCGGGTGCCGAGGAGGCCGAGCGTTCCGGTGACCCACGGATGATCGTCCGACACGGCCGACTTTCCGAGCAGCGCCTTCGCGCAGCCGGCGCCGAGGCGGTCGGCGACGGCGACCACGGCGTCTTCCGCGCCGATCGCACCAGCGCCGACGAGTAGAGCGACGCGCTTGCCGGCGTTCAAGATATCCGCCGCGGCGCGGAGATCGTCGTCGAATGGGATCGTTCGCGGCGCCGCGTAGCCGAGGCCCGATTGGATCGCACCGTGCACGTGTGGCGGATTCGGAACCGCCTTCTCTTCTTGCACGTCCTTCGGAACGACGATCGCCGTGACGGTACGCTCCGCGAGCGCGATCCGCACAGCGCGATCGACGGCGTGACGCATCTGTGCGGGATTGGTGACGGTCACGAGATAGGCGGACGCAACGTCCTTGAAGAGCGACGCCAGGTCGACTTCCTGTTGGTACTCACCGCCGATCGAGGACGTCGCGGACTGACCGACGATCGCCACGACCGGCACGTGATCGGCCTTCGCGTCGTAGAGCCCGTTCAGGAGATGGATCGCTCCGGGCCCGCTCGTCGCGAGCGCGACGCCGACGTCGCCCGTGAATTTGGCGTGCGCGGTCGCCATGAACGCGGCCATCTCTTCGTGACGCACCTGGATGAAATCGACCCCGTCGCCCGCGCGTGCGATCGCCGCGATGATGCCGTTGATGCCGTCGCCGGGATAGCCGAAGATGCGCCGGACGCCCCACGCACGCAACCGCTCGATCAGGAAGTCTCCGACGCTGGTCATGGGGTCGATGTACCCACGAAGGCCGCCGTTACGGCACGGCTGCGGCGACTGTGCTGAGGCGCTCCCAGCGTTCGAACGCCGCTTCGGACGCGCGGCCGTTGTCGGCGAGCCGCGCCTCGAGCGTCGCGACGCGCTCGCGGTCGTCGTAGAGCCCCGGGTCGGCGAACTCGCGCTCGAGCAGCACCCGCTCCTCGTCGAGCCGCGCGACCTCGCGCTCGGCCGCGGCGAGATCGCGTTCGCTGCCGCGTTTCGCCCGTTCGTCGCGTCGCGGCGCGGGTTCGGCGGCCTGGGCCGGTTTCGGCTTCTGCTTCGGCGGCGGCTCGGAAACGGGCGGCCGTTGCAGCTCTTCGAAGCGCTCGTATCCGCCGTCGACGAGCGTGGCGGCGCCGCCGCAAATCCACAACACTTTTTCAGCGAGCCGCTGCAACAGATAGCGATCGTGCGAGACGACGACCATCGCGCCGCCGTACGAGGCGAGAACGTCTTCGAGGCCCTCGCGGCTCGGGATGTCGAGATCGTTCGTCGGCTCGTCGAGAAACAGGCAGTCCGCGGAACGCGCCATCAGCCGGGCGAGCATGATGCGACGCCGTTCGCCGCCCGAGAACGCCTCGACCGGTTTATCGCCCGCGTCGCCGCCGAGCCCGAGACGTCCGAGGAGCGCGCGGCCTTCTTCCGGCAGGATCGTCGCTCCGAGGAGCACGGCGTCGACCGCGCTCATGCCGGCGGGCAACTCGTCTGCGGCGTCCTGCGAGAAATATGCGGTGCGGATGCCGTCCTGGACGGTCACCGCGCCGCGATCGGGCGAACGCCGGCCGGAGAGAATCGCGAGCAGCGTCGACTTGCCGGCGCCGTTCGGGCCGACGACCGCGATACGTTCGCCGCGCGTGACGGAAAACGTGAGGTGTTCGAAGAGCGTCGTATCGTAGGCCGCCGCGAGGTCCACCGCTCTCAGCGCGAGGCCGGTCGTCGCGCGGCGCGCGGCGGCGAGCTTGACGGAGATCGTCTGCTGCGACGTCTTCGGCGCTTCGACGCGCTCCATCTTCGCGAGCTGCTTCTCGCGGCTGCGCACGTGCGAGTAGTTGTGCGACCCGTGCGTGCGCAATTCCGCGACGACGGCCTTGCGCCGCTTCTCCTCGTCGACGAAACGCTCGTAGTCGCGCTGCGCGAGCTCGCGGCGGAGCGCCTTCTCGGCGACGTACGCGGAATACGCGCGCCCCTGCGGCATCTCGTCGTAATGCGTGAGCTCGCCGCCGTCGAGTTCCCACACTTCGTTCGCGACGCGATCGAGAAAATAGCGATCGTGCGACACGACGAGCGCGGCGCGCGGGTCGTCACGCAAGAACTCCTCGAGCCACCGCACCGTCTCGATGTCGAGATGATTCGTCGGCTCGTCGAGGATCAGGTAGTCGGGCTCCTCGAGCAACATGCGCGCGAGCGCCGCGCGCGTGCGCTGGCCGCCGGAGAACGCACTCGCCGGCCGATCGAGATCGCCGTCGACGAAACCGAAGCTCGCGAGCATCGAGCGCATCCGCCGCTCGAGACCCTCGCCGCCGTGACGGTCGAACGCTTCGCGCGCGTCGCCGTATTCTTGCAACAGCCGTTCCACCGCCCGCGCGTCGTCCGCTTCGGATGCGGCCGTAAGCCGCTCCTCGAGATCGCGAACGCGTGCTTCCTCACCCCGCATCTGCGCGAACGCGCGCTCGAGGATCTCGCGCAACGTCGCCGCGGTGTCGCCGCTGACGGCCTGGCTCAGATAGCCGAGCCTGCCGTCCTTCGCGCGGGCGATCGTGCCGCCGTCCGGCCGTTCGAGATCCGCGAGGATGCGGACGAGCGACGACTTTCCCGCGCCGTTCGGGCCGACGAGACCGATCTTCGCGCCGTCCCGCACGACGCCCGAAACGCCCTCGAAAATCGTCCGCGCGCCGTACGCGCGCTCGAGCCCGTCGAACCGTATCCACTCCATGCGAAAACGGGCTTCGCGATGATGTCATCGCGAGCCCGCGCCGCAGTCCGGTTTCGAAGGAGGGCCGTCTAGCGGACGGAGCCGCTCGAAACGTTCTGGCCGCTCCAGGCATCGTCGCTCGCCTGTTGCGTGAGCTGGGCCGCCGTGATCGTGACGTTCTCACCGTCGTCGGAGAGTTCTTGGAGAACGACCGCCGGAATCGTCTTGCTGATGTCGACGATGATCGGCGTGATGTCGTCGAGATGACGCTTCGCGAGCGCCGCGGTCGACCCGTCGCCGAGTCCCGCCGCCGTCGCATGCAGCATCGTGTAGCTGACGCTCGCGAGCGCCAGCGCGGTGTAGTCGTCGCGCAAACTCTTGGAGACTTTCGTCTTGCGCACGTTGTTGAGCGCCGCGGCACCGCCGCCGAGCAACTGCGCCCAAGCGGACTTGACGCCGTGCGCGCTCGAACCGCCGGCCGCTTTGAGCTGCGCCTCGAGCGCCGTAATGTGGCTCGTGGTCACGCTCTTTATGCGTTGGATGATCCGCGTCGCTTCCGCGTACTCTTGATGGTCTTCCGACCCGAGTTGCGAATCGATCGGAGCGCTGATGTGCTGTTCCAGAGCGAGCATGTCGCTCAGGTACGTCGCCACGGTGTGGCGTTCGTCGTTCGTGTTGAGATCGTTCGTCGTACTCATAGGGTTCTTATGCCCGAAACCCGCCGAGTTATGCAAGTATTTCGGCGTATGGCCGCTTACTCGCGACCTCCCGGCAACCGCTTTCGTTGCGCGCGCGTCTTACGAGCGTATGCAACTCAGAACTCGTATCCACCCCGCACTCGCGACGCCGTCGGATCTCGCTCCGGAAGCGGCGGAAGCGATCGCGGACGCGATCAATCCCCTCGTCGCCGACGCATTTGCGCTCTACCTCAAGACGAAGAATTATCACTGGCACATGTCGGGCAGCCACTACCGCGACTATCATCTGCTCCTCGACGAACATGCCGACGCGATCTTCGCGATGACCGACGTGCTCGCGGAGCGCGTGCGTAAGCTCGGCGCGACGACCGTCCACTCGATCGGCGAGATCTCGCGGCTACAGCGCGTTCGCGACGACGATCGCGAGTTCGTCACGCCGCTCGACATGCTCGGCGATCTCATGGAAGAGAACAAGGCCTTCGCGGCCCGTCAGCGCGCCGCGCACCGCGTGTGCGACGAACACGAGGACGTCGCGACGGCGAGCCTGCTCGAGAACTTCATCGACGAGACCGAACGCCGCACGTGGTTCCTGTACGAAACCGTGCAGGGCGCGGAGCGCTCGCGATAGCGATCGCACCCTTCGGTCGCGGCGGCCGCGTCGCGGGGCTCGCGGCGCTCGCGCGCATCCGTCCGGGCGCGTACGCCCGGTCGCGGAACTTCCTCGACGGTGCCGTGTCGCGGCTCTCGCCGTATCTGCGCCACGGCATGCTCTCGCTCGCGGAGGTGCGCGATGCCGCGCTGCGCGTCCGTAGCCGTCCCGAGGTCGACACGTTCGTGCGCGAGCTCGCGTGGCGAGATTACTACGTGCGCGTTCGTGCGGCGCTCGGTGATACGGTCTGGAACGATCTGGAAGCGTACAAGACCGGCGAGCCCGCGACCGCGTACGCCGAGAACGTGCCGGACGACGTCGCCGCTGGTGCGACCGGTGCGGCCTGCATCGACGGGTTCGTCCGCGATCTCGTCGATACGGGCTACGTGCACAATCACGCGCGGATGTGGTTCGCGAGTTATGTCGTGCACCACCGGCGCACGCGCTGGCAAGCCGGCGCGAGCTTTTATCTGCGCCATCTGCTCGACGGCGATCCGGCGAGCAACAACCTCTCGTGGCAGTGGGTGGCGAGCACGTTCTCGCACAAGCCGTATTTTTTCAACCGCGCGAATCTCGAACGTTACACGCGCGGAACGTATTGCGCGACGTGTCCGCTCGCGCGCGCCGGCTGCCCGTTCGAGGCGCCGTACGACGCGCTCGCGGCTCGGCTGTTTCCGAACGGTCAGCGCGCGGTCGAGACGGTCGTGACGCCGGATCTCCGCGTGCCGGCCGACGCCGCGCCGCCGGCACCGGACGTCACGGACGGCGCGATCGTCTGGCAACACGAGGAATCGCTGTCCCGCGACGATCCGGCACGCACGCTCGCGCGAGGCGATGCCGTCTTCGTCTGGGACGACGAGGCGCGCGCGCGCGACCCGTGGTCCGACGCGCGCACGGCGTTCGTCCGCGAAGCGCTCGACGAACTCGATCTCGCGGCGATCGTCGCGGGCGACGCGATCGAAGAGGTCGGCCGCTTCGCACGCGCGCGCGGCGCCACGACGATCGTCGCCGTGACGCCCGTGGATCCGCGTCTGCGGGACGTCGCGGCGGGACTCGCCCGCTCGTTCGACGTGGTGCTCGTGCCGCCGGAGCCGTTCGCGCGCCTGGACCGTTCGGTCGACCTGCGCCGCTTCTCGCGTTATTGGGCACGCGCCGAGCGAAGCGCGTTTCCCCACGTGCGGCCGCTCGAATTGGGTATCGAAACGGGGTGAAACGAACGGCCGCCGCCCTGACCGTCGCCGCGCTCGGCGCGGTCGCCGCACGCGCGATCGCGCTGCGCCCGCGCAGAAACGCATTTCGCGACCGGGCCGTGCTGATCAGCGGCGGCGCTCGCGGGCTCGGTCTCCAAATCGCGCGCGAACTCGCCGGCCGCGGCGCGCGCGTCGCCTTGATCGCGCGTTCGAGCGCCGAACTCGACGTCGCGCGCGCCGAGTTGTCGGCGGCCGGCACGACCGTCGCGACGGCCGTCTGCGACGTGCGCGACGGCGCGAGCGTCACGGCCGCGGTCGCACGCGTCACGGCGGAGCTCGGTCCGATCGACGCGCTCTTCAACGTCGCGGGCGTCATCGAAGTCGGGCCCGTCGACGCGCTCTCGATCGACGACTACCGCGACGCGATCGAGACGAACTATCTCGGAGCCGTGCGGCTCGTCGAAGCGGTGCGACCGTCGATGCAGGAGCGCGGCGCCGGGCGCATCACGAACATCGCGTCGCTCGGCGGACGCATTCCGGTGCCGCACCTGCTGCCGTATTCGGCGAGCAAATTCGCGATGCTCGGGTACTCGGAAGGCTTACACGCAGAGCTCGCACGCTACGGCATCGCGGTCACGACGATCGTCCCCGGCTTGATGCGCACGGGCAGCCCGCCGCAAGCGACCTTCGCGGGCCAACCGAAAAAAGAATACGCGATGTTCGCACCGATGGACGCGCTCCCGTTCACGTCGATCTCGGTCGAAAAGGCGGCGCGTCAGATCGTCGCGGCCTCGGCACGACGCGACGCGGAGGCGGTCATCTCGTGGCAGGCTCACCTCGCGGTGGCCGCCTATCGGATCGCGCCGAAACTCGTCGTCGCTCTCCTCGCGAACGGGACCCGGCTTCTCCCCGACGCGGGCGGCAGCACGCAGCATCTGTTCGGCCACGAGAGCGAGACCGCGTTCACGCGCTCGCCGATCACGAAACTTTCGCGTGAGGCGACGCACACTCAACACGAAGACGTCGATCGACGTGCGACGCAAACGGGTACGGGTGGGGCATGATCGATACGAATGTCATCGTCAAAGCCGGCACGGCGCCGCGCGGTAGCGCGGGTCAACTGAACTTGGCTCGCGGGGAGCGCACGGCGCTGCGCATGTGGGATCACGAGGCGCCCGGCGAGCCGAAGCCCGCGAGCACGCGCACGTACGAAACCGTCGGCTACGTCATCGACGGCCGCGCGGAACTGCATCTCGGTGCGACGATCGTCGCGCTTGCGGAAGGCGATTCGTGGGTCGTGCCCGCGGGCGCGTCGCACACATATCGGATCCTCGAAACGTTCACGGCGATCGAAGCGACGAGTCCACCGGACGACGCCGCCGCGTAAGTTCGTTCACGCGACGAGCGAGCGCGCGTACGCGAGATCGACGACGCCGCGCGGCGGCGCGGGTCCGCTCGCCGCGCGCGCCGGCTCCTCGGGATCGCCGAGCGAATCGAGCACGGCGCTCGCGCCCGTGAAATCTTCGCTGAGCGTATAGCCGCTCGGCGTGACGAGCGTCGCGATGCCGGCGGCTCGTGCCGCTTGCAGACCGATCGCGGAATCTTCGATCGCGAGAGCATCGTGCGCCGCGCACGCGAGCCGCTCGAGCGCGAGCAGGAACGCGTCGGGCGCCGGCTTCTTGCGCGGGACGTCGTCGCCTGCGACGATGACCTCGAACGCATCGCGCAGCGCTTCGTTGCCCGCGAAGAATGCGTTGACGCCGTCGGGTGACGCCGTCGTCGCGATCGCGACGCGCACGCCGTTCGCGCGCGCTTCGCGGACGAGTCGTTCGACGCCGGGCCGCGGCACGAGCGTCGCGCCGAGCGCGTCGAACCGGCGCCGCTTGGCGAGGTGCATGCGCCGGGCGAGATCGGCCCGCTCGCGCTCGCCGTCGGCCGGGCGCGTGCGCTCGAAATATGCCTCGAGCCGCTCGCGGCCGCCGGCGACGCCGAGAAGCGCGCCGTACGTCGCCTCGTCCCAGCGATCGTCGAGGCCCAGATCCTCGAATGCCAGATTGTACGCGACGCGGTGGCCGTGTCGCTCCGTCTCGGCGATGGTGCCGTCGAAATCGAAAACGAGCGCTCGGAGGACGTTCACGTTGGCGTTCGTTCCCGCAAACGGGCCGCGTCACCGCCGGAGCGAAGCGGTCGGGATGGTCCCATTCCTGTTCGCCGCCGCCCTCGCGGTGGCCGCGCCCGCGGCGACGCCGCTGCCGACGCCGAAACGACTGCTCGGAGCGATCCGCGCGAAATTTCGCTCGCACCGGCCGCCGCCGCCCTACGAGATCTACACGTTGGAGCGGCGCCAGCTCACGGATCAGGGCTACACCGATTACGTCGGCAGCTACAAGGTCAAATACTGGGTTCGCAATCTCGACCGCGCGGCGCTGACGCGTCGCATCTTCCGCTCGATCAATCGCGGCGAATTGCTCTTCGATCGCCCGGCGTTCAACGAAGATCGCGATCCCGGACCGCCCACCGCCGATCTCTTCGAACCGGCGCCGGCTCACCCGCATGCGGTGACGTTCGTGCCGACTCCGGAACCGGCGGGGACGGAGCTTCCGACGATCGGCACCGTCACCGCGTACGGCGAATTCGACTACGACGTGACGTCGGTCGCGGTCGAAGGCACGGAACTGCACGTCAAACTCTTACCGACGCGCGATCCCGATCGCAATCGGTTGCGCGAATTGTGGGTCGACAAGACGACGCTCGAACTGCACAAGCTCGTCGCGACCGACAAACTCTTCATCCTTCCGTCGAAAGACGTATACGCCGTGCTCTTTACGGTGACGTTGACGACGATCGACGACATTCCGTGCGTGACCGCGATTCACGGCGTCGTCGGCGACGGCTATTCGGGCGACGGGCAAGTCGTCGACTACACGTTCACCGACATTTCGTTTCCCGACACGTTGCCCGCATGGTATTTCGATTCGAAGACGTATCACGAACACGACGGCGACGCGCCGACATGAACTTTGGGAGAACCGCATGACCGATCAAGAAGTCCAGGCCTACGACGGCAAAGCCGTTCGCGTGACGCTCGCCGACGGCCGCGTCATCGCGGGGACGCTGCATGCCGACGACGCACACGGTCACGGTCACGTCCATTACGTGATCGTGAGCGACGGCATCGAAGGCGCGGAGAAAGTCTCGGAAATGCTGCACGGCGCCTCTGCGATCACGGAGATCGCCGATGCGTCGAACGATCCGGCGGCCGTCGAGTAACGGCGCCGGGCGCGCCTTACGAGCGGCGCGCTTCTCCGGCGCGGTAACGGTAGACGATGCGGCCCTTCGTGAGATCGTACGGCGACATCTCGAGATCGACGCGGTCGCCCGGCAAGATCTTGATCCGGTGGCGCCGCAGCCGTCCGGCGATGTGGGCCAGGATCGTCTGCCCGTTTTCCAGCTCGACGGCGAACGTCGTGCTCGGGAAGACCTGCTTGATCGTGCCGAAGAGCTCGAGCGGCGCCTCTTTGGACGGCTCTTCGGTCGTCTTCGGCGGTCGCGTGGTGTTGAAGGATCTGCGGGCTATGAGAACACCTTGTTCCGTGACGTCATATCGCTACCAGTATAGCGCATGAACCCCCAGGTTAGGAAGCACCGGCTTCGTCCTCCCCATCATCGTCGATATCGAGGACGATCGGGGGGTTGAGGATGTCCGCCACGTCTCCGAAGAGGGTGACCGCGTCGCGGAACTCGTCGTAGCCGGCTTCGTCCACGCTGAACCAGGCCACCGCGGCCTCCGACGCCTCGGGCGCGATCAGATCGATCGTGACGGGTTCCGACCCGTCGTCCTCGGCGCTCGGCATGAAGACGTACTGCAGCAGGTCGAGGCCGATGAAGACGTTGAGCACGTCCGCCACCGAGCGCAACAGCTCGGCACGGGTCGCCTCGTCGCCGTCCTCCGCACGCAGCAGCAGACGCTGCACTTCGGCGGAGAGCGATGCGAAACCGGGGTACTCGGCGAGCGACATGCGGGCACCCTTCGCGTCGGCGGCTCGTTTGGCCGTCCCTCCGGAGGGGAACGGTCGCGGCATGGTTGAGAGAGCGACGATACGCTGCGAGAATTTGTCGTGTCTGTGCGAGGTCTCCGTCGACGAGGCGACCTGCTCGGACTACTGCAGTTCGCCGGGCGGCCGCGACGTGGCGGAAGTCTCCTGCGCGTGCGGGCACGCGGTGTGCCGCGAAGCGATCGAGGCGCAACTGCACGGAGGCGCCGGGCGCGAGAGCGCCTGAGCGACGGCTAGCCGCGCGCCAGCCGCGGGAAACGGGCGCGGAGCGCTCCGATCTTCGGCGCATCGTTCACGACGATGTACGGATAGAGCGGGTGCAGCGCCGCGAAATGCTGGTGATACGCCTCGGCGGGATAGAAGCCGCGTAACGGCACGACCTGCGTCACGATCGGCGCGGCGAACGCCTTCTCGGCGGAGAGTTTCGCGATGGCGGCGCGCGCCGCGCGGCGCTGCTCCGGCGTCGCATAGAAGATCGCCGAGCGGTACTGCGTACCGGAATCCGGACCCTGATAGTTCAGCTCCGTCGGGTCGTGTGCGACGCGAAAATACACGTCGAGCAACGTGGCGTACGAAACGCGCGCCGGATCGTACGTGATCTGCACGGCTTCGGCATGGCCGGTGTCCCCCGTGCTGACGTCCTCGTAGTGCGCGCTGCTCGCGGACCCGCCCGAGAAGCCGGAGACGACGTTCGTGACGCCGCGGACGTGCTCGAACACCGATTCCATGCCCCAGAAACACCCGCCGGCGAGGACCGCCGTCTCGGTCTTGCCTACGCTCGCGGGAAGCGAGGCGACGGCCGGAACGGCCCCTCGCCACGGCGCGAAGGCGACGGCGAGGAGCGCGCAGAGAGCGAACGGGACGATCGTGCGGGAGAAGCTCATACTGTTCTTTCTAACGCGCGCGCGGGCGGCGCGGTTCTCCGCATGATCGCACCGGCACGTCGCGCCGCGCGGTGAGCGGGCTTACGTGGGCCGTGCCGTATAGATGCGGCCGAGCCAGGCGGCGACGACGGCGGGGCGATCGCTCCCGCGCACCTGTATCTCGACGTTCCAGGTGACTTGCGCGCCCTCGGGCGTCCGTTTCACCTCGCCGACGGAGACCGAGGCGCGAACCTCGGAATCGACCGGAACGGGCGACACGAAACGCACCTTCTCGAAGCCGTAGTTCACCGACAGCGCGACGTTCTCGGTACGCACGGTCGACTGCATGAGATGCGAGAGCAGGCTCAGCGTGAGAAAGCCGTGCGCGATCGGCGTCTTGAACGGCGATTCGCGCTTCGCGCGTTCGACGTCGACGTGGATCCATTGCTCGTCGTGGGTGACGGCGGCGAAGTCGTCGATCATCTTCTGCGTGACGGTGACCCAGGGACTGTCGCCGACATGCGTGCCGACCGCGGCCTCGATCTCGGCGATGTCTCGAAACGTACGTCGTTCGCTCGTCATGCGACGGAACTACGCTCGCGGCGGGCGCCGACCTCTTCGGCGGCCAAGAGCGGACCCGTGACGGCACGCGGCAAGACGACGATCCACCTGATCCGGCACGGCGATGCGGTACCGGATCCGGACGCCGTGATCGATCCGGAGAACGGCTACGATTTTCTGCCGCTCAGCGCCAAAGGGCGCCGTCAAGCCGCCGCGCTCGCGGAACGGCTGCGCGCGACGACGCCGCTCGTCGCGGTCTATTCGAGCGCGACGTTGCGCGCGCACGAAACGGCGACGGCGGTCGCGGATGCGTTCGGGCTGACGGTACGAACGGAGGAGCGCGTTCGCGAGATTCATCTCGGAACGGAATCGGTCGCGCATCTCCCGGTCGAGGCGCGAGCCGAAGCCGTCCGTACGCGGCTCGCCGGCTTCGCCGCCATCGCGGTGCGCGAAGGTTCGTGGGCGAGCGTGCCCGGTTCGGAGGCGACCGAGGGCGTGCGGGCGCGCGTGCTCGCGGCGGTCGCCGACATCACCGAACGCCACCCGTACGAGCACGTCGCGCTCGTCTCGCACGCGGGGACCATCAACGCCTATTTTGCGGCGATCCTCGGCACCGGTCGCGCCTTCTTCTTCCCGACCGGTAACACGTCGCTCTCGACCGTGCGCATCGAGGACGGCCGGCCGCTCGTCGTGCGCCTCAACGATACGGCCCATCTCGAACGGCGGAACACCGCCGTCGCCGCGACTACGACGCCGGGTTGATCGCGAGCAGTTCGATCGTGAAGACGAGCGTCGCGTTCGGCGGGATCTTGTCGCCCGCGCCCTGATCGCCGTAGCCGAGGGCGGCCGGCACGACGAGCTTGCGCACTTCACCGACCCGCATCCCGGCAACGCCCTCGTCCCACCCGCGGATCACCTGACCGCTGCCGAGCGAGAAATCGAACGGCACGCCGCGATCGCGCGAGCTGTCGAACTTCGTTCCGTTCGCGAGCGTGCCGACGTAGTGCACGCGAACGTTGTCGCCGGCTTTGGCGGCGGGGCCGCTGCCCGCGCGGAGATCGACATACGTCTCGCCGCCGGCGAGCTTGACGATCTTCGACGTCGCGGCAATACCGGCGGATCGAAGCGCGAGCGGCGCGGCGACGACCGCGAAAGCGAGCGACGTGAGAAAGCTGGAACGATGCATGGGCGATGCGCTTCGAAGCGCGGAGCGGGGCTCCCCCCGCACGGTCAGCGCAGCGCCGCCGTGAACGTTTGCAGGAACCAGCGGGCGTCGCGCTTCGGAAAATAGCCGGACGCGATCACGTGCCGCGCGAGCCGCGGCCGCCGCGCGGCGAGCGACGTCATCGGCACGGCGAGGTAGCGGAAGAGACCGCGCATGCGCAACGCCTCGCGATTGTTCGCATCGAACGCGCGAACGTCGCGCTCGTACGCGATGCCCGCACGCGCCGGGTCGCCGCCGTTCGCGCGGAGCGCACGCGCGAAGAACACGGCGCTACGCATCGCCTGCGAGACGCCTTCCGCGGAGAGCGGATCGGCGATGCCGGCGGCATCGCCGATCGCGAACGTGCGACCCGCGTGGCGGCGCGAGCGGCCGATGCAGATCACGCCGCCGCGCCCGTCCTCGAGACGTGCATCGACCCCGAGCGGCCCGCGTGCGTCGGCGCTCGAAGCCATCCAGGCGCCGAGCGCCGCGCGAACGTCGCCGCGCGCGGCCAAGACCGCTCCGACGTTCGCGCGACGGCGCCCCACCGGAAAGATCCACGCGTAGCCCGGTACGAACGCGCCAGCGTAGTGTACTTGATATTCGTCCGGCAGATCGGTCGCGGTCTCGACGTAGCCGCGATACGCGGCGAGGCGATGGTCGAACGGCGGCAGGCCGGCGCGCGCGGCGAGCGCTCCCGTCCCGCCCTCGGCGAGCGCGATCGCGTCGAATCGTTCGGTGCGCTCCCGACCGGCGGCCGTCACGGTCACGGTATCGCCCGCGATCCGATCGACGGACGTCTCGTCGTAAAAGTGCGCTCCGGCCGCGACGGCCGCGCGCACGAGCAGCGCGTCGAACGCGATGCGCTCGAACGTCGTACCGTCGGGCACGCCGCGCGGCCACGCGGCCCGGAAGCCGGCGCCGCGCGGGCCCGTCACGAGGGTGCGGGCGAACCGCGCGCGCGGCGGAAGCGCGATGCCGATCTCGCCGAGGAGCGCGACGCTCGCGGGCGTCAGGCCGTCGCCGCAGGCCTTCGCCCGCGGCCACGACGACCGTTCGAACAGCGACACGTCGGCGCCGTCGCGCGCGAGCGCGTAGGCCGCCACCGCGCCGGCCGGGCCCGCGCCGACGACCGCGACCTTCACGGGTCGCGCGGCGGCAGCGCGGCCATGATGTCGGCCGTCCGGCGTTCCGTCTCGAGCACCGACGCGCGCAGCCCCGCGACGACGCCCGCGCGATCGGCGTCGCTCCGGTTCTGGCTCATCTTCCACTTGGCGTCGAAACGCTCGACGACGATCTCGATGCCGACGATCCCGCGCAGCTGACCGTCGACGTAGTCGTCCGGCGCTTCGTCGACGGCCCACGCGTCGTCCCGATCCCGCTCGAATGCGTCCGTCAGGCGGCTCACGAGCGCGTGCAGCGCGGCCTTCTCTTCGACGATGCGGGCCGTACCGTGCGCGTGCACGGCGACGTAGTTCCACGTCGGCACCACCCGTCCGCCGGCATGCCGTTCGTAGAGCGTGGGACTCACGTACGCGTCGGGCCCGAGGAAGATCGCGAGAACGGCCGCGCCGTCCGCGAGATCGCGCCACTGATCGTTCGCGCGGGCGAGGTGGCAGACGAGCACGCCCGCGGCGTCGCCCTGCCGCGGCTGCACCGCGCGTTCGAACAGCATCGGCACGTGACTCGCACGCAGCCCGGCGGGCCCCGCGGAGACGAGCGTCGCGAGACGCGTCGCCTCCACGAAGTCCATCACCCGGCCGGCATCGTGCTCGCGAAAGTGCGGCGGAACGTACATGCGGGCGACCTTCGCCGCGCGGTTACTGTCCCGCTTGGCGGCGCGGCACGTTGAGCGAGCGACTCGTCTGGATGACGACCGCGGCGCCCGTCGCGAGATTGTAGTTCGCTTTGTTGTTGCGCGCGTACGCGAGGCCGCCCGCGGCGCCGCCCAGGAGTCCGACGACGCTACCCGCGGAACCGCCGATGATCCGTCCGACGGTCTGACTTCCGACGGCAGCACCCGCGCCCGCGCCGATCGCCTGCCGCGCCGTCGTGTTGTCGCTCTTGCCGGCCATCGACGTCACGGTGCCGCTGATCGGGGCCGTGTGACCGTTCGCGTACGTGATCGAATCGAAGCCGAGCGTCAGGATGGCCGTGCGGCCCTGGCCCGCGCTGCGCACGTTTTCGACGTGTCCGCGAATCACGGCTCCCGCGAAATTCGGATCGCCTCCGTTCGCGGACGTGACGTTGAGCGTGAAGCCGTCGCCGATCTGTGCGTTCTTCGTATTGATGTCGGGCGTCGACAGCGTAGCGTTGATGGTCGAGCCGGGCGCGACGTATTCGCCGGCGAGCGCCGGCACGGCGGTGAGCGCAAACGTCAGCGCGAGCGCGAGTCCGAATTTGTTCATGATGTTCCTCACAAGTGGCGGTCGTCGAAGCGTGCTACGAGCGGGCGTAGATCCCCGGCGTCCGCGGTCTTTCCGCGAACGACCGCGCAGCGCGTCCCGCCGGCTCCCGCCGTCACGATCGCCGTCGCGCGTTTCGGACACAGATCGACACATCCGCACTCGACGACGCGGACCCTCTTCCGCGCTCCGATTTCATCGAGAGCATCTTTGAATCGCCGACGGACCCGTTTCGCGTCGCCGTCGCACTCGCGGCAGACGAGCACGAGCCCGTTCGTCCACGCCGGCCGTGCATCCGTTACAACGTTTTTCACGGGTCGTTCGTTCCCGATCCGGCTCGATACCATGCGCGTTCGCTTCGCGCTAGCGCGCGAGACGTTCGCGATCGTGCGGCTCGTCCAGGCGCATCTCGGGACCGATCGGGACGATGCGCGTCGGATTGATCTCGGGGTGCGTCGCGTAATAGTGCCGTTTGATGTGCGCGAAGTTCACCGTCTCCGCGATGCCGGGACGCTGGTAGAGGTCGCGCAGATACGGGCCGAGATTCGGATAGTCCGCGATCCGGCGCAGATTGCATTTGAAATGACCGACGTAGACGGGATCGAAGCGCACGAGCGTAACGAACAGCCGCCAGTCCGTCTCCACCGGCGTGTTGCCGAAGAGATACCGGCTTGTCTGCAACCGCGCGTCGAGGACGTCGAGCGCCGCGAACACGCCGGTCGCGGCGCGTTCGTACGCCCGTTGCGTCGTCGCGAACCCGGCACGATACACTCCGTTGTTCACCTTGACGAAGACGTCGGCGTTCAACGCGTCGATCTCGGAACGCAGTGCCGCGGGATAGAGATCGTCGTCGCCGCTCGCGAACGCGCCGAACTCCGTCTCGAACATGCGCATGATGTCGTCGTCGTCGTTGCTGACGATGCGTTTCGTCACGGTATCCCAGAGCACGGGCACGGTGACCCGACCGCGGTACGCGGGATCGCTCGCGGCGTACGCTTCGCTCAGATACGTGAAGCCGTTGATCGGATCGCGCGAGAATCCGTCACCTTCGCCGAATCGCCAGCCCGCGTCGTCGCGAAACGGATCGACGACGGTCATCCCGATCGCACGCTCGAGTTTCTGCAACGCGCGGACGATGATCGTGCGATGCGCCCACGGACACGCGAGCGACACGTAGAGATGGTACCGGCCCGCCTCCGCCGGGTAGCCGGAACGGCCGTCCGCGGTGACCCAGTCGGTGAACGCGTCCTTCTGCCGCGCGAACTCGCCGCTCGCGGTCTGCTCCTCGGGAAACTGCGCGCGTACGGTCACCGCGGCGACGCTACGGCGACGATGCCGGGACGGGAGACGCCGCGCCGGCCGCGTCCGAGGCTACCGGTGACGGAACGCTCGACTTCGCGAGCTGCGCGCCGCCGCGCACCGCGTCGCTCTCGCAGCTCCACGTGCCGCCGCGCGTCTTGCCGTACCACCGCGACGTCTCGGGAAAGTAGATCGTCGCCGAGGCGTTGAGCCAGACGAGCGGGTCGGCCTTGGCGCACGTCGGCTTCCGTAACTCCCGCAGCGCGCTCGCCGTACCGCTCATCATCGTTCCGGCCGACGCCGGGCCGGTGAGTACCACGAACGCCGCGAGCGCGAACCAGAAACGCATCATCGCATCGATCCTCCAAGACGAGCGTTGTCCGCGACGCGGGTCGCCGGTCCCTTGCTCGCACGCGCTAGCCGAGCCAGTTCGGATTCTGCACCGTGCTGTCGAAAAAATGCGACGTCTTGTAGAGTTCCGTCTTGCCGTCGCGCGCGGCGTCCGCGGTCTTCGCGAGCATCGCGGCGACGCGCTCGTCCGAGAGCGGCTCGAACGTCGACGCCGCACGCAGCGCCTGGTCGAGGATTTCCGGTTTGTCGATACCGGTGATGACGACGCTCGTCGGCAGATTCATGCCGTAGTGCAGCATGTCGATCGGGTCGACCGTCTTCGTATCGAGGATGTGATGGTCGCCGAACGTCTTCATCGCGAGGATGCCCATGTCGAGCTTCAGCGCGACCGGGATCACCTTCTTCTCGAAGCTCTCGTAGTGCGCGTCCATCACGTTGAGCGGCATCTGTACCGTGTCGAACGTAAAATCGTGCTTCGCGGCGACGTCGATCATGTGCAGGTGATAGTCCGGATTCTTGTGGCCCGTGAAGCCGATGTAACGGATCTTGCCCGCGCGTTTCGCCTCGATCGCCGCTTCGAACGCACCGCCCTCGGCGAAGATGCGGTCCGCATCGTCCGGCCGGATGTTCTCGTGGAA
Organism: Rhodospirillales bacterium; assembly: GCA_903970385.1. GTDB lineage: Bacteria > Vulcanimicrobiota > Vulcanimicrobiia > Vulcanimicrobiales > Vulcanimicrobiaceae > Palsa-1515. The sequence continues at coordinate 4,829 of CAJCIN010000223.1, read as the reverse complement.
TTGCAAGAGGTCGATGCGATCCGTCAACAGCCGATTCAGAGACTGCTCGATCTGTTCGGTCGCCGCGGCTTTCGTGCGGCCGTCGATCTTCGTCATCAGAAAGACCTTGTCGCGATAGCCGCCGTAACTGAGCGCGCGCCCCATGCGCAATTCGCTCATCCCGGCGTTGTAGTCCCACGAGTTGTCGAGGAACGTGATGCCGCGGTCGACCGCGGCGTGGATGAGCGCGATCATCTCCGCGTCGGCTTGGTTCGGCTGGCCGATGTGGAAGCCGCCCATGCCGATCGCCGACACCTGCTCTTCCGTGCGGCCGAGCCGGCGCTTCGGTACGTCGCTCGTCTCCGGAACGGTCGATTGAATCATACGGGTGCGTCGTACCCGCCGCGGCGACGCCTCAAGCCGCCGGCGAGATCAGCCCGCGGGTCGCATCGAGTCGCGGATGAACCGCTCGATGTCGCCGCGCAGCTTCGCACGCGACGCGGATTCGAGATAGATCATGTGACCGGACGGATAGTAGGCGAACGTGACGTGCGAGGCGAGGGTGCGGTCGAGACCGAGATGGCCGAGGCCGATCTCCGTGCCGTAGAACGGCGTCGCGAGATCGAAGTACCCGTTCGCGGAGAGCACGCGCAACGCGGGGTTGTGCGAGAGCGCCCGCGCGAGGTCCGGCAGCACGTTCGGGAAACCGACGTTGCCGAGACCGACGTCGCCCGCATCGCGTACGAGCTTCCATGCGTTGCCGACGTCGGCATAATTCGTCGGGAGGTAGCGTTCGTCCGTACGAAAGTTCAGATCGTCGCGCACGTACCGGTTGAATTCGCTCACGAACGCATCTTGGATGCTCGCGTCGAGCGTCGGATCGTACGACGGTGAATCGGCGTTGCGATCGACGTCGTAACCGTTGAAACGGCCGTCGAGGCGACCGACGAGCCGGCCCTGCGAACGCTCGAGTTCTTTCTCGAAGCGCGTCGGGTCGATGCGCAGGTTCGCGCGATCGATGTACGCGGGATCGAGTCCGGTGTCGGCGTGCAGCCGCGCGACGATCGCGGCGCGGGTCGCGGCGTCGAGCGCATCGCCGCGCAAGAGCGCCGTCGCGTACGCGCCGCTCGCGAAGGCGCGCACGTCGGCGAGGAACGGTTCGAGCCGGTCGGGACGATTCGGTAGCGCGTGGTGATACCACGCGACCGCGGCTTCGGTCGGGAGGAACGCGACGTTCGAGCGGTCGTCGCCCGGCAGTGCCGGGTCGAGGCCCGTCAGATCGAGCGCGGAGCTGACGAGCACGATCCCGTTGACCCCGACGCCGTCGTCCTGGAGACGGTCGACGACGTTCGCGGCGCGCGTCGTGCCGTACGACTCGCCGATCAGGAACTTCGGCGAACCCCACCGGTCGTGCGCGGAAAGCCACGCTTCGATGAATTGCGCGAACGCGCGCGCGTCTTGATCGACGCCGTAGAAATCGTCCTTCTTCGCCGTTCCGACGAGGCGGCTGTATCCCGTTCCGGGAGCGTCGACGAACACGAGGTCCGTCGTTGCGAGCAGCGTGCCGTCGTTCGGAACGAGGCGTCCGGGCGGGACGATCGCGTCCGTTCCGTTCGTCTCCACGCGCAGCGGTCCGAACGAGCCCATGTGCAGCCAGAGCGTCGACGAACCGGGGCCGCCGTTCCAGAGAAACGTGACCGGCCGCGTCGCGTGCGGGACGCCGTCGCGCAGGTATGCGACGGAGAACACGCTCGCGGCCGGCTTCTGCGCTTTGTCGACGATCGTCGTGCGGCCCGCGATCGCCGTGTAGTGCAACGCGGTGCCCGCAACGGTGACGGCGTGATGCGTCACACCCGCCGGCGTCGACGGGACGGGTATCGCGGCCGGATCGTCGGCACGTGCGATAACCGGAGACAGGAACACGGCGACGGCGAGCGTTGCGAAGCTGCGGCGGATCATCGCGCGTCAGTCCGCCGCGGCGCGACGGGGCGCCTGCGTACCGGCGTGAAGAACAACGTCGAGAGCAGCAGCCCCGACACGATCTCCACGGCGGCGACGATCGCGGTGACGGCGATGCCGCCGCCGTTCGCGGCGTCGCTCTGCAGCAGATACAGGATGCTCTCGTAGCTGAGCGCGCCCGGAACGAGAATCAGCAATCCCGGGACGAGGAGGATCGTCTCCGGCACGCGTGCGTAACGCGACGCGAGCTTCGCGGCGACGCCGACCGCGAGCGCGCCGCCGAACGTCGCGACTTGGAACGCGGGCGACGCCGAAAACGCGCGGTACGCGGTCTCCGCGACGACGCACGCACAGGCGACCCACGGATAGTCGGGCGGCCGCGCATTGAGCAGGATCGCGATCGCGCTCGCGATGGCCGCGACGGCGAGCACCAGCTCCGGCACGGGGATCGGCGCGAAGCGAATCGGATCGAGGTGCAGCGCGCCCGGACCGACGGCCGCGATGCCGAGCGCGAAGCCGCAGCCGAGCGAGAGCAACGTCATGACGGCGCCGCCGAGCCGCGCGGTTCCGGCGACGACGTTGCGCGAAGCGAGCTCCTGCAGCGCTTCCGTGAGCTGCAACCCGGGCAGCAGTTGCACGACGCCCGCGACGATCGGAATGTAGACCGCGAGATGGCCGACGTAGCGCGAGAACGCCGTGACGACGAGCGTCGCCGTGAAGCCGGCGAGGACTTCGAAGAGGCGATCGACGGCGGTCAGGTAGCGACCGGCCACGGAGAGCGCGCCGACGGCGACGCCGATGACGGCCGCCGCGGCGATCTCGCGCGCGTGACCGCCGATCAGGATCGCGGCGCCGACGGAGAGCACGCAGTACGCGGCGATCCAGAGCGGTGCCGGCGTCGCGTTGACCATGACGGCGATGCGCTCGACGTCGGCGAGCGCGGCGCGCGTCGTCGTGCGACGTTCGACGATCGCGCGGAATACGACGTTCAGCAGCGAGAGCCGCGAGAGATCGACCGTGCCCGGCTCGAGCCGCAACAACACGACGCGTTGCGCGTCGCCCGGCCCGATGGCGGCGGTGATGCTCGTCGGCAGCACGTTCACTTGCAACTCGACGCCGAGCGCGGCGGCCGCGAGATGCATCGTCTGCTCGAGCTCGTCGACGGGAAGCCCGGCCTGATGATACGCGCGGCCGAACGCCATTACGAGTTCCGCATCCGGCTCGCCCGCGAGCGCATCGTCCATGATCGTTTGCTTACGAACCATGGACGGCGTTCTCCGGCCGCGAAGGGCGCGCGCATGAACGCATTACTCGAGCGCCGCAAGCCGGTCGAACAAATCATCGCCGATTCGCTCGCCGCGGGCGACGGCGAGCAGAAGCTCAAACGCGCGCTCGGCGTGTGGGGCATCACCGCCCTCGGTATCGGCGCGATCGTCGGCACCGGCATCTTCGTCCTGACGGGTCACGCGGCGGCGACGAGCGCCGGACCGGCCATCGTCCTGTCGTTCGTGGTCGCGGGCATCGTGAGCGCGCTCGCGGCGCTCTGTTATGCGGAGCTCGCGTCGACCGTGCCGGTGTCGGGCAGCGCGTACACGTACGTCTACGCCACGCTCGGCGAGTTCGTCGCCTGGATCGTCGGCTGGGGTCTGATCCTCGAGTACGCGCTCGGTGCGGCGACCGTCGCCATCGGCTGGTCGGGCTACTTCGGCGACTTTCTGCACGCGACGTTCGGCATCGCGATCCCGCACGCGCTCACGACGAACCCGTTCGAAGGCGGCATCCTGAACCTTCCGGCGGCGATCATCATCCTGCTCATCTCCGCGCTCTTGATCCGCGGGACGCAGGAGAGCAACACCGTCAACAAGATCATCGTCGCCGTCAAGCTCGCGATCGTCGCGTTCTTCATCATCATCGGCGTGCAGCACGTCGATCCGGCGAACTGGCATCCGTTCGCGCCGTTCGGCGTCTCGGGGATTCTCAGAGGTGCGGGCCTCGTCTTCTTTGCGTACATCGGTTTCGACGCGGTCTCCACGTCGGCCGAAGAGGTCAAGAATCCGGAGCGCGATCTCCCGCGCGGGATCATCGGGAGCCTCGCCGTGTGCACCGTGCTCTACATCATCGTCTCCGGCGTCCTGACCGGCATCTTGAAATACACGCAGCTCAACGTTCCGTCGCCCGTCTCGTACTCGCTCATCCGGATCGGCCTCGGTTGGGCCGGTGCCGTCGTCGCCGTCGGCGCGATCGCGGGACTCACCACGGTCTTACTCGTGATGCTCTACGGGCAGAGCCGCGTGTTCTTCGCGATGTCGCGCGACGGACTGCTGCCGGCGATCTTCTCGCGCGTTCACCCGACGTTCCGCACGCCGTACGTTTCGTCGGCGCTGATCGGCATCGTCGTTGCCGCGGTCGCGGCGATCGGCAAGCTCGACGTCGTCGCGAACCTCGTCAACATCGGCACGCTCGCGGCGTTCGCGCTCGTCTCGATCGGCGTCGTGGTCTTGCGGAGGCGCTCTCCCGATCTCAAGCGCGGCTTTCGTGTCCCGTTCAGCCCCGTCGTGCCGATCGTGTCCGCGGTCGCCGCCGTAGCGCTGATCGTCACGGGCCTGCCGCCGGAGACGATCGTCGCGTATATCGTCTGGCTCGTCATCGGGCTCGCGGTCTACTTCGGCTACAGTCGCAATCGCAGCAAACTGCGCGCATAGCGCGACGAGCTCCGGATGACGAGCTCCGGATAAGGAAAGAGCCGCACCATCCGGTGCGGCTCTCATCGTGCTCGTCTCGTGGTGCTAGTGGTGCGCGCCTCCGCCATGGGAACCGCCGCCGCCGGCGCTCGAACCGTGGAACGAGCCGCCGCCCGACGGACGCGCGTACCCGCCGCCGCCCGCGCCGCG
>CAJCIN010000222.1 GCA_903970385.1 Rhodospirillales bacterium | reverse complement strand
TCGAAGGTTTTGCGTACATCATTCCGGCGACGTTTCTCGTGACGATGGTCGACCAGGCGCCGGGCCTCGCGCGGTATTCCGGATTTGCGTGGGTCGTTGTCGGCCTCGTCGCAGCTCCCGCCGCCGGCATGTGGGCCGAGATTGGGAAGAAGCTCGGCAAGAATGCGGCGTTCCTCGTCGCGATGACGGTGCAGGCGCTCGGATTACTCGCGACGATTGCAATCCCGGGAGTCGTCGGCGCGCTACTCCTCGCCGCGACGCTCGGGAGCACGTTCGTCGGCATCACGTCGCTCGCGAGCGCGCTCGGTCGCGACATGCGGCCTCGCGCGACCGGAGTCGCCATCGGAATTCTCACCGTGACGTACGGCATCGGGCAGATTCTCGGGCCACTGGTTGCCGTGCGCGTATCGCTCGCGACGGGACGCTACCGCGATGCGTTCGTCGTCGCCGCCGCTGCGTTGCTCGCCGGCGCGGCGCTCTACGCGGCGAGACTCGCGTTCGCGCGTTCGCGCGCGCGGAACGCGGCATGATCCGCATCGGACGTTTGCGGCGCGATCGCGGCTTCTCGGTCGCCCGTCCGACGGCGCTCGGTAACCCGTTCGACGTCGCGACGTTCGGTCGCGAGGAAGCGATCGCGCGTTACCGCGTCGCGTTTCCGCAGTTGCTCGAGACCGCTGCGGGCGCGGCACAGTTCGCACGTCTGCTCGCCGCGGCGCGCGAAGGCGACGTCACGTTACTCTGCTGGTGCGCTCCGTTGCCGTGCCACGCCGGCGTGATCGCGGAGGCGCTCGAACGCAGGCTGATCGTTCACGAATCTTGATGTCTGCGCGTTCGTTGACATGCTTAGGAGGTCGCATGATCGTAATTTCTCCTCGCAACGCCGGCCGCCGTGCGCGTCGTTACCATAGCCGAGTGGTACGTCAATGCGCTGTGGTCGCGTCGCTCGTCCTTTCCCCCGTCTTGCCGGCACGAGCAGCCGACGTCGTCGCACTACCTTTACCGAGGTTCTTCACGGTGCCACCGGAAGGCGAGACGCGGCTCGTGACGATAGCGCCTGACGAGACCGTTGCGGCGCTCGCACGTTCGGCCGATCGTTCCGGTCGTGCGCTAGCGGTCCGTTGGGACTCGAGCGGCAACCGCTCCACGTTTACGTCACTGCCGGTCTTCACGTCGCCCGATCATGGTTCGTCCGCTACGACCGCTATGAGATCCGTCGATGGAGTTGTCGCTGCTCCGGGAGTCGTGTACGTGAACGCCTTCGAGAGCTTCAGCGGAGCGTACGGCGGCGATTCTTTCGAAGCTCAGCGCTGGATCGGCAATCGCCCGCGCAGATGGGATCTCACGACGTGCCGATCCGACGGCAACTTGGATCAGCATGCGAACGCGGCCGATGAAACCGGCAGAGTTGCGGTCACCTTCGATCGGACGGGTATCGGTTCGTTTACGGTCATGAACGACCGAACGGACGCCGCACCTCGCGCCTTCATCGTCGATGCGGCCGGCTGTCATGGCAGAGGACGTGCGACGATTCTGGCTGTTCGTCGAGACTGGGCCAGCGGGTATCGAGGATATCTGAACGGAGCGCTGGCCCCAACGAACCTCAACGTCATCATTCAGCGCAACGTCGCCGTTCGCTGGCATCGGGCCTCACTTACCGAACTCGGCGACGGTGTGGCGTACGCCGTAACGAGTCGCGGGCTTGCGGTCGGCGCGACGTCCGTCGCCGGCCGGTTCGATTCGATGACCGGCAACTTCTTTGGAAATCCGGCTCGGCGTTATGATTCCGCGGTGCCGCACGCCGTTGCGTGGGATGCCGCCGGTCGTCGAACGCCGATCGAACGAGGTGCGATCCGAAGCGTCGCCTACGATGTCGCGGACGATGGTACGATCGTCGGGATGCTCCAGGACCGCGGCGGAAAACATTTTGCTTTTCGCTCGCGCAGGGGGCACCTCGAACGCCTCGACGATCTGCCGCATCCGGCTGGATGGCGATTCGAAGCGGCGTATGCGATCGGGCGCAACGGCACGATCGTCGGCGTCGGCACGCTCGACGACGTTGCGACCGTTTTCCGTTGGAAGCCCTGAACGCCTCGACGCCGAACGAAATCTAACGTCGGCGGAACCGGCAAGCTGCTGATGACCGAACTGACGGCGATGTGCGTCGCCGAGAAGTTCGAGAAGATTCGAACGTAGATTGCGAGCGTAGCGTCGTGTTCGCGTCGCGACAGGCGCAAGCGAAGGTGAACGCCGCGCTCGAGAAGCACCTGAACGCGTATGCCGGGAAGCCGGTGCGTCATCGTTCGCACGGCGGACGAATCAGCGACGGTCGTCGCTTCGAATCCGTTCCGTACGTCACCGGCCAACTCGACGGTCGCGATCTTTCTCGACGAGGCGCCGCCGCCGGACACGCTCGAGCACGTGTGCGGATGAAATGGCGAAGTCATCCGGCTCGGGACGCGCGAGATCTACGTCGCGTACGGAGCCGGCATGGGGCGATCGAAACTGAAGATCCGCGTGGCCGCCGCCGGGACGGCTCGCAGCATCGACGCCGTCACGAAGCTCGCCGAACTCGCCGGAGCACTTCGAGGCGAGACGTCGACCTCAGGACATCGCGGCGAGCTTCTCTTCGCCCAGCCGGCATGCGTGAACTCCGAACGGCACGCGCGCCGGTAGCTCGAGATCGAACCCGCACGCTCCGGCGTCGAAGCGCGGCGTCCGGACGTACGTGTTCGAATACGTGGCGACGCCGCGATGGATGTCGATCTGGTGTAGCATGCCCGGGCCGTTGAACGTGTGCGTGCGCACGTGACTGCGATCGAACGGGACGTTCGTGCCGTTGCGCAGATAGACGCCCTCGAGGTCGGCCGGCAGACGTCCGGAAATCTCGACCGGT
>CAJCIN010000221.1 GCA_903970385.1 Rhodospirillales bacterium | reverse complement strand
CCTGCGCTCGTGGCGCAGCGCCATCGTCGTGTGTGTTTCAATTCCGCTGTCGCTTGCCATCGCCATGACGGTGATGAAGCTGATGGGCCTCACGCTCGACACCGATTCGCTGCTGGGCATGTCGCTCGTGATCGGCATCCTCGTCGACGACTCGACGGTCGTGCTCGAAAACATCGAGCGTCACTTCACCGAACTCAAGCAGAAGCCCGAAGAGGCGGCCGTCAGCGGACGAGAAGAGATCGGCGCCGCGGCTGTCGTCATTACCCTAGTCGACGTCGTCGTGTTCTTCCCGATTGCGTTCATTCAGGGCCAGGTCGGCCGTCAGCTCTCGGAATTCGCGATCGTCGTCGTCATCTCGACCTTGACGTCGCTCTTCGTTTCGTTCACGGTCACGCCGACGCTCGCCGGGCTATGGGCGCTCAAATCGCATTGGAAGCCGCCGTTCTTCATCGACTGGTTTACGAAGGGCTTCGATGCGTTACGCGATTGGTATCGCTTCAAGGCGCTCGAATGGGGACTGAAGTACGGCTGGCTCGTCGCGGCGTTCTGCTTCATCTCGTTCGTCGGCGCGATGGCCCTCGTGCCCCTCGGCATCGTCGGCGAGGAATTCGTGCCGTCGACGGACCGCGGTCAGATCTACATCCAATCGACGTATCCGATCGGCACGCCGGTCACGCACGTGCGCGACGGACTGTACAAGCTCGAACGCGAGGTGCTGAAGTCATCGGACCTTTCGGCCGAGGCGACGACCGCAGGCGGCTATTCCGCCTCGTTCGGCGGCTACGTGATCCAAGGCAACGTCGGACAGATCACGATCTATCTCAAAGACGGCCGCTCGCTTTCCACCAACGACTGGGTCACGAAGTTCCGCGAACTCGCCAACCGCGTGTCGCCCGGCTCGACGAACGTCGTCGTTCCGTCGACGGGGACGACGGGCGGTAACAAACAGCCGATCGATTTCCTCGTCTCCGATCTTTCCGGCGGCGACCCGACGCCGTGGGCGCAAAAAGCACTCGTACTCTTGCAGAAGACACCGGGTGCGACGAGCGTGAACAGCACGGGAACGTCGCTCGCGCCCGAGGTGTCGATCGAATTCGATCGCACGAAGATGCAGGCACTCGACGTGTCGCTCGGCACGGCTGCCGAAGTCGCCGGCGCCGCGTTCGGCGGCGATGTCGCAACGCAGTTCGAGACGCCGCAGGGACTCGAACAGGTTCAAGTCATCTATCCGCTCGACGACCAACACGAGCTCGACAGCATCAAGGCCATCCCCGTGCGGTCCTCGACGGGCAACATCGTGCATCTCGGCGACTTTGCGACGTTCAGCAGCACCCCGACGTCGCCGCTCGTGACGCGCACGGATCGCTCGACCGTCATCCACCTCGACGCGAACTTCTTGCCGGACTCGTCGCTATCGAACGTTCAGTCGGCGTTCTTACGAGAGTTGCCCTCGCTACACTTGCCGTCGACCGTTACGATCAAGCCGGCGCCTCTCGGTCAGCAAGACTTCATGAACCAGACCCTGCAGGGGCTCGGCCAGGGGCTGATCCTCTCCGTCGTGCTCGTCTTCTTGTTGATGGTCGCGCTCTACAATAGCTATCGCGACCCGTTCATCATCTTGTTTTCCGTGCCGGTCGCCGCCGTCGGCGCGCTCGGCGCGCTCGCGCTCACGCACAAGACGCTCAACCTCTTCTCTCTGATCGGCACGATCTTGCTCGTCGGCATCGCGACGAAGAACGGCATCCTGATCGTCGACTACGCGAACACGCTGCGCACGCGCGGCATGAACAAGGTCGATGCGATCCGCGAGAGCTGTTTCACTCGTTTCCGCCCGATCGTGATGACGAGCGTTTCCGTCATGATCGGCAACCTGCCGCTCGCGCTCGCCCTCGAGCCCGGCTCGGGTGCCCGCTCGAGCCTCGGCATCGTGATCATCGGCGGCGTGTTCAGCTCGCTCGTGCTGACGCTGTTGCTGGTGCCGAACGTCTACGAGTGGCTCGCCCCAGGCGACGAATCGTTCCGGAAACATGCCCCGCCGCCGCCACCGGAAGAACGGCCTCAGCCGACGGTTCGAAGCGGGTCAGGGAATCCTCACGACGCCCCGCAGGCGGGACCGCGGTCTCAGATCCCCTCGAACTAGGAGGCGCCGCCCCTGCCGCGGGTCACGAAGGCGCGTCCGGGGAAGGTCAGACATACAAGCCACCAGTCGTCGCGAGACTTCGGTCTCCCCGGAGGTAGGACTGTGTCCGTCATCCAGAAGCCCCTGCTCTTCAGCGGGAATTCGAACGCCGATTTGGCGCGCGAGATCGCCGCGAAGATGGATACCCGGCTCGGCAGCGCGCTCGTCGACAAATTCAAGAACGAAGAGTGCCGGATCGAGATCAAGGAAAACGTGCGCGGCGCGGAAGTCTTCGTGTTGCAATCGATCTGCCGCGCGCCGAACGGAAACTCCGTCAACGACTCGCTCATGGAGCTGTTGCTCATGATCGACGCGCTCAGCCGCGCGTCCGCGTACCGCATCACTGCGGTCGTGCCGTATTTCGGCTACGCGAAACAAGACAAGAAGACGAAAGGCCGCGAACCGATCTCGGCCAAGCTCGTCGCGAATCTCATCGAGAAGGCGGGCGCGAAGCGTCTCGTCACGCTCGATCTGCACGCCGCGCAGATCCAGGGCTTCTTCGACATCCCCGTCGACAATCTCGTCGCCACGCCGACGCTCTGCTCGTACTTCAAGTCGCAGGGACTCGAAGGCAACAAGATCGTCGTGGTCTCCCCGGACGCCGGCGGCGTGCCGCGCGCGGAGAACTTCGCGAAGCGGCTGCGCGCCGACATCGCGATCGTCTTCAAGCGGCGTCCGGAACCCGACGTGTCGGAAGTGACGGAAATCGTCGGCAACGTCAACGGCAAGATCGCCGTCGTCGTCGACGACATGATCTCGACGGGCGGGACGCTCGCGAAGGCCGCCGAGGCGCTCATCAAGCGCGGCGCGACGCAGGTCTACACGTGCGCGACGCACGGCATCTTCGCGGGCGACGCCGTCCGCGTGTTGCGCGAGTCGCCGATCGAAAAGGTCATCATCACGAACACCCTGCCGAACACCGAAAGCGTACTCGGCGACAAATTCAAAGTGCTCTCGATCGCGCAGATCCTTGCGGACGCGATCAAGCGAATCACCGCGAACCGCTCCGTCTCGGAGCTGTTCTCGAAGGACGACGAGGCCGCCGCAGCGCTTGCGGCGATCCCGAGCGTCCTGCAACCCGCCTCGTCGCTGACGGGGTAGAAACGGAATCCCATGGCTACCACGAATCACTCGCTCGCCGTTACGACGCGCGCGAAGACCGGCACCACCGCTTCCCACGCCATCCGCCACGGCGGAAAAGTCCCGGGCGTCATCTTCGGCCACGGCTCGTCGCCGGTGGCGATCGAACTCGACGCACGCGCGCTCGACGAATTGCTCCACGCCGGCGGTAAGACCGCGCTGTTGAACGTGTCGCTCGACGGCGGCAAGACCGACACGGCGATGATCCGCGACGTGCAACGCGATCCGATCTCGCGCCGCGTCATCCACGCGGACTTCCAACGCGTCGGCGCGACCGAAGAGATCTCGACGTCGCTTCCGCTCGTCACCGTCGGCATCGCCGACGGCGTCAAGAACAACGGCGGCGTCATGGACGTCGTGTTGCACGCCGTGACGGTCCTCGGCCCCGCGAACGCCCTGCCCGAGCAGATCGAACACGACGTCACGGCGCTCGCGGTGGGCGACCACGTGACGGCCGGCGACCTCAAGCTGCCGCCGAAGTTGAAGCTCGACATGGACGCGCACACGATCCTCATCTCGGTCGAAGCGTCGAAGACGGAAGCGGAAGCGGCCGAGGCCGCGCCGGCGGTTCCCGATGCCGAGGTGCCGACGGTCGACGAGACGACCGCGGCCGCCGAGAGCGGTTCGTAACTGGCCGGAACGCGAATCGTCGCCGGCCTCGGGAATCCGGGGCCGAAGTACGAGCGCACGCGGCACAACGTGGGCTTTCGCGTGATCGACGAGATCGCGCGACGGCTCGCGGTCGCGCATTGGAAGACGAAGGACGAGGCGCGCCAAGCCCACGTGGCCGCGCGTAACGTCGTCCTCGTCAAGCCGCTCTCGTTTATGAACGACAGCGGCGGGCCGCTCGGACGCGTCGCGTCGTGGTGGAAGGCGGACGCCGCGAGCGTCCTCGTGATCAGCGACGATCTCGATCTCCCCTTCGGCCGGCTGCGCATGCGCGCGACCGGTTCGAGCGGCGGCCACAACGGACTCAAGTCGATCATCGAGCGGTTCGGCGACGGCTTTCCGCGTCTGCGCGTCGGCATCGGGCGCGGGCGCAGCGAGACGATTGACTACGTGCTCTCGAACTTCAGCGTCGACGAAGAACGCGAGCTGCCCACGCTGATCGACGTCGCGGCCGACGGCGTCTTGCGCTGGCTCGACAAAGGGCCGGTCGATGCGATCCAGTACGTAAACGCGTGGCGAGGACAAGAACCGCCCGCCGTGAAGATCGGCTGATGGACCGCAGCTTCGCCGGTCGAACGTTCGTATTACGCATCGATCGTTCTCCGCTCGACGAGTCGACGACGCTCGGGAGCGATCTCGCGTTTCTGATGCAGCGCGACGTGCGCCCGATCGTCGTGGCGCCGACGAGCGATGCGGCGCGATCGTACGTGCGGGCCCTCAACCGGCAACGCAGCGTCGCGGTGGGACTGTCCGGCGCCGATGCGGCGCTGCTGCCCTCGGGCGGTCGCGACGCGATCGGTCGCGTGCAGACCGGCATTCTCGCGACGTTGACGTCGGCCGGCTACATTCCCGTGATCGAGCCGACCGCCTACGCCTTCGCCGGAGACGACGACGTGGCGCTGAGCGCCGACGACGTCGCGGCCGCCGTCGCGTCGGCGACGGAAGCCGCGCGCGCGATCTTCTTCACCACTGCGGGCGGCGTCGTCGATCCGCAATCGCACGCCGTCGTCGACGAGCTCACGCCGGCCGAGGCGCTCGCACTCGCGGAACGCGACGACATCGCGGCCGACGTACGCGCCGTCATCCGCGCGGCCGCTCGCGTGGTTCGCGGAGGCGTGCAGGCCGCGCATATTCTCGACGGCCGCGTGGCGCACGCCGCGATCGTCGAATTTCTCACCGACCGTCATCTCGGCACGCAGGTGACGGGTACCGTGTATTTAGGAGCCGCGTGAACCTACGCAAACCACTCGCGTGTCTCGCCGCGTGCTCCGCGATCGCGATCGGCATGTCGTCCGCGAGCGCGCAGAGCGCGACGCCCGCACCGTCGCCGACGCCGGTGACCGGATACGTCGGCAAGGGAACGTTCACGATCCAGTCGACCGTCGGCGGCATCGCCTTGACGGTGAGCAGCGCGTTCGCGTTCGAAGGCCGCGGCCAGCGCGCGCGCTTCGACGTACTCTCGCTCGGCGTGCCCGGCAGCGATCCGATCGCGACCGCCGTCGCGACGCAGCTGCTCGCGCCCGGCGGCTTTTCGCTCGCGTTCGATCGGCAAGCACTGACGTACGTCATCTGGTCGACGGCAAAGCACACGTATTACACCGGCAGCTTCAAGCCGAACCCGAACCCGAGCCCGAATCCCAAGCCGAGTCAGACGGCGACGCCGGCCGTCACGAATCCGTTCGGCGACATGTTCGGCGTTCTCAAGTCGCTCAAAGACGACAAGACGTTGTCCGCATCCATCGCGCTGACCGGTCATTCGAGCCTGTACGGACATCAGGTGTCGACGCTCCACTACGCGTTCGTGCAGACGCCGCTCGTCGGCAACGCGTCGACCGATCTCCACGGCGACATCGCGATCGCGGACGACTTCGACGGCCTGCCGCTGCAATTCACGGCGAGTCTGATGGCGAAGGGTGTGCCGCCGAGCGCGCTGCAGTTCGCCGTCACGCAGATCGACCACACGGTTCCGCCGGACGCCGACTTCTCGCCGCCCTCCGGTTACGCGCGCGCGACGAGCATCACCGACGTGCTCGGCAAGCCGCCGTCGCTCGGCCCGCACTCCGCACCGTAGCGTTGCCACGCTCCGTCTTGGTCACCGGCGCCGCACGCGGCATCGGTGCTGCGATCGCGCGCGCCTTCGTCGAGAACGG
>CAJCIN010000220.1 GCA_903970385.1 Rhodospirillales bacterium | reverse complement strand
GGCCGCGTGTCCGTTGCGCTCGGCGGCGCCGGCCTCCGCGTGCGCGGCGTCGCGCGCGGGCACGGCACGTTCGGCGGCGCCGATGGCCGCATCGACGAGGCCGAGCCGATCGGCCGCGCCGCGCAAGGCCGCGCGCGCGGCCGCGCTGCCGGCGGCATCGTACGCGAGCTCGATCGCGCGGTCGATCGGCGCGAGCGTTTCCGCGCGGGCGGTCACGCGCTCGCGCTCGATCGCGGCGGCGACGTCGTCGTAGACGCCGCCGAGCTTCTCGGCGAAGTCGCGCACGAACGTCGCAACCTCGGCTTCGAAGGCGGGGAAGAACGTCGCGCCGAGGTCGTTGCCGAGCTCGCGCTTCATGTAGCCGCCGTGCCGGTGTCCGGCGAAACCCGACGCGACGTCGGCGACGAACGAGACGGTCGGGCCGCCGATGGCCGCGAGCACGATCGTCGAGGCGATGCCGCTCGCGAGATCGCGCGACCACGCGCCCGTGCCGGGTTCGCCGCCGAGGCGCACGGCCGCGAGATCGGCGACGCGCAGGTCGCGTCGCGTCGCGATGCGATCGAGCGCGCGCGCGACGTGCCCCGCGACGTCGTTCGCGTACTCGGTCCACACGGGCGCGACGGTCGCGTCGACGAGGCTGTGAAATTTGCCGCGATCGCGGATGCGCTCGATGTCGGCGACGTCGATCGCGGCGCCGAGCGCACGCGACGCGCGGTCGGCGAGTTGCGCGCCGCGTTCGACGATCCACGCGCGACGTTCGCGTCCGGCCTTCTCGGCATCGTCGCGCTCGCGTCCGAGCAGCCGCTCGCGTTCCGTGAGCTCTTCGAGCGCGCGCGAGCGCTCGCGTTCGAGCGTGCCGGCGTCCGTTTCCGCAAGCGAGATCGCACGGCGCACGCGTGCGCCGGTCTTCGCCGCGACCTCGCGCAACACGGCGATCGTGCGCACGATGCGCGCCGCCTGCGCGCTCGCCTCGAGCGAACGTTCGAGCCCGGCGAGCAACGCCGGAAACCCGCTCGCATCGACGACCGCGGCATCTCCGTCGAGCGTCCCCGCCGCGTAATCGCGCGCCGAGACGGAATAGACGTCGGCACCCGGTGCGTACCGTGCGGCGCGCGCGACGATGCGGTCTCGCGCCGCGCGCCAGGCCTCGCGGCCGTCGCCCTCCGTCGCTTTCCAGAGATCGATCTTCGTCTGCACGATGAAGATGGTGCGCACGTGCTCGCCGATCAGGCCGAGAAACGCCGCGTCGCCTTCGCTGAACGGCTGCTGCGTGTCGATGAGGTAGAGAACGGCGTCGGTGCGCGGCAGATACGTCAACGTCGCGCGGCGATGCGCCGGGTTGAGCGACGCGAGCCCGGGCGTGTCCGCGACGACGAAGCCGCCGCCGAGAAACGTCGACCGGATCGAGACGACGACGAAGTCCGGCGCGACGTCCTCGCCGAGCGCCGACACCGTATCGGAGGACACGTCGTGCAACGCGCCGCGCGCCTCGCCTTTGCCGACCGCGACGAAGCGCGAGAGGCTGTCGAGCGGGATGCGTTCCGTCCGGCCCGACGGGTATTTCGCGATCGCACGTTCGTCGTCGCCGTACTCGAGCTCGGTGATCGTCGCCGTCGACGGGTTGATGTCCGTCGCGAGCAAGCCCGCGATGCGGCCGTTCGGATCGTAGCGCGTCTTGCCGAGCAACGCGTTGAGCAGATAGGATTTACCGCTCGAGAATTCGCCGACGACGGCGAGCGTGTAGCGCCGTTCGAGCCGCTCTCGCGCCGATGCGAGCGAGGCGAGGTCGTCGTCGCGCGTCGGCCACGCGTCGAGCGCGGTGTCGCCCACGAGCGCGTCGACCGCGTCGAGCGACGCGACGAGAGCTTCCGGTACCGCGGGCATCGGTTACGTGCTAGGCTCGGATGAGGGCGAGCGCCTCGTCACGGTTGCGCTCCATCAACTCCTTCGTGTCGCCTTCCACGTTGAGCCGCAAGAGCGGTTCCGTATTGGAGGGGCGCACGTTCAACCACCACGTCGGATACTGGATGGTCACGCCGTCCAGGTGATCGATCTCGGCATCCGCGTACTGCGCTTGCAACGCGGCGAGCTTTCCCGGAATGTCCTTGACGTGACTGTTGATCTCGCCCGAGCGGAAACGCGAATCGATCGGTGCGATCACCTCGCTGACGGGCTTCCCGGCATCGCTGAACACTTCGAGACACTGCAGCAGCGCGATCATCCCGGAGTCGGCGAACCAATTGTCGCGGAAGTAGAAATGGCCGGAGTGCTCGCCCCCGAACACGACGTCTTCGTCGCGCATCGTCTTCTTGATGAGCGAATGCCCGACTTGCGAGCGCACGGGCACGCCGCCGTTCGCGAGGATCGCTTCGGGGACGCTGCGGCTGCAGATCAAGTTGTAGAGGATCTTCGCACCGGGATACCGCTTGAGCGTGTTGATCGCGACGAGCGCCGTCACGATGTCGCCGCCGATGAGGCCGCCCTTCTCGTCGACCACGAACATGCGATCCGCATCGCCGTCGAACGCCACGCCGAGATCGCAACCGTGCTCGAGCACCGCCTTCTGCAGGTCGACCATGTTCTCGGGTTCGATCGGGCTGGCCGGATGATTCGGGAACGTTCCGTCGAGCTCGAAGAAGAGCGGCGTGACCTCGCACGGCAGATGCTTGAACACGTACGGCACGGTCAGACCGGCCATGCCGTTGCCGGCGTCGATCGCGATCTTGAACGGTTTGACGCGCGCCGGATCGATGAAGCCGAGGCAGTGCTTCGCGAAATCGTCAAGGATGTCGCGTTTCGAGATCGTGCCCGGCTTCGCGGCGGGCGGCGCGAACGTTCCGCTCGCGATGCGGTCGCGGATCGCGGAGAGCCCCGTGTCGAGCGAGATCGCCTGCGCGCGATCGCGCGTCATCTTCAGGCCGTTGTAGTTCGCCGGGTTGTGCGACGCCGTGATCATCACGCCGCTCGCGAAATCGTACTTGCCGACCGCGAAGTAGAGCGCGTCCGTCGACACGAGGCCGATGTCCGTGACGTCCGCTCCGGCTTCGTTCGCGCCGCGCGCGAGCGCGGCGAAGAGCGTCTCGCCCGACGGCCGCATGTCGCGGCCGACGACGCACGACGTGACGCCGAGCTCCTCGACGAACGCGCGGCCGATGTCGTAGGCGAGCGCGTCGTCGAGTTCCGCCGGGACGATCCCGCGGACGTCGTAGCTCTTGAAGATATTGGGCACGGTGCGCGGCGGCATGCTCGCGTTTTTAAGGGGAACGCGCGACGTCTCCTCGGCTGCGGCGAGGAAACGCTCGATCGCGGCGGCCGTGTCGACCGGTTCTTCCTCGTGCGGCAGCAGCCCGGAATCGGCGAACGTTTCCACGCGTCCGTCCGATGCGAGCCGGGCATATTCTTCCGCATTCGCGACCGGATTGGTCTTGGACGCCCGGTCGCCCCAGAGCACGAGGACCGGTGCCTCGACGAACGGCAGGTCCTGCGCCACGTCGACGTTGAGGCCGCCGCCGACGAAATACGAGGGAACGAATCTGGCGCCCGTCTGATGCGTCAGCGCGTAGTAGTGGTCGAGGACCTCCGGCGTGATGGAGGCGGCGTCGGCGTACGATTGGTGCGCGAGAAACCAGCGCAACGACGGCTTCGACGCGAGCGCGTTCCACGCGCTCTCACCCGCGATCGGCGAGCGGAACACCGTGCCGACGATGCGTTGCGCCGGGACCGGATCGCCGTTCAGGACGCCGGCCAAACCGGTCGGGCAGACGACGGCGAGTGCGGCGACGCGATCGGGGCAGCGCACCGCCGCGCGGATCGCGAACGCGCCGCCGAGCGAACTGCCGAGCAGCATCATCGGGCCGTCGAAGAATTCCCCGAGCGCGTCGACGATCTGCTCGACGAAGAGTTCCGCACCGTACACGAGCTCCGGCATGTCGGACAGACCGCAGCCGAGCAGATCGAGCGCCACGACGCGATGCCGTCGCGCGAGCAGCGGCGCGATTTCGCGAAACTCGAACGACGACGCGCCCGCGTAGATGCCGTGGACGAGCAAGATGGGCAGCGCGTCCGGCGCCGGTTCTTCCGGCGCGAGCTCCGTGACGAAGATGTCGTACGTGCGCCACGTCCACGCGAGCCGCGTGCCGCCGATACGATCGACGGGAAGCGGTCCGCTTCGTAAAGATCGGTTTACGAGCGCCGCGGCGCCGGTGAGTCCGGCGAGTGCCCCGAGCGGTCGCAGCGCCTTCCGTACCCGGTCGATCGTTCCCACGGTCCAGTCTATTCGAAGAAGTGCGCCGCAATCCGGTTCGATGCAGAGCAGGCGGGCTTTTATCCCGCTCCTCGAACTCGTTTCGAATGTTCGAACAGCTTCCGCCCGTATTGGAGCGGAGAAGAGGCGACGTTGCGGGGGAAGCCCTGTTCGTAGCGGATGCCGAGAGCGGCGTCGTCTCGTTCGTCAACGCGCTAGCAGCGGAAGCGTTCGGTCTCGCGACGGACGATCTCACGGACGTTCGGATGGCGGATCTCGTTCCCGAACTCGCGGATCTCGGTCAACGCCGTTTCGTCACGTCGGCCGACACGCCGAACGGGCGACAAGCGTTCGACGTCGTCGTCACGACGCTGGCGGGCGCGCCGGGGAGCGGCGCCGCGCTCGTCGCGTTGCGCCGGCGTGCGACCGCATTCGACGGGACGGCGGAAGAGAAGCGATCCGAACGTTTGGAGTCGCTCTGGACGCTCGTCGTGCGCCGAGGCTTCGCCGGCGCCGAGCAGGTGCGCGCGCTCCTGCGCGAAGCCGTCGGCGGCATCGAACTGGAACGTGCGACGCTCGCGCGGGTCGACGGTCACGAACTCGTCGTCGATTTCGCCGACGACGAGGAGCACGTCGCGTCGCGCATACCGATCGAGACGTCGCTCGAGCGCGGAGCGGTCGGGGGTTCCGGAACGTTTGCCGTGCTCGACACGGCGCTCGATAGCGAATACGCAAAGTTCGCGGACACGACGCGCTGCTTTCTATCGTCCGCGTTCCGCGTCGGCGAAGAGCGCTGGGTCTTGACGTTCGCGTCGAGCACGCCGCGCGCGGAACCGTTCGGTCGCGAGGATTGGGCGTACGTCGACGACGTGGTCGAAGCGGTCGCGCGCGGCATCGAGCGGCGCGAGAACGACGAGCGTATCGAGCGGCTCGCGTATTTCGATGCGTTGACGTCGCTGCCGAATCGCATGGCGTTGCACGCGCGGCTCGACGAGGCGCTCGCCGACGCCGAGCGTACGGAGGCGCGCGCCGCCGTGCTGTTCCTCGACATCGACGGCTTCAAGGGCGTCAACGATACGGTCGGCCATCGCGGCGGCGACGTCGTGCTCGCGGAGGTCGCGCAGCGGCTGCGCAGCACGCTGCGCCGCGACGAATACATCGGCCGGCTCGGCGGCGACGAATTCGCCATCGTGATGCCGTGCATCGCCGATCGCGCGGAGATCGAGTCGATCGCGAACCGCATCGGCGGCGTGCTGACGTTTCCGTTCGCGGTCGAAGGCAACCGTTTCTCGCTCTCCGCGAGCATCGGCGTCGCGATCTATCCGGACGACGCGAGCGGTCGCGACGAATTGCTCGCGTGCGCCGACGCCGCGATGTATTCCGCGAAGAACGACGGCGGCTCGCGCGTGCGCTTTCGCGACGCGCCGAACGGCGGTGCCGGCGATGCGAGTTTCGCCGATCATTCAGCGCTCGCGGGCGAGCCGCGCGACATGGGCTATCTGCTCTGCTATCAACCGATCCTCGATCTGCGTCACGGACGCGTGACGGCCGCCGAGGCGCTGATCCGGCGCATCCATCCGGTGCACGGCCTGCTCGCGCCCGAACGCGGCTGGTCGATCGCGAGCGACGAAGCGGGTCGCCGCGCCCTCGATCGTTGGGTGTTGCGCGAGGCCGTGATGCAGGCGGCGGCGTGGAACCGCGGCGGCACGCCGATCCGCGTCGACGTGAATCTCGCCGCGTACGACGTGGGCGAGATCGACGCGTTGCTCGCGAACGAGCAGCTCGCATCCGACGTGCGCTTCTTACGCGTCGAGATCACCGCGCGGCAATTCGAGGACGAGCACGCGGACGGCATCGTCGCCTTCGTCAAACACTGCGCCGCGAGCGGCATCGGCTTCACGCTCGACGGCTTCGACGGGAAGCTCGGCGCGCTCGCCTCGCTCGCGCATCTGCCGATCGCGACCGTGAAGCTCGGCCGCGCGCTCGTCGAAGGTCTCGCAGTCAGCCGCACGACGCGCGCGATCGTCGAGGGTTCGATCCTCGTCGCGCGTTCGCTCGGATGGAGCGTCGTCGCGAAAGGCGTGGAAACGGGAGCGCAAAACGACGCGCTCGTCGCGCTCGGCTGCGACGCCGTGCAGGGCTTCTACGTCGCGCATCCGATGACGGCGAAAGATTTCGGCGCGTGGTTACGCGACCGCAGCGACCTGCTCGAACGTCAGGCGTAGCCGCGCGGTAAGACGCGGGTCGCCCCGCCGACCAGCACGCGATCGAAGGCGATGCCGTACGCGCGCGCGAGCACGGCCGGATCGAGCGCCTCGTCCGGCGTCGCAAAGGCGAGCAGCGTCCCGTCGCCGAGAACGCCGATGCGATCCGCGAGCGCGGCCGCCTCGTTGAGATCGTGCAGGACGACGACGACGGTCGTCTCGTCGCGCGCGATCCCGCGAATCGAACAGATCGTGTCGAGCGCGTGGCGCGGATCGAGATGCGACGTCGGTTCGTCGAGCAGCACGAGC
>CAJCIN010000219.1 GCA_903970385.1 Rhodospirillales bacterium | reverse complement strand
CCCTGCGACCACTCGTCCTCGGTCATCTCTTCGCCGTCGGCTTTGAGCCACAGGATGTCCTGAGCGTTCTCGTGCTTGATGCTTCGATCTTGAAAGAACTTGCGCCGATGCAGGTTCGGGTGCGCGCGTCGAAACGCGACGAGCTTCGACGTGAACTCGAGGAGGCCACGTCTCTCGTCGTCGAGATTCCAATCGTACCAGCTGATTTCGTCGTCCTGGCAATAGGCGTTGTTGTTGCCGCCTTGCGTGCGTGCGATCTCGTCCCCGCCGCAGATCATCGGCACGCCTTGCGACACGAGCATCGTCGCGATGAAGTTGCGGCGCTGGCGTTCGCGTAGCTTCTTGATGTCCGGATCGTCCGTCGGGCCTTCGGCGCCGAGGTTCCACGAATTGTTGTCGTCGGCGCCGTCGCGGTTGTCTTCGCCATTGGCCTCGTTATGTTTTTCGTTATAGCTCACGAGGTCGTTCAGCGTGAACCCGTCGTGCGCGATGACGAAGTTGATGCTCGCCGACGGCCTGCGGCCGTTGTGCTCGTAGAGATCGCTCGAGCCCGTGAGCCGGTATGCGATGTCGGAGAGCTGACCGTCGTCGCTCTTCCAAAACCGCCGGACCGTATCGCGGTATTTGCCGTTCCATTCCGCCCAGAGCACCGGAAAATTGCCGACTTGGTAGCCGCCGTCGCCGACGTCCCACGGCTCCGCGATCAGTTTGAGTTGCGAGAGGACCGGGTCTTGATTCATGATGTCGAAGAACGCCGAGAGACGATCGACGTCGTGCAGTTCGCGTGCGAGCGTCGATGCGAGGTCGAAGCGGAATCCGTCGACGTGCATCTCCGTCGCCCAATAGCGCAAGCTGTCCATGATCAGCTTGAGCACCTGGGGATGGCGGACGTTGAGCGTGTTGCCCGTGCCCGTGTAATCCATGTAGAAACGCTGGTCGTCGGCCATCAACCGGTAATACGTCGGGTTGTCGACGCCGCGGAAGCTCAGCATCGGGCCCATGTGGTTGCCTTCGGACGTGTGGTTGTACACCACGTCGAGGATCACTTCGATGCCTTCGCGATGCAGCGCTTTCACCATCGCCTTGAATTCGGCGATCTGGCCGCCGGCATCGCCGGCAGACGAATAGCGCGCGGCGGGCGCGAAGAAATTCGTCGTATTATAGCCCCAGTAGTTGCGCAGGCCTTTGTCGACGAGGTGCTTGTCGTCTAAGAAGTCGTGAACGGGCAGCAACTCGACCGCGGTGATACCGAGATCTTTGAGATGCTTGAGGCTCGCCGGCGCCACGAGTCCCGCGTAGGTGCCGCGAACGTTCTCCGGCACGTCGGGATTTGTCTGCGAGAAGCCCTTGACGTGTACTTCGTAGATGACCGATTCGCTGAGCGGCGTGTTCGGTCGCCGGTCGCCTTCCCAGTCGAAATAGGGATTCGTGACGACGCTCTTCGGCATGCCGGCCGCGTCGTCGGCATCGTCGCGCGCCTTGTCCTCGTCCGGACCGCCCATGACGTACGGAAAGATCGGCTCGTCCCATCGCACGCTGCCGGCAACGGCCTTCGCGTACGGATCGACGAGAAGCTTCGCCGGGTTGAAACGCAAGCCGCGTTCCGGTTCGTACGGCCCGTGAACACGATAACCGTAGAATTGACCGGGTCCGACGTTCGGCAGGTAGCAGTGCCACGAAAACGCCGTCTGCTCCGTCACGGCGATCGTCTCGCCCTCCGCCGAATCGACCGCATCGAAGAGCACGAGCTCGACGCGCTCGGCGTTCTCCGAATACAGCGAGAAGTTGACGCCGGTTCCATCCCACACCGCGCCTTGCGGAAAGGGACGGCCGGGCAAAACGGTTCGAGACATGCGGGAACGGCTTCTTTCTACGAAGAGAACGGGTTCGCAACCGAACTCCGTCAGCGCTCTATACCGTACCCGGCGAGCCGCCAATCGCGCCGGGACGGAGGCTTCCGGCCGGGACGTGCGCGAAGCGCCGCTCGTGAACGATACCGAACCGATGCCGACCGTCGTCGCCGGCGCGCCCGCTGCGCGCCGCCCCGTGGCCTTCGCGATGGCCGCCGCGTGGATCGTGGCGCTCGGCGCGTCGTTCGCCTGCGCGTACCTGCGTGGAGAAGTCGTCGCGCTGCACGCCGAGCTGCAGACGGCACGCGTGGCCGAGCGTCAGGCGCGGCGCGAGGCCGATCGCGCGTCGCTCGATGCGGAGAACGCACGAACGGCGCTCGCAAACGTCGATGCGCAACCGACCGACGCGCCCGAACCGGCCGACACCCCGGATCCGTAAGCGGCGCTCAGCGCACGTCGTAATAGCCGTCGCGAACGTCGACGTCGACCGGAACGCCGAAGAGCGCGCTGAGGCGTTCCGCAGTCAGCACGTCCGATTTGAGACCGTCCGCGATCGCGCGGCCGCCCGCAAGCAACACCACGCGCTCGATCTCCGGCACGATCTCCTCGAGCAGATGCGTGACGAGCACGATCGAGACGCCGCCGCGTGCGAGATCGCGCATCGCGTCGCGCACCTCGCGCCGCGCGCCGATGTCGAGCGACGTCGTCGGTTCGTCGAACACGAGCGCGCGCGGCGACGTCGCGAGAGCGCGCGCGATCGTCGTCCGGCGCAACTCACCCGACGACAGCGAGCCGATCGACCGGCGAGCGAGACGTTCGATGCCGAGCCGGGCCATCGCATTCGCCGCACCGTCGCGCATCGCAGCCGTGACGGTGTGATGCGTCTCGAGTGAGGCGCTGCTAAAGAATCCGCTCAGCACGACGTCCCCCGCCGTCGCATTCCCGTCGAGCCATGCCGCGATGTCGTTCGAGACGATCCCGAGCCCCGCGCGTAGCGCGAAGACGTTCCACCGGTCCTTACCGAGGATGCGACAGACGGTCGCGGGCGACGGAACGGGATAGAGTTCGCGCGAGAGCAGCTTCAGGAGCGTCGACTTACCTGCGCCGTTCGGGCCGACGATCGCGACGTGTTCGCGATGGCGCACGACGAGCGAGAAGTCGTCGAGGACGTTGCGGCCGCCGCGCACGACCGTGACGTGTTGTAATTCGAGCAGGGGGATCTCGGCCACGGCGCCCCGTTCGTCGAACGGCGACGAGTCGCCCGCGGCCTCGGGCGGGAGCCGCACGCACGAAGCGGAACGCGAGTTCCCGTTATGCCGCACCTGACGTTCGAGGCCGGCCGTGCGACGATCCGGCTCGACGCACCCGAAAAACGAAATGCGCTCGGGCCGGAGGACCTGCGCGCATTGTCCGCCGCGCTAGCCGAGATCGAGCGTAGCGATGCGGACGTCACGATCCTCACGGGCACCGGCGACACGTTCTGTTCCGGTTACGATCTGCGCGCGCTGCGCGCGGAGATCGCATCCGCGTCCGAAAGCGCGGCCGAGAGCGCGTTCGCGAATGTCACCGACGCGCTCGAGTCGCTGCCCATGCCGACGATCTGCGCGCTGCGCGGCGGCGCGTACGGCGGCGGCACCGACCTCGCGCTCGCCTGCGATATCCGCGTCGGCACGCCACGCACCGTGATCGCCATACCGGCGGCGCGCTTCGGCTTGCAGTTCTATTCGGGCGGCTTACGACGCTACGTCGAGCGCATCGGCCTCGATGCCGCGAAGCGCATCTTCCTCGTCGGCGACACGCTCGACGCAGACACGCTGCTGCGGTTCGGCTTCCTCCAGTCGGTGGTCGCGGACGAAGACCTCGACGCCACCGTGGAAACGCTCGCGCGACACATTTGCGCGAACGAACGAAGCGCGATCCGCGGTCTCAAACGCTCGCTCGGCGCGTTCGCTCGCGGCATCGCGAACGAGCGAGACGTCGATGCGGCGTTCGCGCAGAGTTTACGTGCGGCGGAAACGGCCCGGCGCCTCGACGCGCGAACATAAAAACGGCGCCTGCGAAGGCGCCGTCGTCGTGGCGATCAGCCGTGGGTTTCTCGAACGCGTTCGAGCTTCGTCCGCTCGGTTGCGACGCGACCGTCGCCGAGAAGGATGTCGACGTCGAGTTCCGGGTAGCTCGGGGAAAAGCGAAGACGCTTCCAGTCGCGCACCGTGTGCGCTTGACGAGCGCGACGTTCGTATTGTTTCGCGTAACTCGGCAAACGTGCCGGCGCGGGGGCAGATTCCGGGCGGATCACAACTTCGAATCCTTCGAAGTTTGCAATCTCCTTCTGAATTTTCTCGATGCTGGGCATAACCGCGTATTTAGACGTTTAAGGGGAACCGCCTTGATTCGACTTTAGTCGCCGCGCGTTTAAAGGAACCTTTAGCGAGATTTCACCAGTTCGGTTACGACGTCTTCGAGATGGCGTAACCGATTGCACACGCGCGCGACGTGCGTGTACGGCAAGTAACGCAGCATTTCCGAATCGTCCATGCCCCAAGCGACGCGGTGTTCCGGATTCAACCACACGACGCGCCGGGCGCGTTCGTAGACGCGCCGCAACACGTCGACGCGCGGATCGTGATAATTCGTGCGACCGTCGCCGAGGACGACGACCGTCGTCTTGCGGTCGATCGCGTCCATGAAGTCCTTGTCGAACGTCGCGAAGGCGCGGCCGTAATCCGACGACTGGTAGCCGATCTGGCGCATGATCTGCGCGATCGCATCGTCGATCGTCTGCGTCTCCAGGATCTCGCTGACCTCGATCATGCTCGTGGCGAATGCGAAGGAACGGATATCGGAGAACGCCTCGCTCAGCGAGTACGCGAAGAGCAACAGGAAGTGCGCGAGCGGCGCGCACGATCCGCTCACGTCGCACAACAGGACGATCCGCGGCTTCTCGATCTTGCGGCGCTTCCAATGCGTTCGGAACGGCACGCCGTCGAACGGAAGGCTCCGGCGAATCGTGCGCCTGACGTCGAGATGGCCGCGCTTCGCGTGCGTGCGCGTGCGTCCGTATCGCGACGCGAGCTTGCGCCCGATCGCGCGCACGAGCACGCGCATGCGCAGCAGGTCGCGCCGATCGACGTTGACGAGCCGCGCGTCCTGCAAGAACTCGTCGTGCATGCGATCGGCCTCGCCACCGCCGCTCGCGGCGAGCCGGCGTTCCACGAGATCGCGCGCGAGTTCGGCGACGGCGCGACGCCGCAGTTCGAGGAAGTCCGCCATGCGTTCGCGTTCGGGGTTGCCCGACGCGCGCAGACGCGCGATCGCGGCGTCGAGCGCCTCGATGCCCATCGCCTCGAGAATGCGGCGCGCGAACTGGTTCGTCTGCGTGAACAGGCGCACCGACGCGACGTCGATCTCGGCCGCCGCCGCGTGCAGCCTGCGAATCAGTTCCGCCCGATCGTCGTCGAGCAGCAGCTTCGCGAGCGGCGAATCGAACAGCTCCTCGAGGTCGACCGGTACGACGTCGACGACGTCGAAAGCCACGCCGTCGTCCGGCCCCATCCCGAGCGAGCCGACACCGAAGAAGCGCTCGAAGCATTCGTCGAAGCGCTCCCGTTCGTCGTCGGATTTTGCGATGACGAGCCGCAAGGCGTCCTTGACCGTCACGCGATCGTCGTAGCCGATCAGATCGACGGCGGCGAACGCTTCGATGCTCTCCGCGACGGAGACGGCGATGCCCGAACGGCGCGCGGCGCGTAAGAACTCGACGAGCATCGTTAGCGTACCGCCGTCAGTTCACGGCCGTCAGGATCGACGACACGTGCCGCTTCATCGATTCGATGTCGCTCTCGTACTTGAGCAAGATGTTGAGCGTGTCGCGGATCGCGTCGCCGTCGAGCTCCGTGACGTGCAACAGGACGAGCGCGCGCGCCCAATCGATCGTCTCGCTGACCGACGGCAACTTCTTGAGCTCGAACGTGCGCATCTTCTGCACGAACGCGACGAGCTGCGCGCGCAAACGATCCTCGACGCCGGGCACGCGCACGTCGATGATCCGCTCTTCGAGTTTCGCGTCGGGGTACCCGATGTGCAGGTGCAGGCACCGGCGCTTGAGCGCGTCGCCGAGATCGCGGCTGTCGTTCGACGTCAGCACGACGAGCGGCGGGACCGTCGTGGAGATCGTTCCGATCTCGGGAATCGTCACCTGGTAGTCGGAGAGAATCTCGAGCAAGAACGCTTCGAATTCCTGATCCGATTTGTCGATCTCGTCGACGAGTAGCACGGCGCCGTGCTCCTGGCGCAGCGCCGCGAGCAGCGGCCGCGCCTCGAGGAACTGCTCGGAGAAAAAGACGTCGTCGAATTCGCCGATCTTCTCGAGCGCTTCGCCGATCGTCTCGACGCCGCGCAGGCTCGCGCCGTACGTATCCTTGAGGATCTGCGTGTAGAGCAGCTGCTTGCCGTATTTCCACTCGTACAGGGCTTTCGACTCGTCGAGACCCTCGTAACACTGCATGCGGATGAGCGGCAGGCCCAGATACTGCGCCGTGGCCCGCGCGAGCTCCGTTTTCCCGACGCCCGCCGGGCCTTCGACGAGGACCGGTTTGCGGAGGTGCTGCGCGAGATAGATGGCGGTCGCCGTCTGGCGATTGCAGATGTAGTTGGCGGCGACCAGGCCGGCCTCGACCGCTTCGATCGAGCCGATGTCGGGGCGTACGGCGTCAGTCATGCCGCCATACGATTCCGAGGGCGCCCGCGCGCAGCCTTTCGGAACGTGCGTTCGCGGGTATGGCGCGTTCATGGATGCACACGAACCCGGCCACCCCGACGAATCGCTCGCGCCCGTCGTCACGGGCGACACCCGCATCCGCGACACCGCCTCGGGCGAAGTGCGGACGGTGGACGCCTGGGTCGCGCAACGCATGGCGAGCGAGGGCCGCGAACGTCAGGAGTGTCTCGACGAGTTGGTCAACGCCGTCGCGCGCGGCGATCTCGTCGTAGAGTGACCGAAGTGGCGGCACGTTCGCTTATCCCGGGACATTCCACAAATACAAGTCCAAGCCATAATTGATCCTTGCCGCGGAGAGCCGAGCCATGACGTCGTAATCGAGCGTCAGGTCCGGCGTGCTCTCCTTGTAGAATTTTATCGCAACATTCAGGTAGAGCTCTAAGGTGCTAAACTCCGTTCATGCAGTTACAGCGACAGCATCCAAAACACGTCGGGCTTGTCTGCGCCGGCCACATCGGCCGAGCTCTCGCTGGCAGGTTGACGGCGTTTGCGTTTATGAGTCTCATGTTGCTGTCAGTTTCGCTTCGCGCCCGGCCGGCAGCGTCTCAAGAGCCGACGCCGGCGGCGCTGCCGACGATGAGCGCAGAGAACCAGGCGCTGGCCAAACGCGCGGGGCGTTGGGACGCGACGTTCACAAGTTGGGCGAAACCGGGTGCTCAGCCGGAAGTGACTTCTGGCCTCATTGCAGACCGCCGCATGTACGGCGAAATGCTTCAGGAAGTTCTCCGTCCGGGTCCGGCGGCGCGGGTGCCCGCTTTCGTTCGGGTCGACGATCTGACGTTCAATCGCCTCGAAGGCCGATGGGATTATGTCTCCATGGATTCGCGTGCCATACGGACTGCTGGTGCCCGCATGGAGCCTAGATCACGATGCACCGGGTCATATTTTCTTGAGATTCGAACCGTTCGCATTGCCCGGGTCAAACGGGAGTGGCGAGATGGTGCGGATGCAAGAGATCGTGATCGCGCGGGATGCCGACCACGAAGTTAAAGATCAGTATCACGCCGGCCCGGCGCCGATGATTGCGACATCGTAATCAGCGGCTTGCGGAACGGTGCGCAGGTTGACAGCTTCGGCGAGCCCGCGCAGTGACGGCGCGACGAGCCGGCGCCCGTCTTCGAACACCACCACGGGGTACAGCGGCGCATCGCAGAGTTCGGGCGGAATATGCGCTCGTGCATCGCTATCGGCCGGGTCGATCCAGATAAATTCGACGTGATTTCGCGAAAGAAGATCACGCACGTCGTGACAGTCAGAATGCCAGCGCGGACCAACGATCGTCAGGCCGATCTTATGTCTCTCAAGCGCGACTTTTTGTAACGCTGCGACTCGCTTCGTCATCGTCTCGACGATCTGCGTGTTGAGCGCTGGACAGTTCTGGATCAACTGGCGAAAATCAGTCGGTTCGAGCCGTAACACGCGCGAATGTTCCATCGCTCTAACGCTCGCGTTCGCCGGTGAGTCGAGCAACAGCGGTGTTTCGCCGAACGTCTCGCCTTGCTCGAGAACGGCGATGCGCCGCGAATCCAGTTCCGCGCCCTTAAGGGCTTCGAGTTTGCCGCTCACAAGCCCGAAGAATTCCGTCGCCTCGCCCTCGGACACGAGCCACTCGCCCAGCGAGAGATCGATATCTGCCGCTTTTTCCGCGATTGACTGACGCTCGTGCTGCGGAAGCTTCGCAAAGAGCGGAATCGCAAGAAGGTTGTCCGCGGTAATCATATGACGTGTCCACTTCCGGAAACGCGGCCACGCCGAGCTCGCGTTTTGCGCTGGTTCCGCGACAACATAAAAGCAGACCGCGAACGCTCATTGTTTGCGCGGCGCAAATCGGAACTCGCCCGATCATTCATCCGAAGTGAAGATCCTAGGTGACGCGTAGCATAAACAGCGGCCAAGTCTGCGGGTCACGTGAGCGCCTAGCCGCGAAGGCACGGGGCGATTAGCTCTCGCCGTCATTTATCTGTACCGAGAGTTCCCAGCGGTATCCGTCCGGGTCACGAAACCACAGACCCATACTCGACGAGCCCGGCGACACGGGACCGATCTCATCGCCCGGATCTTCTACGTCTACCCCATTCTTCTTCAACGTCTCGAGGGCTTCGCGCAGCGCACTCATGCTCTCCAGATTCAGCGATATGTGGTCGATCGTTTCAGGATGTGGTGTCCCCTTGAAAAACGCGATGATCAAATCGTCATTCGTCAGCGCAATGGCCTCGTCAGACCGGAACATTTCCGTCAGAGCGAAGTTCGTGGTCCAAAACTGCGCGTGCTTCTGCGGGTCGCTGACGGCAATGCTGAAATGCCAAACCGTGCCAAGCTGTATTTTCAAATCCCTACCCTTTCGGAACGTATCAAGGGCTCTCTTACCCGCGGATGATTATTGTAATGCTGATCGCAAGACCGAGAAAACGGAGAACAGCTGAGCTAAAAAACGATTCACCGCATTCGACCGGTGCGGCTAGGAATTTCCCGATAGGTGGTCCTCGTCTAAGCGCCGTTGCCCCGCCAATCGAACGACAAGTTGCAGAACGCGTGATTTCCCACAGACCGCCCCGGACGAATACGCTAGCGTAGCACCCTAATGCGCAAGAGAACATGGTGCCCCCGCCGCATTCCCGCCCCACGCAAGAATCAGTTACGGCCGAGGCTCAACAGCATGAGCACGCCCCGGGCGACCGAAGACAATGTTGCCGAGGAAGCTCCGGCTACACCAAGTGCTTCCATGCCACGTGCGGCAGCGAGTATCGTTGCCGCAAGCATCTTAGGGTCACGATCGGGTTCGATGTCGCCGGCACGCTGTGCTTGGGACGCGCATGCTAATAGAGCGCCCTCCAACGCCCTGAACGTTTTTTCGATGACCTTATCGACCTCAGGAAATCGCCCGCGAAGTTCAGCCGTGCCCTTCGCCAGCATACATCCACGTCGGGATGCTGCTGCGCCTTTTGCTGATTCTTGCACATACTTACGCAGCCGTGCAAACGCACCGGCATCGTCGCCACCTAAGCGTTCATTGATATTTTGGACCGCCCAGTCACAGTAGTCCGTGAAAGCGAGAAGATACATGTCTTCCTTCGCGCCGTAAGCCGCGTACAGGCTGCCCTTGCCAAGTCCCGTCGACGTTACGATGTCGTCGAGCGACGTTGCTGAGTACCCCTGTTCCCAAAAGAGCGTCTGAATTGTTTCCAACATTTCCGCGTGGTCGAAGCTAACTGGCCGTCCCATACCGTTATCTTAGCAGTTTACGACCGGTTGGTCCAGATCAGACGACTGCTTGTTGACCGAGTGGTCCAGAAATGTTATGGTCGCTAGCGCCGGGCAGAGACTCATCCCGCGCGTAACCCGAGCCGGCGCCGCGAAAACGCAGGGATCGGCTCTCGTCAAGCGTCTCCGGTCAAGAACGGGACGCATTAAGGAAACGAACACCATGTCGAAATCGCAAGCTGCGAGACGCGCGTCATGACTAGACTGAGCGGAAAAACCGCCGTGATTACCGGTGGAGCTACCGGCATCGGACTCGCCTCGGCAAAGCGCTTCATCGAGGAAGGTGCCTTCGTCTTCATCTTCGGTCGCCGGCAGGCGGCGCTCGACGCCGCAATCGCCGAACTTGGGTCGAGCGCCCGCGCGGTGACGGGCTCGGTCGCCGATCCGGCAGACCTCGGCCGGCTGTACGCCGCCGTTAAGGCCGAGCGTGGAACGCTCGATGTCGTGTTCGCCAACGCGGGCGTTGGGAGCCAACTTCGGCTTGGCGAGATCACATCCGAACACATCGACGAGACGTTTGACGTCAACGTCAAGGGTACGATTTTCACGGTCCAGCAGGCGCTGCCGTTGATGAGCAAGGGCGGCTCGATCATCTTAACCGGATCGAGCGCAGGCACCACGGGCGCCCCCGCGTTCACCGCCTATAGCGCGAGCAAGGCCGCTGTACGTAATTTGGCGCGCACGTGGGCTGAAGATCTGAAAGGCACCGGTATCCGCGTCAACGTGCTCTCGCCCGGCGCAACAGCGACCGAACTTGCGCGAGAGGCGCTCGGCGAGGAAGGCCTTAGCGCTTACGGCTCGATGACCGCGCTCCAACGCATGGGCGATCCCGCAGAGGTCGCAGCGGCAGCCGCGTTTCTCGCGTCGTCGGATAGCAGCTTCATGACCGGCAGCGAGGTCGCCGTTGACGGCGGCTTAGCGCAACTCTAAAGCGTGAAATAGGAGAACAATGAGTTACGCGATTATCGGCTTCGGCCACATCGGCCAGGCTTTGGCCAAAAAATTTGCGAGCAAAAACATCGAGGTCGCGGTTGCAACGAAGCGCGACCCGGAAAGCTTGGCGTCCGCCGCGGCCGGAATTGGACCGACGGTCATTCCCAAGAGACTCTCGGAAGCAGTTAAGGCGGATACCATCTTTGTTGCTGCGCTTTTCGGAGCGCACTGGGAAGTGGCGAAAACACTGCCGTCCTGGAACGGGAAAACGATCGTTGATGTGACCAACGCCTTTGGCGTGCCTCCGGAACAACTCGATGGACTCCCGTCCTCCAAAGCCGTTGCCAAGTTGTACACGGGCGCAAAGCTCGTCAAAGGCTTCAATCACTTGGGGGCTGCTGTACTCGACCAAGAGCCGGCAGTGCATGGTGGCAAGAGAGTGGTGTTTCTCTCGAGCGACGATGACGGCGCAGCCGAAGAGATTGGTAAGCTTGCGGAAACGCTCGGTTTCGCGCCGGTGTATCTCGGCGGGCTTTCCGAAGGTGGAATGCTGGTTCAGGCCCGCGGAAATACCTGGGGTCATCTGATCTTCGAGGATTTCGTTAAGTTCGACGATTGACACGCCACCGCAGTGAGCCTCGTGGGCGTTGATAGCCGTTCTTGACCAAAGCGATCGGGCGCGGTTCGCAAGCCGCGCCTCATGGTTTGGCGATGGGCTACGGTTTGCGCATTCTGCCGCACATGGCGCAGCCGATGCACTACTGACGGATGAACGTTCACGTATGAAGGTCTCGCCGATATTCACCTAAGTTTGACCGCCCGGGCCCAGCCGAAGCTCGCCGACTTCATGTTCGTAGTCATCAGTTTGGAGCCGTTTTCGCAGCACCCGAAAATCGGCACAGCTTCGAATCTTCCAAATCTAAGACAGTGGAGAAACTCTCGATGAGCACAGAAGAAAATGTTCAAATCGTTAAAGATTGGTTTGAAGCGACCGGCGGCGACACGCAGCGTTTGCTGGCGTTGTCTGACGAGAATATCGAGTGGATCATTCCCGGTGAGAACTGGCCATTGGCCGGCACGCATCGTGGGCACGCCGGATTGACGGATCTGCTTGCAAGGGCCTCTGAACTTGAAACCTCCTACCCATGGCCGCCCGAATATGTAGCGCAGGGTGACCGGGTCCTCGTCATCGGCCGCGCCACGGGCAAAGTCAAAGCGACGGGCAAGCCGTTCGTAGACTTTTTTGTCTTCGCCATTACCGTTCGAAATGGCCGACTGACGCACATCCGGGAGTATGTCGACACGCAGGCACTGGCGCGAGCCTCTAAGTCGGATAGCAGCCGTGAAACGCCGGGTTGCTCCAACATTTCAAGTGTTCTAAGGACGTGCGGGAGAACCGCATCGTCTAGGCCGTCAAATATCTCTACGTCGAATCCATTACGTTTGAACTCGCGCCTCGAATTTGGCGTTGCGGGGCGTCCCCGAGTCAGAATACGACTCGTACTCCACCCTAGCAGTACGGGTAAAGAACGCAGCCTGTCCGGTTCCGGACAGCCGTCCGTATCACAAACTTGCAGAAAAACGTGCAACTCCCAGTTGCAATCCAACCCCTCCGACACTTCGAGACGTGACTTCTTGCAAAGAAAGTCTCCTGTCCTACCGTGAACGCTGCGACCACCGTTATTTCGACGAGTGCGAACCGGTGAACGAGGAACTGAGCGGAGGATTGAAGCCGTACGCTTTCGACGCTGCGTCGTCGCTCACTGCCCCTGATAGATGAACGTACAGCGCCGCTAGGCGGCCGCGACGACCTGAATGGCTCGAGGTTTCGGCGCGCTCATACGCGCTGGTGTTGGCCGCGGGCGCGGCGAATCCGTGCGCATGGGCGTGGCGCACGACAGCATTGCCGATATCGATCCGTTCTCGGACGAGTTTCTCCGGGACCCGTTTCCGCATCATGCGGCGATGCGCGACGCCGGCCCGATCGTGCGTCTGGAGCGCTACGGCATTTGGGCCGTCGCCCGATACGACGAGGTCTTTCGGACGTACACGGATTGGGAGACGTTCATCTCGAGTGCCGGCGTCGGCATCACCGACTTTCGCACGAGCCCTCCGCCGCGGCCGCCGAGCATCATCCTCGAAGCCGATCCGCCGCTGCACACGCGGACGCACAAGATCCTCGCGCGCGCGCTCTCACCCGCGGCGCTCCGTTCGTTTCGGGAGCCGTTCGCGCGCGAAGCGGAGGCGCTCGTCGATCGTCTTCTCGAGCGGGGCGTCGTCGACGGATCGCGCGACATCGCGCAGGCGTATCCGCTCAAAGTCTTTCCCGACGCGATCGGGTTGCCGCCGCACGGCCGCGAGGTGTTGCCCGCGTACGGCGACATGGTCTTCAACTTCTTCGGGCCGCACAACGAGCTCTTCACGGAGGCGATGGCGGCCGCGCCGGCCGTCTCGCCAGCGATCATGGCGATCTGCGAGCGCGCCGTCGTCTCGCCGGACGGTCTCGCGGCGAACGTGTTCGCGGCGCACGACGCGGGTGAATGCACGTACGCGGAAGCGGGAATGCTCGTGCGTTCGCTGCTCTCGGCGGGCCTCGACACGACGGTCGACTCGA
Organism: Rhodospirillales bacterium; assembly: GCA_903970385.1. GTDB lineage: Bacteria > Vulcanimicrobiota > Vulcanimicrobiia > Vulcanimicrobiales > Vulcanimicrobiaceae > Palsa-1515. The sequence goes on along the minus strand of CAJCIN010000219.1, from coordinate 1,889 downwards.
TCGCGTGCGCGCTCGTGTGTTTCGCGCGCAACCCGGATCAATGGGACCTCGTGCGCGCGAATCCGTCGATAGCGCGCGCGGCGTTCGACGAATCGATTCGCCTCGAGTCGCCCGTGCAGACCTTCTTCCGCACGGCGGCGCGATCCGCGATGTTCGGCGACATCGAAGTTCGCAACGGCGAGAAAGTGTTGATGTTCCTCGCGTCGGCGAACCGCGATCCGCGTAAGTGGGACCGGCCGGACGAGTTCGACGTGACGCGCAAGACGGGTGCCCACATCGGCTTCGGCGCCGGCATCCACCGCTGCGTCGGCGAGATGCTCTCCAAGCTCGAAGGTGAGATCCTCTTCACCGCCTTCGCTCGCCGCATCGCACGCATCGAGCTGCTCGACGAGCCGACGCTTCGCTTCAACAACACGTTACGCGGCTACTCGCGCATCCCATTGCGTCTGCACGCGGCTTAGGCCGATCGATCTGCGCTCTCGTCGGAGCTGGTTTGCGCTCGTAATTCTCGCGTTGTTGCTCGTGGCGTTGGCCGCATCGTGCTCCAAAACATTTGCGACGCGCGAAGCTCTTGATCTTGCAGAGCGCGTTCAACGTGGAAGTTCGATCGCCGAGGTGCGGCGCTTGTTCGGACGATCGCCCGAGGTCGATCTGTATCGCGACGGTCAAGCCGATTGGCCGAAGAGCGACGACGGCTTCATCGAACGACGGTGCTTTCTGCCACGAACGTGCACGGGAACGTCGGGTCACGAAGAGACCCGACGATCTGGTTACCTCGACCCGCGATATCCGTTTTGCGGAAGTAGCATCGATGTGAATGTCTATTTCGAGCGTGATGCAGATCCGAAACTGGCTCCGTATCCGGGAGCGCCGAATGTGGCTGTCGGCTGGGTAGTCAGCGACAACCGCACCTGCCTCTAACGATCCGAAACCTCGCCTAGGAGGAGACCGCGACCGGAATGCTCGTCAGCGCGCACGTCGTACGACTGACCGGATGCGCGACGCCGCCGATCGACGTTATCTCGACGAACGACGCGCGCTCGATGCTTCCGTTCGCGCTTTCGACGTGCGCAGTCATGCCGACGTTACCCGTCGTTGCGGCGGTCTGCGTCTGAAGCGGGACGTCGGTCTGGCCCGCTCCCGCGATCTCGAGTGCGGTTCCCGTCGCTCGTACGCTCAAGGGAAACGTGATCGGAACGGCTCGATCGGCGAACCCGAAATAGAGCGTGACCGGTCCCGGTACGCGCGCGCGGATCGCATGGTCGACGACGACCGCCATGTTGTAACACGTCTCGCTCGCGTCGAGCGGTTCGCCCACGATCTCACCATCGGCAGCGAACGTCACCGGCACGGGATCGGACGCAACGTTCGCACGGACGACGCTGAGCGACGTACCCGTGCGACTCGAGCGGAGAACGAGCACGTCGCGCGTCGCCGCGACGCCGGACGCCGTATCCGTCTCGGACATCGCCGCATAGGCGCGGGACTCATCGGCCGAAGCGGCGCGTGCGAATCCGGTCAAGGCGACACACGCAGCGAGAGCGGCCGTCGCACGCGTCGTACACATCGAGCACCTCACGCCGTCGATGCTACGCGTACATGCTGAGGAGCCGCTGGTAAGCGGCGCCTCGTCAGACGGCCGGCGAGTTAGCCCGGAACTCTTGCTGGATTTCTTCGGCCAATGCCTGACCGTGTTTTGCAGCCGAGGCCGAAGCCGCCGACAGCGTTTCTTCCACGACGCCGCGGCCGTGCTCGACGACGTCGTCCGCGGTGCGCTTCGCGATATCGACGACCTCGTCGCGTAGCGGCGCGATCTTTTCCCGCTCGAGGTTCGTCACCGGCGCGAGCACGCCGACGATCGTGCCGATCGCGAAGCCGACGAACAGCAA
>CAJCIN010000218.1 GCA_903970385.1 Rhodospirillales bacterium | reverse complement strand
TCGGGCGCTCTCCGCGACAGGATCCGAGCGTCACGTACCAACCCGGGGTCATCCTGATGGAGCACGGCGATACCGCGCTGACGTCGATGGAAGCGAACGGCTTGGTGTGGCACTTCAACGCGGGCGCGCCGCAGGTCGATCGGATCGCCGTGGGGTCCATCCTGTACGCGACGGACCGCTGCGTGGGACGCGTACTCGCGGTCTCGACGAGCGGTGACGACGTCAAAGTCGTCCTCGGCCCCGTCGAAATGACCGACATCCTCCAGAAGGCGCACATCGCCTACGACGAGCCGCTGGACCTCGCGTCGGTCGTCGCCGTTCCCGCGCCTGCATTTCCGGCCGATCGGACCTCCGACCAGTCGCCGCTCCCGAGTCCATCCGACTCCCCGAGCGCCGCGCCGAGCGATTCCAGCAGCGATGCTCCGAGCGCGTCTCCATCTGCGACTGCGACTGACGGCGCGTCTCCGATTGCATCTCCGACCGCGACCGCAACCGCAACGAGCGGCGCGTCTCCGAGCGCGACGCAAACGAGCGTGCGCCCCGGCCGGCGCTTGATCTCGATGGAATACGCGATGATCACGACGAGCGGTGCCTGGAAGCCGTTCCGCCACATCGACTACGACACGCACGGGCGTCCGCATATTCGACGCGCGCGACGCGATGCAGGCGCACCGTTCGTCGTCGCGCAGGCCGGCGGCGTGGCCGGCACCGCAGCCGGACTCGCCTCGATGGCCGCCGGGTACGCATCGTCGAAAGCTCCACCGGTCACGCTCGGCGATCCACCCACCGTCGATCTGCCGGATGGTTACCTCCAGAGCGTGCCCTGTCTCATCGGTTGCGGCGGCTTGGGCGTGAAGCTCGCGTACGACGACTACGGCATCAAAGTCAAAGCGACCGCGGTGCTCCATTTTTCATCGGCGCCGCGCGTGCGCTTTCACGTGGCCATCGATTCGACCGGAATCAAGACCGCGACCGTCGGTATCGAGGGCGTCGGCGGCTTTCGCACGCACATCGACATGGCGGCCGACAAGAAGTTCGTGCGCAACATTCACGAGACCGGGATCGCGCCGATCGACATCAGCATCCCGATCAATTTCGCCGCGGCGATGTCGGTCCACGTCTCACAGTCGCTCCTCCTCGAGACCGCGTTCAGCGCGAGGACGTCGACCCTGAGCGCGACGTACGACATCACGGTCTGCTGCCGCGTCGAAGCGGGCTATACGGGAAGCTGGGGCGTCACGACGCCGACCGTCAGTGCCGTCAGCGATCCCGCGCAGGACGTGGTCGGCATCTCCGTGGGCATCAATTCGGCGGTCTTCGCGATGCGGCAACAGGTGCTCGTCGGCATGGGGTTCCTCGGCCTCGCGACGGGGCCGTACGTCGCGCTGACGACGAGCGTCACCGCGCTCAAACAGTCGTCGATCGCGATGGTCGATTGCCGTCAGGCGACCGTCGACATGAGCATCAGTGCCGGCGTCGGCTGGTCGATTCCGAAGATCGTCGCGAAAGTGATCAACTTCTTCCTCTCCGTGTTGAACGTGAAGCCGATCAAAAGTTCGGGGTCGTTCGTCGAATCCGGTGCGCGGCCGATCTTTAACAAAGCGTTCGTCTTCGGCCCTCCGCATTGTTCGGGAGGTTCGTAGCATCGGGGCCGCCTGCCTAATGGGGTACAGTCGGGACATGGATCTTACAAAAGAATACCCGCGAAGCCCGAACGACATGATGGCCGGCATCGTCTCGTTGCCGCGCATGATCGACAAGACGCAGGCGAACGAGTCGGGAACGCTCGGCGAATACGACGTCGACTGTCCGCACGATCGGCCGGTGCTCGAGTTCCTCGGCGTCGATTTCGCCACGTTCGCCGCGAAGCTCAAAGAGCTGAAGTACGATGACGCGAGCGTCGAAGCGTGGGCGAAGCCCCTCGTCGACAAGCACTCGAAGTCCGAGATCGACGCGTTCAACGCGTCGCGAAAGAACTGGAAGCCGGACGACCATTCAGAAGAGTATTTCGACGCGCTGAAAGCGCAAGTCGCGCCGAACCGCTCGGACGTCACGACCTGGTTCACGCTGCTCGACCTCGACGAGAAGCGCGCCGCTTAGAACGCCGAACGCGTCGCCTCGCGCGCCGCGTCGTACTCCGCTTCGATCTCGTCGACCAGCTCGGCAACGGTGACGACGCCGCGCACCGACGAGACCGAATGTCCGGCGCTCCAGACGTCGCGCCAACGCGTGGCGCGCTCCGATTGTTTGGCGCCGAACATTTCGGTCGCGCGCTCCGGCGTGACGCGCTCGTCGAGCGTCGCCGGATCGAGCCCCGCCGCGACGATGGACGGGAGGAGCATGTTCGTTCGCAGCCCCGTGAACGCGCTCGTCAGCACGACGTCGTCGAGGCTCGCGTCCACGAGCATCTGCTTGTACGAATCGTTCGCGAGACTCTCGCGCGTCGCGATGAAACGGGTGCCCATGTAACCGAAATCGCACCCCAATATCCGCGCGGCGAGCAACGATCGGCCGTCGCCGACGCCGCCCGCGAGCACGAGGGGTCCGTCGAAGAAGGCGCGGACCGCACGCACGAAAGCGAACGGGTTCATCCACCCCGTCTGGCCGCCCGCGCCGGCCGTGAGCAGGATCAGACCATCAGCGCCGGCCTCGACGGCCTTCTCGGCGTGGCGCAGCGTCGCGACGTCGGCAAACACGAGCGCACCGACGTCGTGTAGCGGCCCGATGACCGGCGCCGGCGAGCCGACGCTCGCGATCACGAGCTCGACGCGATGACGCACGAGGCACGCGAGATCGTCCGCGAGGCGAGCCTGTCGCACGATCAGGTTCGCGCAGAACGGTGCCGCCGCACGTCCCGACGATCGCGCCTCGGCGAGCGCGCCCGCGATGCGCGTCAGCCAGTCCTCGAGTTCGTCGACGGATCGCGCGTTCGACGTGGGAAACGCACCGACGACGCCGCTCCGGCATGCCGCGATCACGAGTTCCGGGCCGGAGACGCGAAACATCGGCGCCGCGATGAGCGGCAAACGCAGCCGATCCGCGAGCATCATCCGATGCCGCGATCGCGACCCGCCCAATGCTTCGCGCGCAGCGCCTTCTTATCGACCTTGCCGAGCGCGGTGAGCGGCAAGCTCTCCGCAAACTCGACGACCTTCGGCGCGCACGTCGAACCGCGTA
>CAJCIN010000217.1 GCA_903970385.1 Rhodospirillales bacterium | reverse complement strand
GTCCCGCCAGGGGCATAGCCGGGTAGCTACGTTCGGACCAGATAAACGCTGAAGGCATATAAGCGTGAAACTGACTCGAAGATGAGATCTCAATCCCGCAAGGGTTAAGGGTCGTGGGAGACTACCACGTTGATAGGCCGGAGGTGGAAGTGCGGATGATAACGCATGGAGCTAACCGGTACTAATAGCCCGAATATTTTAACTACGCTACGCTGTCGTTTGGCACTGAAAGTTCTTCATTATACAGCTTTCCGACGGGATCGTTCGAGCTCAGGCTCACGGCCCGGCGGGATCAAGTTTCTGGCGCCGATAGCGGCGGGGTTCCACCCGTTCCCTTACCGAACACGGCAGTTAAGACCGCCAGCGCCGATGGTAGTCGGACCGCAGGGTCCCTCGAGAGTAGGACAGCGCCAGATTTCATCAAGAGGAGCCCGCCGGCAGAGATGCCTGCGGGCTCTTCCGTTATTCCTTGCGCGCTTTGCGAGAACGGTAGAACGCATAGCCGTTCTTCCCGTTCTGTTTCGCGGCGTACAGCGCTTCGTCTGCAGCCCGCATCAGTTGCGACTCGTTCGTCGCGTCGCTCGGATACAGCGCGACGCCGATCGAGCACCGAATGCCCGATAACCGCAGCGTCGCCGAAAGCCGCCGGACGAGACTTCTCGCGCGTTCTTCATCGACGTCGATCAACACGACGTTGAACTCGTCGCCGGCGTAACGACCGACGATGTCGCGTGTGCGGCTCGTTTGCTGCAGCGCAGCGGCCACCGTCTTGAGCACGGTATCTCCGCCGGCGTGGCCTCGCGTGTCGTTAACGGTCTTAAAATCGTCGACGTCGACGAAGAGGTATGCGAACAGCGTCCGCGCCGGCATGGCGAACAACGCGCGCAGCCGCGGCTCGAAGCCGCGTCGATTCAAAAGTCCCGTGAGTGGATCTGTCTCAGCGAGTTCGCGTGTGATCGATAACGATCGCTCGTTTTCGAGCGCGATCGCTGCAACCGCACAGAGACTACGGACGAAATCGGTATAGGGCTCCGTTTCACGCGTAACGTGCCCATCGGCGTAGACGATCGCCGATGCGTTCGTGGCGAGCGGCAGCGAGCAGAGCGCGTACCACCCGCGCACGTCGATCACCGGGGCGGAAAGTTCGTGCGCCAACCCGACTGCGAACGTTTCGCCACGGAGGACCTGAAGCAGCGCGCTGCCCTCGTCGGCCTCGATCGACTCAGAAACGGCTTCGACGGCACCGCCGTCCTCGGTCTTCATCCGCACCTCGATCCCTCGATCGCGATCGACCGTCGCATAGAAGGCGCGCGAAAAACCGAGCGGGTCGCGGAGGGCGTGAAGTAGTGCGGTGACGATGCCATCCGCATCGCGCTTGCTCGCGAGTACGCGATGTACTTCGAGCATGCGCGCCGCGAGGTTGTTCCGATCGCGCAACACGGCACAGTCGCGCTCGAGTTCGAAGATGCGGGCCGATAGGGCGACGTCGGTCGATCTTCGGGGTCGGAGGTCCGTCGTCACGGGCGTCGACGGGCGGCCGACGTCGCGGGTTCGACGATTTCATCGGGATATAGCGAGGCGGCACGCGCTTCCGCGAGTTCGATGTCGCCGCGCGCGACCAGTTCGCTGAGACACGCTTCCAACGTGTTCATGCCCTCGCGCCTGCCCGACGCGAGAGCGCTTCGCAATCTGTGTGCCATCCCGTCACGTATGAGCCGCCGGACCGCTTCGTTGACGCACAGGATCTCCGCGGCGGCGCGCAATCCCGATCCATCTCGGCGTGGCACGAGCCGTAGGCCGAACACGCCGCGGAGCGCATCCGCGAGCCGGATGCGAGCGCTGTCCTGTTCATCCGCAGGAAAGAGACCCACCATTCGATTGATGGCCTGCGACGATTCGGATGGTGTGTGTAGAGCGGCGTATACCGCGTGTCCGGTTTCCGCGGCCTGAAGGCAGGCACGCACGGATTCGATACCGCGTAGCTCGCCGATGAACATCACGTCGGGATCGGCGCGCAACGCGCCGAGCACGCCGTCCGCAAACGTGGGGACGTCGCGCCCGACTTCGTATTGCGTTACGATCGAGGCGAGCCATCGAAAAGCATATTCGACCGGATCCTCGAGCGTGACGATGTGCCGCCGGGATGTCGCATTGATCCTGTCCAGCATCGCGGCGGCGAGGGTGCTTTTGCCGGAGCCGGCCGGGCCGCAAATGAGCACCAGGCCGGAACGTATGGTCGTGAACGTTTCCACGACGTCGGGCAAACCGAGAGTGGAAAGCTCGGGAATGGAACGCGCGAGGAGTCGAATGGCGAGCCGCGATCCTCGCTTGCCGCGAGAAGCGTGAATGCGAATCGCTCCGACTCGCTCGTCTGCATAGACGGCATCCGCGATGCCCAGCTTCTCGAGCCGGCTGCGAGAAGTTCGATCGACGGTCAGTTCGACGAACGCCGACACGTCGTTCGCATCGCACGAGAACGCCGGAACGCGCTCGATCCGCGTGAAGACGCGCAACGCGGCGCCTTCTCCCGGTTCGACGTGGACGTCGGACGCATGGCGAGCGCGTGCGTTTTCGACGAGGGCGATCAGGCGTTCGGCGCCCGCGCCTGCGTCCGGCCGCGCGACGATCACTGGACGACCGCGGCGAGCAGAGCGAGCAAC
>CAJCIN010000216.1 GCA_903970385.1 Rhodospirillales bacterium | reverse complement strand
GGGCCGCCGTCGTCGCCCTCGAGCACGCGCCGGCCGTCCGCGGAGAACCACATTACGTGATGGTCGCCGTGCAAGTGCCTGCCGCTGAGCTGCCACGTCGCGCCGCCGTTCTTGCTCTCCGCGAGGCGCACCGACGTCGCGAAGAGATGATCTTCGTCGTGCGGGTCGACGAAGACGCGCGAATAGTAGAACGGGCGCTCGTCGACGAGCGTGTTCGCCGACATCATCTTCCACGTCGTGCCGCCGTCGTCCGAGCGCCACACGAGCCCGTCGTTACTCTCGACGATCGCATAGACGCGCCGCGCGTCGCTCGGGGCGATCGCGACGCCGATGCGACCCGTGATGCCGCCCGGAAAGCCGTTTCCCGACACGCGTTTCCACGTCGCGCCGCCGTCCGTCGACTTGAAGAGCCCGTCGCGTTCGCCGCCGCTGTCGAGATGCCACGACGAGCGCCGGAACTGCCACATCGCCGCGAAGAGAACGTTCGGCGCGGTAGCGCTTCGCGCGAGATCCGCGCCGCCGCTGTCCGGCCCGAGCGCGAGCGTCTGCTTCCACGTCGCGCCGCCGTCCGTCGTACGATAGATGCCGCGTTCGGTCGAATCGGCGAACGGATCGCCGAGCGCGGCGACGACCGCGACTTTCGCATCGCGCGGATCGAGTTCGATCTTCGAGATCGCGTACGAGCGATCGAGCCCGAGATGCGTCCACGTCTTGCCGCCGTTCGTCGAGCGATACATGCCGTCGCCGTACGAGACGTCGTTGCGCGGGTTCGATTCGCCCGTTCCGACCCAGACGTCGTCCGCGTCGCTCGGATCGATCGCGATCGAACCGATCGCGCTCACACGCTGCTTGTCGAACACGGGTTGCCAACTCGTCATCGCGTTCGTGCTGCGCCACACGCCGCCGCCCGCCGCGCCGATGTAGACGAGCGACGGGTTTTGATTCGTCCCGGCGATCGCACCGAGCCGTCCGCCGCCGACGGCCGGCCCGATGCTGCGCCAGGCGAGCGCTTCCATCGGTCCCGCGGTCGGCGTTGCCGAGGGGCTCGGCGACGGCGACGGCTCGAGCGTCGGCCGGTTACCGGCAGCCGCCGGCCGGCCGGCGAGCGCGAGGCACGCGCACGACAGCGCGAACACGGCAAAGGCAATAGGCGGCAGACGCTTCATGACGGTGCGGTTCGTCGTTAGTCCGGCCCGCTCTTACGGTACGAACGCCATATGAAGATTGGAATCATCGGTACCGGAAACATCGGCGGCGCGCTGACGCGCCGCTTTCGCGCGCTCGGACACGAGGTGGCCGTCGCGAACTCGCGCGGACCGGCATCGCTCGCGGATCTCGCGGCGGAAACGGGAGCGCGCGCCGTGACCGTCGCGGAAGCGGCGCACGGGAACGACGTCGTGATCGTGACGATTCCGGAGAAGAACGTCGCGTCGCTTCCGAGCGATCTCTTCGCGGACGTTCCGGCCGGCGTCGTCGTCATCGACACCGGCAACTACTATCCGCAGCAGCGCGACGGCCGCATCGATGCGATCGAATCGGGCACGACGGAGAGCCGCTGGGTCGCGGACCGCCTCGGCCGCACCGTCGTGAAGACGTTCAACAACATCATGGCGCAGCATCTGCTCGAGAAGGGCGTCCCGCCGGGCACGGCCGGACGGATCGCGCTGCCGGTCGCGGGCGACGATGCGGCGGCCAAAGCGACGGTCATGCAACTCGTCGACGACCTCGGCTTCGATCCGGTCGACGCGGGAACGCTCGACGAGTCGTGGCGGCAACAGCCGGGAACGCCCGTCTACGGCAAAGACTACGATGCCGCGGGCGTGCGGAAGGCACTCGCGGAGGCGAGCGAAGAGCGCACGCCGGAATGGCGCGCCGTGTAGTGGTCGAAACGCTCTAACGTGCGCGCCGGGTACGGAAACTTCCGTGCCCGGCCGCGGTACTAGGAGCGGGTTGGACGTGATGACGAGCGATGAGGGCGTGGTCGGCAAGGTGGGCCGAGTGACCGGGACGATCGCCCCGAAGAAAGTCGGCGAAGTCATGATCGCAATACGCGGCGGCTCGGAGGCTTTTGCCGCGTATGCGACCGCGCGCGATCAGACGATCGAGCGCGGCGAACGCGTCGTCGTCATCGAGTATCATCCGCCGCGTACCGTCTTCGTCTCGCAGGTGTAATCGTGGTTGCTTCGAGTTCCGGTCTTCTCATCGTCGCCGGCCTGGTCGTCGCCGTCGTCGTCGCGGCGTTCGTTCTTTTCAAAGCGATGTGGCGCGTCGCCGAACCGAACCAGGCGTTGATCATTTCGGGCTTCCGAACGCGCCGGACAGAGCACGACATCGGCGAGAGCATGGGCTTCAAAATGGTCACCGGACACGGCACGCTCGTCATTCCCGGGATTCAGGTCGTGCGGACGCTGTCACTCGATCTCAACGAGGCGGAGCTCGTCGTCGATTGCGTGACGCAGCAGGGCATTCCGGTCCATCTCAAAGCGGTCGTCATCTACAAAGTGGGCGACGACTTCGCGTCGATCGCGAACGCGGCGCGCCGATTCCTCGATCAACAGGACAAGATGAACGCGCGGATCCAGAACGTCTTCGCGGGACATCTGCGCGCGATCTGCGGCAGCCTGACCGTCGAAGAGCTCATTCGTGAGCGCGACAAGCTCACCGAGGCGACGCGTGCCGCGGCGGGCACGGAGATGGAAAAGCTCGGGCTCGTCATCGATTCGTTGCAGATCCAAGAGATCGACGATCCGACCGGCTACATCCAGAACATGGCGAAACCCCATGCCGTCGCGATTCTGAAAGACGCGCGCATCGCACAGGCGCACGCGGACCGTGAAGCGACGGAGACGGAACAGCAATCGGCGGCGCTCAAAGCGCAAGCGGTGCGCGACAGCGCGATCAAACAGGCGACGTATCAAGCCGACGTCGATCGGGCCGCAGCCGAAGCGAAACTCGCGGGCCCGCTCGCGGAGGCGACGGCTCGGCAGCAAGTCGTCGTCGAGGAAACCAAAGTCGCGCAACTCGAAGCGGAGCGGCGCGAACAAGAACTCCAAGTTTCCGTGCGCAAGCCGGCCGACGCCGCCGCGTACGAGAAGCGCACGGTCGCCGCCGGGCAACGCGATGCCGACATCGCCGCATCGGAAGCGCGCGCGCGCCAAGTCGAACTGCAAGCGGCGGCCGATGCGAAACGGATCGAGCTCAACGCGACCGCGCAGGCATCGTCGACGCGACAGATCGGCGAAGCCGAAGCCGCCGCGACGCAAGCCAAGGGCGTCGCGGAAGGCAACGCCATCAGCGCGCGGCTGCTCGCCGAAGCGAACGCGATCCGTGCGCGTGCGGAGGCGCTTGCGACCAATCAAGATGCCGTCATCGGCCAGCAGCTCGCGGAAAAGTGGCCGCAGATCGTCGAGGCGGCCGCGAAGGCGTTCGACAACGTCGATCAGATGATCGTGCTCAACGGCGCGGACGGTGTGAACGAGATCGTTTCGAAGGTCATGGCGCAAGGTGCGGCCGGGCTCGGGCTCGCCCGCGCGTTGCTCGCCAAAGCCTCGACGCCGACGCGGGAACCGTCGCAAAATGGCACCCCGCCTGCGCCGGCCGCAATCGAATGAGTGTCTGGACGCGCTTCGTCTCGTTCTTCGGCGTGAAGGCGACGGCCGCCATGGATCGTCTCGAGGATCCGCGTGAGACGCTCGAGCTCGCGTATCGCAAGCAGCTCGACGCCGTCGCCGACGCGCGGCGCGGCGTTGCGGACGTCTTGACGAGCGAGAAGCGGCTCGAGCTCGAAGCCGAGTCGCTGCGCGCGACGGGCGATCGGTTCGCGCGTTCGGCCGCCGAGGCGGCGTCCGCCGGCGACGATGCGGCCGCGCGTCGCGCGCTCGAGCGCGAGGCGATCGCGGCGACGCAGCGCGAGCGACTCGAGACCGAGGTCGTTCAGGTTCGTGCGCAGCGCGTCGCGCTCGAATCGCTCGCGGAACGCATGCAGCAACGCGCGGACATGTTCCGCACGGAGAAACTCGCACTCGGAGCGCGCTACGCCGCGGCGCGCGCGACGACGCGCGCCGGCGAAAACGTCACCGGTCTGTCGAGCGGGATGGAAGACGTCGCCGCGATGGTCGAGCGCGCTCAAGAGAAAGCGCGCGAGGCGCAGGCGCGCGCCGCCGCGCTCATGCAGCTCGCCGGGTCGGACGCGTCCGCGAGTAACGTCCGGGTCGACGAGGCCCGGATCGAAGCGCGCTTGCGCGCGCTCAAGGACGGCGCGAGCGACGAGAATCGCCTTCCTCGCGGCGCCGAGTAAACCGGCGAAGCCGCGCGTCACGGCGCCGGCCTATCTCGCGGGTGCCGGCGTGCTCGCGGTCGCGATGGGCGTCGGGCGCTTCGCGTATACGCCGCTGCTCGCCGTCATGCGGCACGATGCCGGATTGTCCGTCGCGATGTCGGGCGCCCTCGCGTCGACGAATCTCGCCGGCTATTTGATCGGTGCGCTCGTCGCAACGAACGGCGCGCTCCGCTCGCGGCGATACGTGGCACTCTGCGTAGCCGCCGCCGTCGTCGTCGTTGCGACGGCGGCGATGGCGCTTCCGGAAGCGTGGTGGCTCGCAACGCGTTTCGTCACGGGTGTCGCGAGCGGCATCGCGTTCGTGTTGACGGTGAGTCTCATGCTCGACGGCGCGGCGCGCACGCGGTCGACGCACGGGATCGCGCTCGCGTTCTCGGGCGTCGGACTCGGCATCGCCTTTGCGGGCATCGCCGTTCCCGTCCTCGCGTCGTTCGGCGGATCGCGACTGGCCTGGATCGGGCTCGCCGTCGCTTCCGCCGCGTTGCTCGCGTTCGCGCTTCCGCGGCTCGCCGACGAACCGGCATCCGTAGCGGCCGCGCCCGCGCCCGTCCGCACGTCGGTCGGCGGAGGCGGTTTCGTTTGGCTTTGCGTCGCGTACGGCATCGAAGGGTTCGCATACATCATTCCCGCGACGTATCTCGTCGCGATGATCGATCAGACGCCGGGGCTCGCGCACTATTCCGCGGCGACGTGGGTCGTCGTCGGGTTGTGCGCCGCGCCGGGCGCCGCGACGTGGAACGCGGCCGGTCGACGATTCGGTAAGGATGCCGCGCTCGTTGCCGCACTCGTCGTGCAAGCACTCGGGCTGCTCGCCACCGTCGCGTTTCCCGGCGTCGGCGGCGCGCTCGCGATCGCGGTGACGCTCGGAACGACGTTCGTCGGCATCACGGCGGTCGCGAGCGCACTCGCGCGCGACATGCGTCCGCTCGAGACGAACGCCGCGGTCGGAACGCTCACCGTCGTGTACGGCGTCGGACAGATCGCCGGTCCGCTCGTGGCGGTGCGCGTATCGCTCG
>CAJCIN010000215.1 GCA_903970385.1 Rhodospirillales bacterium | reverse complement strand
GTGAGGACGACGGGTGCGATCGGCGTGGCGATCGGCTTCGGTCTCACGCACGACCCGCCCCAAGACGTGACGGACACGATCGCGCTCGAAGATCTCGCCGCGGTCGAACTGGAGGGTCGCGTCGACGTCGCCGCCGGTGCGCTCGGCGTGCCCGCGTTCTCGCGCATCGCACCGGGCGCGACGATTCCGTTCGAAACGTCCCTCGGGGCACCGGGCACGTTGCGCTTCGGCGACGTCGCGTTCGCGCGCGTCGTCTGCGGTCATGCGAACGGCCGCAACGCCGCGACGGTCGAAGCGACGGGAGCGGTCGCGTGAGCGCGGACGAGACGAATCTCGACATGCTGATGAACGTCTCGCTCGCGGTGACGGCCGAACTCGGACGTTGCACGATGCGCGTCAGCGACGTCTTGAAGATCGGCCGCGGGACGATCGTCGAACTCGATCGTCTCGCGGGCGCCCCGATCGACGTGCTCGTCAACGCGCGGCTCGTCGCGCGCGGCGAAGTCGTCGCCGTCGACGACCGGTTCGGCGTTCGCGTGACAGAAGTCGTGTCTCGCCGCGCGGGCCGCTGATGGAGACGCTGCTCGCACCGCACGGCGTGCGGCCCGAACTGCCGCTCGACGCGCTCGCGGTGCTCACGACGATCGCGCTCGCGCCGTTCTTGTTCGTGATGACGACGTCGTTCGTGCGCATCGTCGTCGTGCTTTCGCTCGTGCGCTCGGCGATCGGTGCGTCGTCCTTGCCGCCGAACGCCGTGTTGACCGGACTTGCCCTCGTACTCACGTTCACGATCATGACGCCCACGCTGCGCGATCTCTCGCACGACGCGCTCGAACCCTACGCGCGCGGCACGATCTCGCAGCGCGCGATGCTCGCACGGGCGTTCGTTCCGCTACAGCGATTCATGCTGCGTCAGACGCATCGCAAGGACGTCGACCTCTTCGCGAGGATGGCGCACGTGCCCGTCGCGCGGGCGACGGACGCACCGCCGGCGGTGCTGCTCCCGGCCTTCGTCGTCGGCGAGTTGCGCAGCGCGTTCGCGATCGGCTTCGCGCTCTATCTGCCGTTCGTCGCGATCGATCTCGCGGTCGCTTCCATCTTGATGGGCCTCGGCATGTTCATGTTGAGCCCGCCGATCGTGTCGCTACCCTGCAAGCTACTGCTCTTCGTGATGGTCGACGGCTGGGCGCTCGTCTGCGGCGGCGTCGTCTCGAGCTTTCGGTAGATCGGCGCAAGCAATAGACGGTAGCCCGGCGAATATTGCGGGATGAAGATCGACGAGATACTCAAGCACCGGAGCCCGTGCTTCTCGTTCGAGTTTTTCCCGCCGAAGACCGACGACGGCGTCGAGAAGCTCATGGCCACGATCAAGTCGCTCCGGATCCTCAATCCCGGTTTCGTCAGCGTGACGTACGGCGCCGGCGGTTCGAGCCGGGCGCGGACGCTCGAGGTCGTCAAGCGCATCAAGACGGAGCTCGGGATGGAACCGATGGCGCACGTGACGTGCGTCGGCCACACGCGGGACGAACTGCGCGCGCTCTTCGAGGCGCTGGCCGGGGCCGGCATCGAAAACGTGATGGCGCTGCGCGGCGATCCGCCGAAAGGCGAGGAGCGCTTCACCGTCGCCGAGGGCGGCTTCCGCTATGCATCCGAGATGATCGAGATGGTGGCGCGCGAGTTCGATCTCTCGATCGGTGCCGCGGGCTACCCCGAAAAACATCAGGAGGCGGAGAGCGTCGCGTCGGACGTCGCGAATGCCGTACGGAAAGTCCGTGCGGGCGCGCGCTTCCTCGTGACCCAATTCTTCTTCGACAACGACGCCTACTTCGCGTACGTCGAGCGCGTGCGCGCCGCCGGCGTCGACGTGCCGATCGTGCCCGGCATCATGCCGATCACGAACTACGCGGCGATCGCGCGCATGACCGCGATGAGCGGCGCGACGATTCCGCAGCGCTTGCTCGCGGAACTCGAAGCTCGTTCGGACGAGCCGGATGCCGTCGCCGATCTCGGCGTCGCGTACACCGCGCTCCAGTGTCGCGACCTGCTCGACCGCGGCGCGCCGGGTCTGCACTTTTATACGCTCAACAAGTCGCCCGTGACGCGAGCCGTCGTCTCCGCGCTCGTCGCGGCGCGAACGTTTCACGAACTCGTCGCGTAACGCGGTCGCCGCTTCGCCGTAACCTCCGCGACGTAGCATGCCGGCGTGGACGTGCTCGCCGGAATCGTTCGTGAAGCGCTGATCGTCGCCGCGGTGCTGTGTTTCCCCGTCCTCGCGGTCGCGACGGCGGTCGGGACGCTCGTCGCCGTCGTGCAGGCCGCGACGCAGATCCAGGAGCAGACGCTCGCGTTGTTGCCGAAGATGATCGCCGTCGGCGCGACGATCGCGCTCTTCGGAACGTTCGCGCTCGACGCGTGCGCGCGACTGTTCGAACGCACGATCGCCGCGCTCCCGGCCATCGCGCACGGCGCACCGTAGCGCGTGAACGAGGGCGAGGTGCTCGTGTTCGCGCGCTGCGCGGGGTTCGTGTTTCGCGCACCCGGCTTCTCGCATCCGGCGGTTCCGCCGCCGCTGCGCGCCGGATTCGCTTACTGTCTGTCGCTCGCAATCTCGAGCGCATACGCCGGCACGGCGCGCGAGATGCAGTCGGGGTTCGTCTTCGCCGTCGCCGCGGAAACGTTGCTCGGCGCGGGCATCGGCATCGCCGCGTCCATGCTGTACGACGGCGCGTACGCCGGCGGGCGCGCGCTCGACGACTACGTCGGCATCCGCGCGAGCGTGCCGAGCGCCGATGTCGCCGCCGGCGCCGGGTTCGGGCGCCTGTGGTCGCTCGCATTCACCGCGGCGTATTTCGCGCTCGGCGGGTATCGCGTGGCGCTCTCCGCGTTCGCCGACACGTTCTCCGCGTTACCGCCGGGCGCGCTCGCGCGTGCGAGCGATCTGCAGACGTTCGCCGTCGCGCTGCCCGGGACGTCGCTGCGCGCGGCGTGTTTCGTCGCGGCGCCGGCGATCGCGATCGCATTCGTCGCGCAGATCGCACTCGCCGCGATCGCGCGGCTCGTGCCCCGGCTGTCCACGTTCACGCTCGCGTTTCCGATCGTCTTCGCGTGCGTGCTGCTTGCGACGATCGTCGGCCTCGCGGTGTCGCTGCAGGCGGCAGCGGCGCCCTGGATGGATCTCTCGCCGCTGCGGTCCCGCTAGCGTGGCCGAGGACAAACCGTTCGATGCGACGCCGACGCGGCTCGCGCGCGCGAAGAAAGAAGGCGACGTCCCGCGCTCGCGCGATCTCGTGGCGGTCGCATCGTTCGCGGCGGCGAGCGCGGCGCTGTGTGCGACGTTCGAGACGCTCGCTTCGGAAGCGGTGCGCGCGTTACGCGACGCCGCGTACGGACGCGTCGCGCCGCAGCCGTATCTCGCCGTGCTCGGCTGCGCGGCGGCGACGGTCGCCTGCGCGGCGTGCGGCGGCGTCGCCGCATCGCTGCTCGAGTCCGGCGGCGTACGGGTGCGTTTTCCCGCACCGAGTCTCGCGAAGCTCTCGCCGGCGAGCGGTCTGCGGCGCATCTTCGGCACCGACGCGTTGCTCGCGGCGGGCAAAGCGATCGTCGTCGCGCTCGCGGTCGCGTGCGCGGTTGTGCCCGCGCTCGGCCGCGTTCTCGGTGCCGGCGGGTCGCTGCCCGGCGTCGCGGCGGTCGCCGCGCTCGCGAGCGGAGGCGTCGTCGCCGCGGTGACGGGCGCGACGTGCGTCGCGGCGGCGTTCGCCACGGTCGACGCCCTCGTCGAACGCGCGAAATGGAAGCGCCGGTTGCGCATGAGCTTCGACGAACTCAAACGCGAGCACAAGGCGAACGAAGGCGATCCGTCGTTGCGCGGACGCCGCCGGCAAGCTCATCGCGATCTCGTGCGCGGTACGATCGGACGCGTCGCCGGAGCGGCGTTCGTCGTGGCGAATCCGACGCACGTCGCGGTCGCGCTCGCGTACCGGCCACCGGAGATCGCCGTCCCTTGCGTTCTCGTGCGCGGCATCGATGCCGGCGCGCTCGCGATCAAGGAACGCGCCCGCGCGCTCGGCCTTCCGATCGTGGAAAACGTCGCGCTGGCGCGGCGCCTTCTGGAAGTCGACGTGGACCGTCCCGTTCCGTCCGACACGTACGGCGCGGTCGCGGCGATCGTCGCGGCATTGCTGCGCGAGGCGCGCGTCTCGTGATGCGGCATCGCGGCACCGCGACCTATGCCTTCGCGGCGATCGTGCTCGGCATCGTCGTCATCCTCGTCGTGCCGTTGCCGCCGATCGTGCTCGACGCGTTGCTCGCTTTCAACATCATGGCGTCGGGCATCGTCCTCTTGCTCGCGATTACGATCGTCGAGCCGCTCGAGTTCGCCGCATTCGCGCCCGTGCTGTTGATCGCGACGCTGTTCCGGCTCTCGCTCGACGTGTCCGCGACGCGTCTGATCCTCACCGAAGGCCACGTCGAGGGCGGCGTCGGCGCGATCATTCCCGCATTCGGCCAGCTCGTCGTGCACGGCAACCTCGTCGTCGGCCTCATCGTGTTCGCGATCCTCGTCACGATCCAATTCGTCGTGATCGCGTCCGGATCGCAGCGCGTCGCGGAGGTCGCCGCGCGTTTCACGCTCGATGCGATGCCCGGCAAGCAGATGGCGATCGACGCCGAGGTGCACGCGGGCGTCCTCGATGCGGACGGCGCGCGGCGCAAGCGTGCGCTCGTGCAGAAAGAGGCCGACTTCTACGGCGCGATGGACGGCGCCGGGAAATTCGTGCGCGGCGACGCGATCGCGGCGCTCGTCATCGTCGTCCTCAATCTCATCGGCGGCGTGGTCGCGGGCATCGCGTACCACGGCATGAGCCCGCAAGAGGCGCTCGACACGTTCGCGATGCTCTCGATCGGGAACGCGCTCGTTACGACGCTGCCGGCGTTCTTGCTTTCGACCTCGATGGGTCTCATGGTCACGCGTGCGGCCGGAGACGGCTCGCTCGGCGTCGACATCGCGTCGCAAGTGCTCGAGCGTCCCGACGTCTTGCGTGCCGCCGCGATCTTCGCGTTCGTGCTCGCACTCGTTCCGGCATTACCGCACGCCATGTTCGCGGCGATCGGGGTCGCACTCGTCGCGGCGTCGCAAGCGGGCCTCCGCCGTCGCGGCGCGCGTGCGGATGCCGTCGCCGCCGCACGCGATGCGGCACGGCGCGTCGCCGTGCGGCGGCCGGAAATGGCGCTCGGACTCGTCGGCGTCGATGCGCTCGCGATCGACGTCGGCGCGAATCTCGGCGCGTTGCTCGTCGCTCCGCTGTCGGATCAGCTTCTCGATCGCATCGGCGAGGTACGGCGGGCGATCGCCGCCGACATCGGCATCGTCATGCCCGGCGTACGGTTGCGCGACGATCTCGCGCG
>CAJCIN010000214.1 GCA_903970385.1 Rhodospirillales bacterium | reverse complement strand
AGCGACCAGTTGCCGGCGAGCGCGGGCGTGATCGTGAACGAGACGACGAGCGACGTGAGCGTCGCGATCGTGACGACGACGCCGAATTCGCCGAGGAAGCGTCCCGTCTGTCCCGGCAGAAACGCGATCGGCAAGAATACGACGACGTCGACGAGCGTGATCACGACGGCGGCCGACCCGATCTCGGCGCGGCCGAGGATCGCCGCCGTCTTCGGCGCTTCGCCGTCCTCGTAGTGCCGTTCGACGTTTTCGAGCACGACGATCGAATCGTCGACCAGGATGCCGATGATCAACGTCATCGCGAGCAGCGACACGGTGTCGATCGTGAATCCGGTCAAGCGCATCGCGAAGAGCGTCACGAAGAGCGACGTCGGGATCGCGATCATCACGACGATCGCGTTGCGCCACGACTTCAGGAAGACGAGCATCGCGATGCCCGTGAACGCGATGCCCTCGATCAGCGTCTGCAGCACGCCGAAGAGTTCGGCCTTCGTCTCGGTCGCCTGAACGTTGAGCACCTTGAACGCGATGTCCGGATACTTTGCTTCGATCGCCGGGAGCGCGGCGAGCACGGCGTCCGACGACTGCACCTCGCTCGCGCCCGTCGCCTTTTGCACGTTGAGCGAGATCGCGCTGCCGCCGGCCACGTACGAGTAGACGCGTTTCGGCTCGTACGAATCGGAAACGGACGCGACGTCGCCGATGCGCGGGAGCCGCGCGGACGTGGAGAACGGTTCGGTCGCGCTGCTGCCAGCGCCGGAGGACGCGGCGCCGGAGCCCACGTTCGAGAGACTCGAACTGCTGACGACGGTGGCCGAACCGAAATTACTCGTCGTGGTCGTCGTCGTCGTGCCCGTGACGGTCGAGGGCGGCAACGTCGATTGCGCGAGCGGCGCGAAGGTCGGCACCGGGAACGACGTGATCGCCGACGTCACCGCGTTCGAGGTCGCGATCGTCGCGACCGGTTGCGGCGTGATCGCGGCCAACGGATTCGACGCCCCGAGCGTCGTCGTGCCGGCGGCGTTCGTCGTCGTCGTCGCGAGCGTGGTCGAGGTTCCGGCGGACGTCGTCGTCGCTCCGCCGGCGGCCGTGGCGCCCGGCGTCGGCGAGACGGACGTCGTGGCGGAAGCCGCGGTACCGGTCGTCGCGGCGCCCGCGCTCGACGCGTCCGATGCGGCGCCGCTCGAGCCGCCGCCGCTCGACGTCGAACCCGATACCGTCGACGACGCGGCGCTACCGCCGCCCGCGCCCGCGGCGGAAACCGACGACGCCGCGCTCGTGCCGGCGCTTCCGAGCGCGAGCGCCTGGTTCGTCGAGCCCGACGTGTTACCGTATTTGACCGTCAGCGCACCCGACGGCGACGTCGCACCCTGCAACACGGACGTGTTGCTCGTCAACAGCGTGTCCGCGATTTCGGGCCCCGTCTGCACGTCGCCGCGAACGTCGAGCGACGTCTCGCGATTGCCGGAGTACGCGATGCCGCCGGGCGACCGCGCGTTGTTCGCTTGGATCGCGCTCACGACGTCCGTCGGCACGAACCCGCGACTCGACAGCTTCATCGGATCGAGCGTCACCTCGAGCGCGGGCGTCACCGAGCCGTTCGCACTGACGCTCGACACGCCGTCGACTTGTTCGAGATCGGGGATGACGTCGTTCGTGACGATCGCCGAGAGCGCCGCGGTGCTGAGCGACGACGACGTGACCGAAAGCGTCACGATCGTCGCCTGCGCCGGATCGAACGATCGCGTCGCGGGCGCCGGTAAATCTTGCGGCAGCGCGGCTTTCACCGATTGCAACCGATCCTGAACTTCCGTGAGATCGGTCGTCTGATTCGAATCGAGCGTGAACGTCGCGGAGATCGAGGCCTGATTCTGCTGGATGGACGTCGTGATGTGATCGAGATCGGGCGCGCCCGCGATCGCGTCTTCGACGGGACGCACGACGGAGTCGCGCAACTCGGAGGGCGACGCGCCGGGATACGAGACGCTGACGTTGATCGTCGGGAAATCGATGTTCGGGAATTGCTGCTGCACGAGCGTGGCGAGCGCGAAACATCCAGCGAGCGTCACGAGCGTGATCAGCACGAACACGAGCGGCGGCCGGTTGACGAAGAGAGCCGTGATCCGCTGCATCAGTTCTGCGCGATCGATTGTCCGTTGGCGAGACCGAGTTGCCCGTTCGAGACGACGCTCTGACCCGCTTTGAGCCCGCTCACGATCGACGTGGTGCCGTCGCTTCCGAGCTCGCGCACCTTGACCGTCTTCGCGACGACGTCGACGAGCTGATCGTCGGCGACCATCACGGTCGTGTGCGTATCGTCGAGAAAGGCCGTCGTCGGTATCCCGACGCCCGTGACGGCGGGCAGGTTGACGGTCGCGGAGACGGGGAGCCCGGCCTGCAACTTGTCGCCGGGATTTTGGAGCAATACCTGCACCGTGAAGTTGGTCGAGCCGGGTGTCACCTGACCGAGTACGGCGACGACGCGCCCCGTGAACGTCTGGTTGCCGGCGCCGCCGACCGTGAGGTCGACGCCGGCGCCCGTCGGGATGGCGAACGTGTCCTCACTCGACGCGTTGAGGTCGGCGTAGACGCGATCGAGTTGCTGCACCGTGAAGATCGTGCGCGAGCCCGGATATTCGCCGGCGTTGAGATTGCGGTTCGTCACCACGCCGTCGACCGGCGAGACGATCGTCGCCTTCGAGATCTGCGACTGGTATTGCGCGATCTGCGCGCGCGCCTGTTCGATCGCGGCGCGTGCCGCGCGCGCGTCGGCGATCGCCGAGGCGACGGTCGCGGCTTGCAGGCCCGAAGACGACGTGCCGTTGACGGACTGATTGGTGATCGCCGTCTGGAGATTCGCTTCCGCCGTGCGCACCGACGCCTCGTCGTTGACGACCGTCGTCGCCTGCTGGTCGACCGTCTGCTGCGCGACGTAACCTTGTGCGACGAGTTGCTTGTCGCGGACGAGGTTCAACCGGTCGTTCTGCAGCGTTTGCTTCGCCTGCGCGAGCGCCGCGCTCGACGATTTCACTTGATCGTTGCCCGTGCCGATGTTCAGGCGCGCGGTATACTGCGTCTGCGTCACCTTCGCGTCGTCGGATTCGGCCGTGCGGATGTCCGTGTCGAGCACGCCCTGCGCCTGTGCGAGCTGAGCGCGCAGGTCGGTCGTGTCGAGCACCGCGAGCACCTCGCCCGATCGCACGCGATCGCCTTGGAGCACGTTCACCCGGTCCGCCGGTTCCGAGAGCGAGCTCGTGATCGCGACGTTCTCGTAGGGTGCGATGATCCCGGAGATCGAGGACGTGCCGCGCACCGTCGTCTGCTTCGCGGCGGCCGTCGGCACCGCATTCGGTGCGGCGGCCGGCCGCGTGCGCTTCGCCTTGTGCGCGCAACCGGTGGCGAGCGTTGCCGCCGCCACGATCGCGAAAACCACGCGCGTCAAGCGCATCGAACGACTCCTCGACGTCAGGATTGCGAGCCTTGCTCGCGCTCTTTACGCATCTGATCGATCTTCGCATGCAAGCGCGTGCGCTGATCCGGGGTCAGGACCGTGTCGATCTTCGCACGAGCGGCCTCGTAGTTCGCGCGTCGCGTCGCCGGATCGGTGTCCGGCGTGTTCTTGGCGCGAGCGGCTTTCATGATGTCGCGGATCCGCGTCTTCTGATCGTCGCTCAGGCCGAGGCTCATCAACGCCTCCGCCATGCGATGACGGCCGGCAGCCGCGGCACCCGGCGGCGGAGCGCCGGCATCCGATTGTGCGAGCGCCGCCGGGCCGAGGCCGGCGACGGCGAGACCGCCCGCGCCGAGGATCAGGGCGGCGGACGCGGCGACGGTGCGGAGCGATGCTCGGGCGGCTCGTTCGATGTTCACGGGTACTCCAAAAGCGGTGAGGCCGGCCATGTGCGGGCGGCTTTCGAACTATCGGTGCGAATCCTGTGAACCGCTTTGGAAGGCGCTGGGAAACCCTCAGAAAACCGTCGCAACGCGGCACGGGCTGGGAACGGGCTCAGCGTCTTCTTATCGTCCGTTCATCTTCGCACGGATCCGTCGTCGCGAGCCGGGGGTTATGAGGGACGCAATGGCACGACACACCACTCTCATCAAACGAGCACTCGGAGCGCTCGCCGGTACGGCGGCTCTCGCGACCCTGACGTTGCCGGCGTCGGCGCAAACGCAACAGGCTCCGCCGAGCTACGCCGTCCACGGCGACGAATCGATCCGGGGCACGATCGCCTCCTTCGACGGGAAGTATGGCGTCACGGTGCGCGACGAGCGCGGCTTCATCGACAACGTGCGGCTACACGACGGGACGATCATCAACCCGCGCGGCCTGCGGCTCGCTTCCGGCGAGCAAGTGACCGTGTACGGTCACGCCGACGGACCCGCCTTCACGGCGAACGAGATCGACACGCCGTATCGCACGGTCCTCGTCACGGGCTACCCGTACGGCTTCGGCTACCCCTACGGCTACGGTCCGGGCTACCGCATCGGCTTCGGCTACGGCGGCTACGGTTTCGGCCGCTTCGGATTCGGCTTCGGCGGCCGGTTCTAGCGCGGCATCAGCTCCAGCGCTTGAAGAGGTCGTTCGGCAAGCCGAACTGATCGAGCGCCTTGCCCACGGTGTGGTTGACGATGTCGTCGACGCTCTTGGGCTTCGCATACATCGCGGGGATCGGCGGCAACAGGACGGCGCCGATCTCCGCGAGCTGCGTGAGGGTTCGCAGGTGTCCGAGATGCAGCGGCGTCTCGCGCACCACGAGCACGACCTTGCGTTTCTCCTTCAGACACACGTCCGCCGCGCGTACGAGCAGATTCGCGTTGAGTGAAAACGCGATGGCGGACGCGCTCTTCATCGAACACGGGATGACGAGCATGCCGTCCGTGAGAAACGAGCCGGACGAGATGGCGGCGCCGAGATCCTCGTCGCGATAGACGACGTGCGCGAGCGCTTCGAAGTCGGCGGCGACGTGATCCGTTTCCAGTTCCATCGTCTTGCGCGCCTGCGCGCTCAGGACGAGATGGATTTCGACGTCCGGATGCGCGCGCAGCGCGCGCAGCGCCGCGAACGCGTACGCGCTGCCGCTCGCTCCGCTGACGCCGACCACGATCCTACGCATGCGTCGAGCGTTCAAGGGCGCGGTGCGGGGTCCCGCGCGGAGTAGCGCGAACCCGTCGATCTTCGATGCCGGAATCTACCATCGTCGAGATAGACGCCGCCGCCCGGCGTCTCGTCGCCTTCATCGGCGACCTCGCGCGCTACGCCGCGACCCGCGACGACGCGCTCGCCCGGCGTTCGCTCTGCTCGCCGTTTTCGGGCCTCTCGAATCTCGACGCGCGCGCGATCTGCGTCGTCGCGCGACGCGGCGTCGTCGAGGCGATCGAGCGCGAGCGCATCCCGCTCGGACACGACGCGTCGCTCGCGTCGCG
Organism: Rhodospirillales bacterium; assembly: GCA_903970385.1. Taxonomy (GTDB): domain Bacteria; phylum Vulcanimicrobiota; class Vulcanimicrobiia; order Vulcanimicrobiales; family Vulcanimicrobiaceae; genus Palsa-1515. Next base: position 11,351 of record CAJCIN010000214.1, on the reverse strand, counting down.
CCGTTTCGCGCGCGCGCTCGGCGACCTCGAGCGTGCGTACCGCGCGCAGGGTGCGACGGCGCGCGAACACGTCGCGACGGTCGCGCTCGCATTCGAACTCGATGCGACGGTGGTGCCGGCCGAACGAGCGGCGCTCGCCGCCGCCGAAATCGTGGCGGCTCGCTACGACGCGGAACGGCCGCCGGGCGTCGCATGGGAAGCGGACGAGCTCGTGCGCGCGCTCGAACGCCTGGCGCGCGACGCGCGCACGGCCGACGTGGAGACGCCACGCGTACCGCTCCTCATCCGCGAACCCGAGGAGCCGCGTATCGTCAAACGCCGCAAGGCGCACTTCAGCGCGTCGTCGCTCGGCACGTTCGCGGAATGCGAGCGGCGCTGGTACTACCGCTACGTGTGCGCCGCGGTCGAAGACCGCGGTTCGTCGGCCTCGTTCTACGGCACCGCGTTCCACTGGGCGCTCGAGCGCTTTCACGAGGACGTGCCGCGCGCGGACGCGGCGCCCGTCGAGGTCCTCGAACGCAAGCTCGAAGCGCATCTCGGGACGGCCTTCGAACGCTTTCGCTCGGGCTTCGAGACGAACGTCGAATTCGAATTGCAGCGACGCCGCGCGAAACGCACGGGCAGGCGCTACGTCGCATGGTTCGTCGAACGCGCGCGCGCGCATCCGTTCTCCGTGATCGGCACGGAGACGAGCGTCGAACTCGAACTCGACGGCTACAACTTCATCGGCTACATCGACCGGCTCGACCGCGACGATGCGACGTCGGCGGTGACGGTCGTCGACTACAAGACGGGCAGCATCGCGGAAACGGCCGATCGATACCGCGAAAAGGTCGCGCGGTTCCTCGACTTCCAACTGCCGTTCTACTATTGGGCGCGCACGAACGCGGGCGATCGCGTCACGCGGCTCTCGCTCGTCCCGCTCAAAGACGCATCGCGCGACGTCGCGCCGATCGAACTCGAAGTCGTGCCGTTCGCGGGCCCGCGCGGCTACGGCGGAGGCGCGGTCGGGACGATCGGCATCGACGAGCTCGAACGCGCGCGCAAGAAGATGGTCGAGATCGCGGCATCGCTCGCCGACGGTCCGCTCGAACGCTTCCCCGTGACGAGCGACCCGGAAGCGTGCACGTATTGTTCGTATCGCCTCGCATGTCGCGAGCGCCCGACGCGCCTCGAAGACCGGTTCGGCCGATGATCGTCGCGCACGCGCTCGACGAGTGTCTCGCGATCGGCGGCGGCCCGGGAAGCGGCAAGACCACGGCGCTCGTCGAGCGCGCGGACCGGCTGGCGGCCGACTCTCCGCCGGGAGCGACGCTGCTCCTCGCGCCGAGCGACGCCGGGGTCGCGCGGCTGCGGGCTCGCGCCACGGCGAACGTGGCGTGCACGTCGTTCGGCGACCTCGCGTTCGCGCTGCTGCACGACGCGCGCGCCGTCGACGGCTGCCCGGACGACGTCGAAGAGATCGACGACGTGCGCGCGTCGCAGCATTTCGAACGCGCCGGCGCCGCGCTGTTCGCACTCGAATGGACGGAGTTCGCGGACGAACTCGACCCCGAGATCACGGGCCTACGCGCGCCGGAGCGCTTTTCGGCGGCGGCGTTCCGGCTGATCCGCAAGCTGCGTGCGTCGCTGATCTCGCCGGAGGATTTCAAGGCGCTCGGCTTGCGCGGCGCGACGACGTTCTACGCACGGCCGCCGAATCTCGCGAGCGCCGACCTCATCATGGAGACGGGCGCGAAGTATCGCGACTCGCTGCGCGTCGGGCCGGGCGAACTCGAACGCCAGCGGCTACGCGAAGTCGATCTCGTGAAGATCCTCGCGCGCCTCTACGCGTCGTATCTCGAGGTGCTCGTGCGGAACGGTTGCATGACGCCGACCGATGCCGTGTACGAGGCCGCGACGCTGTTGCGCGCGCGGCCGGACCTGCGCGAGCGCGCGAGCGCCCGATACGCGGCGGCGCTCGTCGACGACGCGGTCGACGTCACGCCCGGACAACTCGCATTGCTCGAAGCGATCTTCGGCGAAAAATTGCGGCACGTGACGTTCGCGGGCGATGCCGCACAGGCGACGCGCGGCTTCGCGACCGGAGCCCTCGGCCCGGGTATCCTCAAACGCGCCGCGACCACGATCGTTTTGGACGAGCGGCGCCGCGGCGATCCCGAAATCGAGCGTGCGGCGCGACGCGTGCTCGATCCGCGCGATGCGACGGCCGGCCCGCTCGCTGCGGAAGACGGCGCCGTCACCTTGTATCGCGCCGAGACCCCGCGCGACGAGGCACGCTTCGTCACGGCCGAAATCGAGGCGCTCGTGCGCGCGGGGACGCCGCCCGGCGAGATCGCGATCGTCTCGCGCGGGCTCGGCTGCGCGCAGACGTACGTCAACGCGTTGCTCGCACGCAACGTGCCCGTCGACGTCGCCGGCGCCGGAAGCCTCTACGAGTATCCGGTCGTGCTCGACGCGCTCGCGGCTCTCTGGTCGGCGGTCGATCCGTTCCGGCACGATTTTCTCCTACGGTCGCTCGAGGCGCCGTGGCTCCGGCTCGGCGACGCGTCGATCGCGACCCTCTGCGCGGACGCGAGCGACCCGCAACCGCTGCTCTTCGAGCTTCCCGACGACGTCCCCGAGACGGGCGATCGCAGGTGGGACCGGCGGCGCGACCTGCGTCTCGGCCGCAACGTGACGCGCGGCGACGTCGACGCGGATCTGCCGGACGAGACGCGCGAGCGGCTCGCCGCGTTTCGCATCGTGCGCGCGCGTTGGGAAGATGCGGCTCGCACGCTCGGTCTCGCGCAACACGCACGAGCGATCCTCGACGAGAGCGTGCTCGCGACGCTCGCCTCCGGCGCGCGTCGCCGTTTCGACGCCGGGCTCGTCGCGCGGCTGATCGACGAGATCGACGCGTTCGCGCGGCGCGATCCGCTCGCGACGCTCGAAGATTTTCTCGCACATGCCGAAAGCGTCGCGGTCGCCGAGGCGGACCTGCTCTCGATCGCGCCGCGCGACGCCACGGCGGTGCGCGTGCTCGACGTCGAGGCGGCGAAGGGCGAGGAGTTCGATGCCGTCTTCGTCGTCGACGTGCGCGCCGGCGGCTGGCCGCGCTACTACGTGCCGGATGCGTTCCTCTTCATGCCGTCGGCGGGCATGATTCCGAAAGAGAACGTCGGCGACGCGGACGCCGCGCGGACGGCGAAATTCACCTACGCGTTGTTCCGCTACAAGATCCGCGAGAAGTACGTCGCCGAAGAACGGCGCGCGCTCTACTGTGCGATGACGCGCGCGCGGCGCAAACTGTTCGTGAGCGCCGCGGGGCGCCCGACGAAAGGCAACGCCGCGCCGGAGATCCTCGAGGAATTGCAGCGAGCGCGCCGCTAGCCGCGACTCTCATCCCGACTTAACGAACGTTCGTTCGCGGACGAACGTTATGAGGAAACCTCACGGAAGAGAGCCGCGCATGACCATCGACACGTCGACTGACCCGCAAACGGGATACCGCCCGCCGGGCGACCTCGACCTCGCGACCGCCCTCGCGCGCTATGCGGGACCGTTCACGCGTCGCGATGCGGCGCATCTCTTGCGGCGCGCCGGCTTCGGCGGAACGGCCGCGGAGATCGAAGCGCATCGCGCGCTCGGCGTCGAGGGCGCGGTCGACGCGCTGCTCCATCCCGCCGGCGCCGACGTCGCGTTTCCCGACGCTCCCGACGCGACGCTGCTCGCCGATCCGAAGACGCGCAACGTCACGGCGCAGATGTGGTGGCTCGATCGCATGCTGCGCACGCAGCATCCGCTCGTCGAGAAAATGACGCTGTTCTGGCACGGCCACTTCGCGACGAGCAATCGCAAGGTTCCGGCGAACTTGATGGTCGAGCAGATCGATCTCTTCCGGAGTCAGGCGCTCGGACATTTCGGCCAGCTGCTGCTCGCGGTCTCGAAAGATCCGGCGATGCTCGTGTGGCTCGACAACCGCTACAACAACAAGCTGCACCCGAACGAGAACTACGCGCGCGAAGTGATGGAGCTCTTCGCGCTCGGACTCGGCAACTACGGCGAAGACGACGTGAAGAACGCGGCACGCGCGTTCACCGGCTGGACGATCGACAAGAATCAGAATTTCGTCTTCCGGCCCGCGCTGCACGACGACGGTCCGAAGACGTTCCTCGGACGAACCGGCAATTTCGGGGGCGAGGACGTGATCGCGATCGTCGTCTCGCAGCCGGTGCATCAGCGCTTCATCTGCCGCAAGCTGCTCGAGTATTTCGTGTACTCGGATCCCGAGCCCGCACTCGTCGACGCGCTCGCGTCGACGTACGCGCTCTCGGGCTACGACATCGCGAAGACGGTCGGGACGATCTTGCGTTCGAACGTCTTCTTCTCCACGCGCGCGTATCGCGCGATCCCGAAGAGTCCGATCGAATTCGTCATCGGCACGCTGCGGTTCATGGAAGTCCGCAAGGTGCCGAAGGATACGATCGCGTGGCTGCAACGCATGGGCCAAGAGCCGCTCGCGCCCCCGAGCGTCAAAGGGTGGGACGGGGGCCCGACGTGGATCAACACGGGCACGCTGCTCGCGCGCTTCAACTACGTCAACCGTGTCGTCAAGACGTCTCCGCCCGCGAGCGGCGCGACGACCGCGGCGCCCGTCGACCTCGCCACGTACGCCGCGCTCACGCCGGACGACGTCGTAAGCGAAGCCGGCGGCCTCGATCCACAGCGCGTGCTCGCGACGATCGCGCGCGATGCCGTGCAGGACGACGTGACGAGCGACGTGCGCGAGACGATGCTCGACTATCTCGACTCGAAGAACGCGCCGTTGCCGGTGCCGCTCGGCGCCGAGAACTATCAAGACAAGATCCGCGGAGCGCTCGCGCTCGTCCTCAACCTCCCGTCGAACCAGCTGAATTAAGGAATCGCTCATGACGACGCGTCGCACGTTCATCTCGAAATCGCCCGGCATCGCCGTCCTCGGCGGCACGATTCCGTCGTTCTTGCGAACGGCGGCGTTCGCGCAGCCGCTGCCCGCGCTCGGCACGAGCGTCGATCCAGGCAACGTGCTGCTCGTCATCCAGATGGGCGGCGGCAACGACGGTCTCAACACGATCGTGCCCTTCTCCGACGATGCGTACCATCGCGCGCGACCCGCGATCGGCGTCGCCGAGACGAGCGTCATCAAGATCGACGGCCGCATCGGCCTCAACCCCGTGATGACCGGGCTCGACGATCTCTTCAAGGAGGGTCACGTCGCGATCGTGCAAGGCGTCGGCTATCCGAATCCCAACCGTTCGCATTTCGAAGCGACGCAGATCTGGGAGACGGCGTCGCCCGAGAATCCCGTCTCGAGCGGCTGGCTCGGGCGCTATCTCGACAAGACGGTCTCGCAGCGCGGCGGCACGGCGCTCGACCCGAGCCGCATCTTCTCGGCCGTCGCGCTCGGCGACACCGTGCCCACGGCGTTGATCGCGCAGCACGTCGACGTGCCGGCGATCGGCGCGCTCAACACGTTCGCGTACAACGCGGGGAAAGACGGCTCGTCGAAGACGACGGCCGGCACGCTGTACGACGGCGCACGTCCCGGACAATCGCCGTATCTCGGCCTGCTCGAGAACACCGCCCGCAACGCGTTGCACGGCGGGGATGCGCTGCGCGCGAAGATCGCCGATTACAAGCCCGCGGTGACGTATCCGAAAGACGCGTTCTCGCAGCAGCTGCAGCTCGCGGCGCAGATCGTCGGATCGAACGTCGGTACGCGGATCGTGTTCGTGTCCATCGGTTCGTTCGACACGCACGCGGGTCAGCGCGCGCAGCAAGACCGGTTGCTGGGCTATCTCTCGCAGGGTCTGCGCGCGTTCTACACCGACCTCGCCGCGCACGGCATGCAGGACCGCGTCCTCGCAATGACGTTCTCGGAGTTCGGCCGTCGCGTGCAGCAGAACGCTTCGAACGGCACCGATCACGGCACGGCCATGCCGCTGTTCGTCGTCGGCGGGAAAGTCAAGGGCGGCGTCTACGGCGAGCACCCGTCGCTGACGGATCTCGATGCGAACGGCGATCTCAAGCACGCGATCGACTTCCGGTCCGCGTATGCGACGGTGCTCGAACGCTGGCTCGGCTTCGATGCGAGCGGCATCATCGCCGGATCGTACGACACGGTCGCGTTCGTCTAACGTTCGCGGTCGGCTCGGAGGCAACTCGCGACGCCGCGACGGAGAGAGCGGCGTGGTCGTCAAACTCGAGCCCGTCGGGACGGAGGAATACGCGCGTGACGTGCTACCGGACACCTTCGAACTCTGGGGCGACGGGCGCTCGTACGAGCGATACGTCGAAGACTTTCTCGCGATCGCATCGTCGGTGTACGGCAAACGCCGGCCGTTCACGATCGGCCTGCGCGAGGGCGGCGCGCTCGTGTCGTCGTGCAAGAATTACGATCGCGAGCTGCGGTGGGACGATCTCTCGTTGCGTGCGACCGGCATCGGGGCCGTCTTCACGCCGAAGCCGCTACGCGGCCACGGGTTCGCGGCGGCGATGCTCGGCGCGTTGCTCGATGCGGAGCGCGATGCCGGTCGCGATCTCGCCTTTCTCTACTCCGACATCCATCCGGTGTATTACGAACGTCTCGGATTCTTCACGGCGCCGTCGCGGCTCTTCACGCTGCGCGCCGACGCGCTCGACGGATCGCCGAGCGGTGCGCGACCGCTGGAAGCATCCGATTGGGCGGGCGTGCGACGCTGCTTCGAAGCGCTCGACCGTGCCCGCGCGTGGAGTTTCCGGCGCACGCCGCTCGTCTGGGATTGGATGCGCCGCGCGTGGAACGCGCCGCTGCCCGCGGGTTCGCAACCGGTGCGTCTCGCGGTGAAGCGCGGCCGCAGTCTCATCGCGTACGCGATCGGCCGGCGCGTCTTGCGCGACGACACGTTCGTCGTGGACGACTTCGCCTACGACGGCGACGACGGACGCGCGATCGTGCCCGCGTTGCTGCGCGCCGGAGCGGGCGACCTCCGGCGTGTCGGCGGCTGGTTGCCTCCCGAGCCTGCGCGCGACGCGTTCGGACGCGGCTCGGTGCGGGCGCGCAAAAACGGAATCCTCATGTTCGCGCCGCTCTCGCCGCTCGGACGCGCGTGGTGGCGCGAGAACGAAGCCGCCATTCGCGGCGGCCGCGCGGACGCGACGTGGAGCGCGGATCACGTATGAGCAAGGAAGTGAAGATCGTCCTCGCCATCTTCGGTTCGCTCGCCGCGATCGTCGTGATCGGCATCGTCGCGTTCGTCCTCGCGCTTCCGCATCTCATGAAATCGTTCGCGGCGTCGTCCGCGGACCCGGTCGCCGCGAAAGCGACGGCGGAGAAGATCGCGACGTTCACGATCCCGAAAGGCTACGTGATCCGCGATGCCGCCAATGCCGGCATCACGCAGATCGTAACGATCGTTCCCGCCGCGCGGGGGCGGCACTCGTTCCAGATGCAGCTGCAAGGCTCGGTCGTAGCCTCGCAAACGTCGAACGGACAGAGCATGAAGCTCGCGATGGGCCTCATGAACGGCTTCATCCATTGCGATCCGCGCGACGCGGGCGTCGACACCGTCACCGTACGCGGCGTTGCCGTGAAACTCTCGGTCTTGCAGTGCGGCAACTCGGCGTTTCCGATGCGCATCGAGAGCGGCACCTTCCCGGGCAACGCGAACATGGCGACGATCACGGCGATGGGCGTGCAAGGCCGCGACTTCGACACCGCCGCGCTGCACGCGCTCTTGCAGTCGGTGCGCTAACGCGCTGCCGAGAAGGTCGCTCTCGTCGCAAGCACCCTAAAGAGGCACCTCGACCGATTCCGTCGTCTGTTCCGCATGTCGATCGCTGCAGCCCGGCGCACCGGGCAGCGCCGTCGTCTGCAATCGACTCAAGACGGACAAAATAAACCGTCGATCGCGAGAAGAAGCAGAAACGCGGCAATCGCGGCACACGCCAAACCCTGAGAGATGACGACAAAACGGAGGTACGAGATACTGTTCGTATACGAACCAAATAATTTCGGGCTCCAGCCGAAAAAGAACGTGTCCGGTGGAACGACACGACCCGCTGCGATAGATTTGTTGAACCGTAGATAGTGGTAACCGAGATAGCCGATTGCAAGGCCCAACGCAAGAGTAACACCTGAAGACAAAACCTTCGGCCATATGCCGCTGCGGATCGAACCGCAATCGACGATCATGAACTCGTGCCCGTCGTGACGCAAACGTTGCGCACGGCATCGACCGCCTTCGCACTTGCCGATTCGGAACTGCGTCGCATGTACGTCGTTGTGAAAATGTTCGATTGGGACCAAACGATCGACTGAGTGCCGATCATTCGGACGTTTCGCTAATCCCGGCTACCGACAATAGAGCTACGGCGTGCCCACAGCGCTCGACGAAACCCAGAAGCTTGAGCGTTTGCCCCGGGAGGGAAACGATCGTCGGCAAATATTCTAGAAGCGATGTCGCCGACGCCTTTTCTTCGAGCAGGTTGATATTTGGCGAGAAGTCATCCTCGCCGTCGGATCAATATGCCAAAATGCGTACTTTGGGAATCAAGCAAGAGTCCATCTGCACGCGCTTGAACTCCGACGGCACGGAGACGCGTACGGGAATGCGTCGGTAATGCATCACAGGCCCGGTCGTGAACGAGTACGTCCGCCGCGGAAACGAGAAGCTCCGCATCGACACCGGCTACAAGTGCGCTGCTTTGAGAGCGGCCGTCCGATGGCGGTCGTAATGACGGAGCGCCAGAAGTTGCAGGGGCGGCTCGATGCGGCGAAGATCAACGGCGGCACCGCAGCCGTCACGCCGCGCGGCAATGATCGCTACACCGTCGAGGGCCGCGCCGGCGCCCGGTACACCGTCCAGGGCTTCGGCCTCGAGACATGGCCTGCGACTGCAGAGCCGGGATCTACGGCAACGCGTGCTGGCACGCCGCGGCGACCTATCTTCGCCTCGTCGCCGATCGGATGGTGGCGGCATGAACATCGTGGTTCGATGGATGGCTCTGCATGGCGATGGATCGCCAGCTGCTCGCGAAGTTCTCGAATGTGCCAACTGCGGCGCTGGAAGCGATCGCGATGAGCGCGTATACGATTGCGGCGGAACGCTCGCTCTTTGGCTCGCGCAAGGCGGCTCCGCTCACGGGAGCGGATGCGCTATGAAGCCGTCAGACGTTCGTCTCGCCAAGATGATCATGGCCGGCCTATCGCATCGAAGCATCGCCGACGCCCTCAATTGCTCAGTGTACGCGCTTGGCGACCGCATTCACAAACTGAAGAGAACGCTGGGCGTTCTAGCTGGCGCAAAAATCACTCCCGAGATTCTTCAAAAACATCAAGAGCACTCGTGCCAAGCGAAACCGACCGATCCGCGCGGTGGTGCTCTCGTCGAATACTTCGAACGAGAGATAACGGATCTGGAGCGACGCACGGAATTGAACGCGCAGGCGCTGACCCCGTGCCTTCCCCAGCCGAGCAGAACCGGGACCAAAGATACGATCTCGGCGAAGGTTGAAGCAATACCGCCTTCCAGCAGCTCAACACGATGTATTACGTCGCGCTGCTGATTGTCGCTGCATTCCGGGCGTCAATCGTGTTCTGAACAGGCTACCTAGAAACGACGGTGAAGTCGATAGCTGGCGGCGAAATTTCGCCGATAGGCGTATGATCGTTTAGGCTTCGAAGAATCGTAACATGAATTTGGGCACGATATTTGCCCGGTTGCGGCGAATCGCCGACATCCGCCAGAATGAAGGCGCTTCTGTATGTAGCTCCGGGTGTAAGCGACCCAAATGCACGACTTATCGACGATGGGCGAGTTTCTCGATCGGATGCAAATCCCCAATCTCTTCCACTAACCGAGTTGTCAAGCTTACTTATTGACACGGTGCCCGGTAGATGAAACGCTGAAATTGTCTGGTCCGTTGCATTACGTAGATGGAGGTAGATCAGGATTGGTTCACCGACGACATAACTTTGCTTTGCCATCGCGGAGCCGACGGAAAGGTGGGTTGCCGAATCAATCCGGAAAACCATTGGAGGCGCTGGGGCCGTCAAAGCCTTCATGCGCAGATCGTCAGTAGCCAACGCTCCGATAAAGGCGACAATCGCTAATCTCAACAAGGCGAACCACCGTTCGCAAAGGTCCCCACCCAATCCGGCATAGTATAGGCGGTCGATGAAGACCCAGAGCCCGGAGCGGCTCCGCTTAAGCTCCAAGTGCCGTTGCTATATGTACCTGCTGCTTGCCAAGACCACATCCATGATCCAATGCCAACCGGGATGCTTGTCCGAGCCGACGTCGCCGTAGGGTGAAAAATCATCGTTGAAACAAACTGCTCATTAATCTGGGCCCCTAAACAATCTGGAGGAGGAGTTCCAAATCCGTCCGCTGGTGAGTCATTGTCTACAGAAGTGCTATTATATTTGGCTGTACCGCCCGGTGAAATCTTAATGTCAGGATTGTTCTCATATGGGGCTTCATTGTCTAGATAATTCGTGAAAGTTATCGTCTTGTTCGGGGGCGTTCCAGCAGTTCCAGTTGGATAAGGCGTGGGCTGTCCGATATTATCCCAAGTTGCCGTCTGGATCATATTTATCGTCCCGCCTACCGGAGCTGGACTTGCTTCCGTCGCCGAAAAATTGAACTGCATTCCTGGAGGTTCAGTGCCGCATGGCGAACCTATGTGAAGCCACTCTCCGTATGATAAGCACTTATCATATGTGGCATCAAGCCCAATGGTGCCATACGTACCAGCCAATGTGACTGCTTGCATCCCTAGAACATTGTAACTCGTGATCGCCTCGTAATGTCCGTCTCCGACCGAAGCGGTGACCAGTAGATAAGTAGTAGCGTCTGGTGCCGTCCAAAAAAATGAAACATCTGGCGACGTCAACGCTGTCGGCGACAATGTCTGAACGGGATTTGCGGCTGCTGACTCGACGAAGTTGGCGATAGGTGCATTTTGTATCGTCCACATGATATTCGTGATGGCCCGTCCATGCGTTTCACGAACTCCTACGTCGGCATGTTGTCCTATGAGAATCGGCGATGACGTGGGATACGGCGAACTAATGATGGGTGTCGGATTTCCTTTCGGAACTGCTTCTTCTACGATCACAAGATTAGGTGTCGGCGATGCAGATGGCGGAACATCATAAATAGCGATCCCAACTGGCGGTGGTGGTCCTCCGCGACGGCATCGGTTCGTCCACATGTGGAGCCTCCAGTCACACTCGGCGTGATCGTCGACGTTGCCCGCAGCGCAAGTGTTTTGTGGCGGATATGACGGCTGCGATCCCGCTGGGCGTATGCCGCCGTGGCGAACCCATTTTTGCAATGTGTGAGTAT
>CAJCIN010000213.1 GCA_903970385.1 Rhodospirillales bacterium | reverse complement strand
GTCTCGTATCGCGCGTCGGCGGGCTCGTCCGCGACGTTCCCGTATCTCGGTCAGGTCTCGGGCAACGCCGCGTTCCAGCCGTACGCGAGCTCGAACCCGTTCTTCACCGCCGGCATCTTGACGGAGAAGAATCCGAACCTCGACCCGGAGGTGAGCATCGCGTACGGCGTCGGCGTCGACAAGCGCTTCCACGGCGGCAGCATCCTCAGTTTCGATCTGCAGGACACGGTCATCCACGACGTGTTCGAAACGCTCGTGCAGAACGAGACGACCCCCGCCGGCATCCTCGGCGTCACGGGGCCGATCAACGTCGCACGTTTACGCTCCGAGCTCGCGACGCTCAAGTACGTCGTCGCGCCTCGGTACGGGCTCGGCTTCAACGTCGCGGTCGCGGCCGAGCGCAGCATCGTCGACGGCATTCCGGCGGCGGCCTATCCGAGCGTCGCATCCGGAACGGTGGGCTTTCCCGCGAACGGCGTGCAGATCTGCGGCGACGGGCTCGCGACGCCGGGTATCCCGACGTGCATTCCGTATCTCAAAGGCTACGGTCAAATCACGTATGCGAACGTCGACGGTTCGTTCGCCGAGCTCGGCATCGACTACGAGGGCAAGAACAACGCATACTTCCAGCCGCCGTTCGCGCAGGTCGACACGAGCTTCACGACGCCGCTCACGAAGCACGTCGAGTTCATCGTCGGCGTGCAGAATCTCCTGAACACGAACACCTACGAGCATCTGCCCGCGCCGAACGCCGGCGTCACGCTGGTCGGTGACAACGACAAGGGTCAGGGATCGTACGTCGCAACGCTCATTCCGGCGCCGCCGCGCACGTTGCACGCACAGATCCGCCTGCACGTCGGGCGTTAACCCGCGAGCCACACGTAGCGCACGATCAGGAGCGCGGCGACGACGTACAGGACCGGGGCGACGCGTTTCGCGCGCCCGGTCATGAGCATGATCGCCGCGTAACTGATCACGCCGAAACTCACGCCGTTCGCGATCGAAAACGTCAGCGGCATCCCGACGATCGTCAGGAACGCGGAGACGGAGACGGCGACGTCCTCCCAGGCGACGTCGCGCAGGCCCGCGATCATCAGCGATCCGACGACGACGAGCGCCGGCGCGGTCGCGGCCGCGGGGATCGCGCTCGCGAGCGGCCAGAGAAACGTCGCGAGCGCGAAGAGCGCCGCGACGGTCACGGCGGTCAACCCGGTGCGGCCGCCTTCCTCGATGCCGCTCGCGCTCTCGACGTACGCCGTCGTCGTGCTCGTGCCGAAGAACGCACCCGCCATCGCGGCGAGCCCGTCGCTCGCGAACGTCCGTCGCGCGCGCGGGATGTCGCCGCGCGCGTCGACGACGCCGGCTTTCGTCGCGAGCGCGACGAGCGTCCCCGTCGCATCGAAGAAGTCGACGAAGAAAAACGTGAACACGACGGACAGAACGCCGAGACCGAGCGCCGCCCGCACGTCGAGCGCGCCGATGAGCCCGCTCGGCCACACGGGCAACGCGGCGATGCCGTGCGGGAGGCCGGCGAACGGTACGAGCGTCCCGTGCGCGCCTGGGTAGACGGCGGCGTGCGTCGCGATGCCGAGCGCGGTTGCGGCGACGATGCCGATCAGCACGGCGCCCGGTACGCGCCGCGAGAGCGCGACGGCGGAGACGACGAGACCGAAGACGGCCACGAGACTCGGTGCGGAACGAAAGGAGCCGAGCGCGACGAACGTCGCCTCGTTCGGGACGATGATTCCGGCGTTCTTCAGACCGATGAACGCGAGGAACATGCCGATGCCCGCCGTCACGGCGATCTTGAGATGCTGCGGGATCGCGCGCACGATCGCTTGCCGGACGCCCGCGAGCGAGAGCACGACGAAGATCGCGCCGGAGACGAACACCGCGCCGAGCGCCGTCTGCCACGGAATCTTCATGCCGAGCACGACGGTGTACGCGAAGTAGGCGTTGAGACCCATACCCGGCGCCTGAGCGAACGGATACCGCGCGACGAGACCCATCAGCAGCGATCCGACGACGGCGGCGAGCGCCGTGACGACGAGCAACTTCGGAAACGCGTTCGGGACGACGATCGCGCCGCCGAGCACCTGCGGGTTGACGAAGAGCGCGTACGACATCGTCAGAAACGTCGTGCATCCGGCGCGTACTTCGCGCGGCACGTTCGAACCCGCGGCGCTGATCCCGAAATAGCGATCGATCACACCGCTTCGTGCGGTACGGTTTCGCGTTCGCCTTCGTCGCGCCGTCCGAACGGTTCGCTTTCGTACCGTACCATCGGCGGAAGGATCGACCGGACCTCAGCCGGATGGCGACTCGGCCGCGACGTCGATCCGTCGAAGCGCGACGAGCAGCGTCGCGAGCACGCTGCGGACGGCGCGTACGTGGTGGCCGGTGGCGCGCACGAACACACCGCCCGCCGCCGGCGAGCCGACGCCGACGGCGACCTCCGGATCCGCGCGCGCGAGCGTCGCCGCGGCATCGGCCGCGGCGACGAGGCGAGCCGAACGTTCCGGCGTCATGCCGGACCGGAGAAAGAGCGCGGTGCCGACCGCGCCCGCGAGGTGTCGCGGCCGCATGTCGTACGCGTCGTGCACGGCGAGCGCGTCGCCGAAGAACACGCGCAGCGAGCTCGTCACGCGCTCGAATGCGCCGTGCGCCGCGAGCGTATCGAGCCATGCGAGCGACGCGCCCGGTTCGAGGCGCACCGTCGTGCGCGCGTGATGCGCGGCGTCCGCGTACGCGACGGTCGGCTCGGGAGCGCACGACAGATGCGCGCCCTCGGCCAGATGCCAGCGTGCCTCCGCATGCGATTCCGCTCCGCGCCCGAGGAGGCGCGAGGCGGATTGCGTCGCGAGGACGAGCGATGCGTCGCGGCCGAGTTCGCCGTCGAGCGAAAAGCGGTCGCCGCGCACGTAACCGGGGCCGAGCTGCGCGACGACGATGCGCGCGGCGCCGTCCGGTTCCGCGAAGGGACGGCTGCACCGCGCGAGCCCTTCCTGACGGAGCGTGTCGACGACGGTCGCCCCCCCGCGGGCGGACGCGGCGATGCGCAGCGCGCCCGCGATCACGCGTCGAGCAACGCCGCGCGCTCGACGAAGCGCAGCACCTCGTCGACGCCTTCACCGCCGCGCAAGTCGGTGAAGACGAACGGCCGGCGCTCCCGCGCGAGCGTCGCGTCGCGCCGCATGCGTTCGAGGCTCGCGCCGACGTACGGCGCGAGATCGATCTTGTTGATCACGAGCAGATCCGCTTTCGAGATGCCCGGGCCGCCCTTCGCCGGGATCTTGTCGCCGCCCGCGACGTCGATGACGTAGACCGTCACGTCCGCGAGGTCGGGGCTGAACGTCGCCGCGAGGTTGTCGCCGCCGCTCTCGATCAGCAGCAGTTGCAGCTTCGGAAAGCGCGACTCGAGTTCGGCGACGGCCGCGAGATTCATCGACGCATCTTCGCGAATCGCGGTGTGCGGGCAGCCGCCGGTTTCCACGCCGACGATGCGCTCGGCGGGCAGACACCCGCTGCGCACGAGGATCGCCGCGTCTTCCTGCGTGTAGATGTCGTTCGTGATCGCCGCGAGATCCACGCGCGGATACAGCGCGCGCGCGAGCCGTTCGACGAGTGCCGTCTTGCCGGCGCCGACCGGGCCGCCGATGCCGATGCGAACGGCGCTCACGAGGCGAAGAGCCGTCCGTCGAGCGCGCGGTGTTCGAACGCGTCGCGTTCCGCGGCGAACGCTTGCGACCCGAGATCGGCCGGCTCGCGCGCGCGTTCCGCGGCCGCGAGCGCGCGTGCCGTCGCCTCGCGCAGCGTCCACAGCACGCGCGCCGTCGCGCGTTGCCCGAGCGGAATCGCACGCGTCCCCACGGCCGCGAGCGACGCGAGCGTTCCCGAGGCGCACGCGACGAACGCGTCGCGCCAGTCCACCTCGAGCGCGCCGTACGCGAGCCCGAACGCGAGCGCCGGGACGCCGTGCGCTCGTTTCTCGCCGACGGCGCGCGCGTACGCGTCGAGCCGATCGCTCGTGACGCCCATGGCTCGCAGCGTGTCGAGGATCGCGGCCGTCATGCGCGCGTTCGCGAGCCGGCACTCGACGGCGTGCGTCGCCGCGGTCACGACCTCGTCGAGTGCGAGCGGCGCGATGCCGTCGCGTAACGCGAGCACGAGCGCCGCCCCGTCGAGCGTCGCCCACCCGTCGACGAGATACGCATCGAGCCACGCGTGGAGCGTCGCCGCGTCGAAGACGCCACCGCTTGCGACGGCGGACTCGAGCCCGAACGATTGCGAGAACGCGCCGCTCGGGAACGCGCTGTCGGCGAGCCGCAGCAGCGACGCGATCTTTTGGCTCATGCGTGGCCGTGCGGCGCGTCCGCGTGCCGGAACGGCGCCGCGAGCGTCCGCTCCTCGCGCGTGAACGGGGCATCGAGATCGGCGAAGAGCCGCTCGACGAGACGATCGTGGCGGACGACGAGCGCGTCGCCGTCGAGCTGCATCGGCAGGTGCCGGTTGCCGAGCGCGTGCGCGACGGCGAGCGCCTGCGCGATCGACCGCGGTCTGCATACGAGCACGTCGTCCGCCGACACGGATACCGCGACGACGCGCGCGTCGTCCGCGTAGACGACGTCGCCGTCGCGCAGCCGCGCGCCGTCTGCGAGCCGCACGCCGATCTCGTGCGCGTCCGTCCGCAAACGCAACACGCGCTTCGCGAGATCGTCGCTCGCGATCGCGACGCGTTCGACCGTGCGACGGCCCACCTCGAAGCTCGCGAGATTGCCAAGGCGTTCGGAGACGACCTCGAGCGCCATCAGAAGAGCGCGTACCGCTGCGCGAGCGGCAACACGTCGATCGGATCGCAGCGCAGCAACTCGCCGTCCGCGCGCACCTCGTAGGTGCTCGGATCGACCTCGATCCGCGGGAGAGCCGCGTTGCGGATCATGTCGCGCTTGCCGATACCGCGCGTGCCGCGCACGGCTTCGAGCGCGCGCTCGCCGCCGCGGCGCTCGGCGAGTCCGGACGCGAGCGAGAGCGCGGACACGAAGGTGACGGACGTGCGCGCCGCCGCGCGGCCGCTCGCACCCCACATCGGCAACATGCGCACGGGTTGAGGCGTCGGAATCGACGCGGCCGGATCGCCCATCGCCGCGTACGCGATCGCACCGCCCTTGAGGACGAGTTCGGGCCGGTAGCCGAAGAACGCGGGATCCCACAGCACGAGGTCCGCCATCTTGCCGACGTCCACGGAGCCGACCACGTGCGAGATCCCGTGAGCGATCGCGGGATTGATCGTGTATTTCGCGACGAAGCGCTTCACGCGTTCGTTGTCGGCATCGCCGTCGCCGGGCGCGGAGCCGCGCTGCAGTTTCATCTTGTGCGCCGTCTGCCACGTGCGCACGATCGTTTCCGCGACGCGCCCCATCGCCTGCGAATCCGACGAGATCATGCTGAGCGCGCCGAGATCGTGGAGGATGTCCTCGGCCGCGATCGTCTCGCCGCGGATGCGCGAATCGGCGAACGCGACGTCTTCCGGAACGCGCGGGTCGAGATGGTGACACACCATCAGCATGTCGAGGTGCTCGGCGAGCGTGTTGCGCGTGAACGGTCGCGTCGGATTGGTCGACGACGGCAGAACGTACGGTTCCGAAGCGATCTTGATGATGTCGGGCGCGTGGCCGCCGCCCGCGCCCTCCGTGTGATAGGTGTGGATCGTGCGGCCGGCGATCGCGCGGATCGTGTCGTCGACGAAGCCCATCTCGTTGAGCGTGTCGGTGTGGATCGCGACCTGCACGTCGCACGCGTCGGCGACCCGCAGAGCGGTATCGATCGCGCGCGGCGTCGAGCCCCAATCCTCGTGCAGCTTGAGTCCGATCGCACCCGCGGCGACCTGCTCGTGCAGCGCCGCTTCGCTCGACGCGTTGCCCTTGCCGAGAAATCCGACGTTGACGGGCAGCGATTCGACGGCGTCGAGCATCGTCGCGACATGCCACGCCCCGGGCGTGCAGGTCGTCGCGCTCGTGCCCGACGCGGGACCCGTCCCGCCGCCGAGCATCGTCGTGATGCCGCTGCCGATCGCCGCCGCGACTTGCTGCGGGCAGATGAAGTGCACGTGCGCGTCGACGCCGCCCGCCGTCAGCACGCGCCGTTCGCCCGCGATCACCTCGGTCGACGCGCCGACGATCATGCCGGGCGTCACGCCGTTCATCACGAGCGGATTGCCCGCTTTGCCGATGCCGGCGATGCGGCCGTCGCGCAGGCCGACGTCCGCCTTGTAGATGCCGCCGTGATCGATCACGACCGCGTTCGTGATCACCGTGTCGAGCACGCCGTCGTCGCGCGTCGCCGTCGGGTGCTGGCCCATGCCGTCCCGGATCACTTTGCCGCCGCCGAACGTGATCTCGTCGCCGTAGTGCGTGAAATCGCGTTCGATCTCGACGAGGAGTGCCGTATCGCCGAGGCGCAGACGGTCGCCCGTCGTCGGGCCGTAGAGCGCCGCGTAGGCGGCGCGCGAGAGCTTCATGCGGGCTCCGCATCGGCGAGCGACCCGTCGACGAGTCCGCGCAGGCCGTACACTTCGCGCGCGCCGCCGATCGCGACGAGCGCGACCTCCGTCTCCATACCGGGTTCGAATCGAACGGCGGTCCCGGCGGGGATATCGAGACACGACCCGTATGCGGCGCGGCGGTCGAACGCGAGCGCCGCGTTCGCTTCGAAGAAATGCGCGTGCGAGCCGACCTGGATCGGCCGGTCGCCGTCGTTGCGCACGCGCACCGTCGTCCGCGCGCGCCCCGCGCGCAGCGCGATCTCGCCGTCGCGCACGATCGTCTCGCCGGGCGTCAACGAATCGGCTGGTGGAGCGTGACGAGTTTCGTTCCGTCGGGGAACGTCGCTTCCATTTGGACCTCGTCCAACATCTCGGCGATGCCGTCCATCACGTCGGCGCGGCCGAGGACCGAGCGGCCGCCCTCCATCAATTCGGCGACGGTGCGCCCGTCGCGCGCGCCCTCGAGTACGTAGCACGACAGCACGGCGACCGCCTCGGGATAGTTGAGCCGCAGGCCGCGTGCGCGCCGTCGCGCGGCGAGATCCGCCGCGACGGTCAACAACAACTTGTCGCGCTCGACGTCCGTCATTCTCATACTTCGTCCCCTCGCTCGAACCGCGACGTACGCGGTGCCGCAGGGCGGCCCCTCCGCGGTTACGAGGCCGAGAGATGCGCGCGTATCCAGGCGACGATCGTCGCGCGAACCGCTTCGGCGTGGCGGCCGCGCAAGAGATCGTGGTGCGCGCCCGCGACGAGGTCGAGCGTCGTCTCGGCGTTCCGCGCGAGCGCGACGAAGCGGCGCGCCGACGCGAGCGGTACCACGCGGTCGGCCTCGCCGTTGACGAACAGCGTCGGCGTCCGCCACGACGCGGCGGCCGCGAATGCGGCGTGCGATGCGCGCATCGCTTCGGCGGCCGTGCGCGCCGGCACGAGCGGATCGCGCGGTAGGAGAAGATCGAGGAGACCGCCGGGCGCGTTCCCATCCTCGGGCCGTAAATTGCGCAGCCGGAGCCGCGCGACGGGAACGTGCGGCGCGATCTCACCGAACGCGACGCCGATGCGGCGCACCACGGGCGGTACGTGGCTCGCGACCCCGAGCCCGGCCGCGACGAGCACGACGCCCGCGACCGGTGCCGGATCGCGCTGCGCCGCGCGGAGCGCCGCCAAACCACCGAGCGAATAGCCCATGAGAATCAACGGTACCTGCGGGTACCGTTCGGCGATTCGTGCGCGCAGGAGTGCCATCGCGCGCAAGACGTCGTCGAAGCGGCGCACGAAGCCGCGCGCGCCGGGCGACCTGCCGTGTCCCGGCAAGTCGAACGCGTACGCGGCGAACCCGGCCTCTGCGAACGACGTCAGGGTGGCGACGTGCCGCGGCGCGCTTTCGGCGAACCCGTGCGCGAAGAGAACCGCGGCGGCCGGCGGCATGCCGGCCGGGTCGATGCGATAGGCCATCGTTCCGTCCGCGAGCTTCTCTACGTCCATCCGCTGCGGCACGTACGGCGGATGGCATCGGCCTTCCGGCCGTTTGCCCGGCCACGAAATCTTCTACCGGGGTCCAGAAAGCGAGCGAGCATGTCGAATCAATCGAGTATGAGTTCCGCATCGCAACAACCCGCGCACGACCGTTCCGGCACGGACGCGCGGTTGCACGCCGTCGTCGCGACTGAGCCACGGCGGGTGGCCTACTTCTCGATGGAGATCGCGCTCGATGCGGCGCTGCCGACGTACAGCGGCGGACTCGGGGTCCTGGCGGGCGACATGCTCCTCTCGGCGGCCGACCTGCGCTTGCCGGTGGTCGCGGTCAGCTTGCTCTATCGCAACGGCTACTTCGTGCAGAAGCTCGACGCTGCCGGGAATCAGAGCGAGACGGCGGAGGTGTGGGACCCGCGCTCCCGGCTCGTGCGCGTCGATCGCACTGCCCGCATCGTCATCGAAGGCCGAAGCGTCGAGATCGCGGCATGGCGGTACGATCTCCTCGGGCATTCGGGATACGTCGTGCCCGTGTATCTGCTCGACACGGATCTCGAGGGCAACGATCCGCGCGATCGCATGCTCTCGAGCGTCTTGTACGGCGGCGACGGCCGCTATCGGCTCGCGCAGGAGACGGTGCTCGGCTACGGCGGCTACGCCGTCCTCGAAGGGCTCGGACTCATGGAGAGCCTGGGCACCCTGCACATGAACGAGGGGCATTCCGCGTTGCTCGTCGCGGCCGCGCTCGAAGCGCGTCTCGTCGCGCGCGGCGCGTACGAACCCGCGAGCGACGATCTCGCCGCGATCCGGAAACGCTTCGCGTTCACGACGCACACGCCCGTGCCCGCGGGTCACGACCGTTTCGATCGCGGGCTGACCGCGGCGATTCTCGGCGACGCGCGAACCGCGCTCATCGATCGCATCGGCGGCATCCACGACGGCTTCCTGAACATGACGCAACTCGCGCTGCGCGGATCGCACTACGTCAACGGCGTCGCGATGCGGCACAGCGAGGTGTCGCGCGCGCTTTTCCCCGGCGACGCGATCCACGCGATCACGAACGGCGTGCACGCGGTGCGCTGGACGTCGCCGTCCTTCGCGACGCTCTTCGATCGGCACATCCCGGCGTGGCGCGACGACAACGACTATCTGCGGCACGCCGTGGGCATCCCGCTCGAGGAGATCGCGGCGGCGCACCGCGCGGCGAAAGACCAACTCGCGCTCGAGGTGCGCCGGCGCGCGAACGTCTCGCTCGATACGTCGCGCTTCACGATCGGCTTCGCGCGGCGCGCGGCGGAATACAAACGCGGCTATCTCGCGTTCTGGGACGTCGACCGTTTGCGCGAGGTCGCGCGCTCGGCGGGCCCGATCCAGTTCGTCTTCGCGGGCAAAGCGCATCCGCAGGACGCCGAAGGCAAGGCCGTCATCAAGCGGATCTTCGACGCGGCGGCGCGGCTCGGCGACGAGACGCTGCGTATCGTCTATCTCGAGAATTACGAAATCGCGCTCGCGCAACGGC
>CAJCIN010000212.1 GCA_903970385.1 Rhodospirillales bacterium | reverse complement strand
TCGCACCCGCCGCCGTCGCTGCGGGCGGACTGGCCGCGGCGTTCGCGGTGTGGCAGACGGCGTTCGCCGGTACGCGCGGTGTCGCGAGTGCGGGCGCGTTCGTCGTCGTCGCCCTCGCCGCGATCGTGCTCGCGGGGTTGGTGTGGCTGTGGCCGTGCGCGCGTGCGGCGTCGCGCGGAGCCACGCCGCTCGTACCGCTGCTGCGTTACGACGCGGTCGCCTACGCGGCACTCGTCGCGTATCCGGCGGCGCAGATCGTTCATCCGGGCCCGGTGGGTCAGATCGCGGGAGCGGCGATCGCCATCGCCGGCTACGTCCTCGGAACGTCCCTCGCGATCGCGCGCTTCCATGCGGGCTTCCGCGCGACGTTGCTCGTTTTCGGCGTGTCGCGCGTGATCGTCGTGATCGTCGCGGAGCTCGCGGCGCTCTTCATCGGCGACCGCGGCGCGGCGCATCCGGCATCCGTCGCACGTGCGTCGCTCGACGTGTGGAGCCGGTGGGACGGCGCGCACTATCTCGCGATCGCTCACGACGGCTACCGCGGCGCGAATCTCGCGTTCTTTCCGCTCTACCCCGTACTCATCCGTGCGGTCGTAACGTTTGCGGGAAATCCGGTCGTCGCGGCGATCGCGATCTCGAACGTCTCATTGCTCGTCGCGCTCGCGTTTCTGCGGCGCGTGAGCGCCGACGTATTCGACGACGGCGTCGCATCGCGGACCATTTTCTACACCGCGACGTTTCCCACGGCGGTGTTCTTCTCAGCGGCCTATACCGAGTCGCTCTTCCTCGCGCTCAGCGTCGCGACGTTCTTCTATCTGCGGCGGCGGAATTGGCTGATCGCCGGATTTCTCGGCGGTCTCGCGGCGCTGACGCGTGTCGAAGGCGTACTGCTCCTCGCGCCCTTCGCGATCGAGGTATTCGAACACCGCCGGGCATTGCAAGCGTCGGGCATGCGGCTCGATCGAGCGTCTCGCAACGCACCCGCGGTGGGTGCGCTCATGATCGTCTTCGGGCTCGTCACGTTCATGCTGCTCTCGGCGTTGCTTTCCGGCGACCCGCTGTATTTCGCGCACGTACAGGCGCATTGGAACCGGCATCCGGCGTGGCCGTGGGCGAGCATCGCGCGCAGTCTTCACGAGATCGTGACCTCGCACGATCCGCCGACGCTGGCCGTGCAATCGATCGAATTCTGCTTCGCGCTCGCGACGATCGCACTCGTCGTCTACGGAGCGCGGCTGTTGCCGTGGTCGTTCACCGCGTATGCGGCGTGCTCGCTGCTCGTGCCGCTCTTCACCGGCAGCCTCATGAGCACCGAACGATTCTCGCTCACGCTCTTCCCGATCTTCATGGTGCTCGGGGTCGCCGGGCGACGGCCGTTCGCCGATTCGGCGATCCGCACGATCTCGCTGCCGTTGCTCGGCGCATTTACGCTCCTCTTCGCCGCGGCGTATTGGATCGGATGACCGCCTGAATGAACTACGGATTCGACGAGACGCCGAGCGCGCGCGGCGAAATCGCGGGCTTCATCATCGGGGTCGTGTTTGGAACGATCGCCGGATTTTTCGCGGAACTCGTCGCGATGGGTTTCACGGATTCGCTCGCCGCCGCTTTCCCGAACGCGGGTCGGCAGGTCGTGATCGCCATCTATCTCGGCCTCGCGTCGCTGCCGGCACTCGCGTTCGTCGGGCTCGCGCGCAGCCGCCGCGCGCGGCTCACCGCGAAAACGATCGGTCTCGCCGGATCGACCGTGCTCGCGCTTCTCGTCGCCGGCGAGTTGACCGGCACCGTCGTACTCGACCGGCGTCACGCGCCGTTCGCCATCGTGCCCGCCGTCGAGCGCGTACCCGCGAAGGCCGCGCCGACGGCGCGAGCGCGTTAGTCTCCGGCGGCCATGCCGTCGACGACCGGCGTGTCGACGAGATGTTCGGCGATGTACCACACGTGCGTCTCGTTCGTGCGCAGCACTTGGCTCACGAGGAGATCGTTCGTCCCCTGATCGTCGCCGTCGTCCGTCTTCTCGATGCCGTCGCGGACCCGGGCGATCGTGAGCTCGTGCGCGTCGAGCAACCGTTGCAGCATCGCGGGTACGGATTCGGCACCGTCCGGCGGCCGCGGGATGTCGGTTAGCTCCGCGACGTGCCGCGGGTCGCCGACCGCGATGCCGCCGAGTTTCTGGATGCGTTCGGCGAGATCGTCCGCGAGTTGCTGCTGTTCTTCGGCATGCTTGTCGAGTAACAGATGCAACTGGTAGAACGTGTGACCGCGCATCAGCCAATGATGCTTCTTGTAGAGCGCGTACAGGATCTGCGTGTCGGCGAGGACGCCGTTCATGATGTCGCAGCTCTTCGAGCGCTCGTCCTCATCGAGCTTGATCGGACGGTCGATCACGTCGCCGAAGCGTTGGATCTCGGTTCCGAGTTCCTTGTCCGGCGGCCGTACCGTGCCATTCGAGGGTTTCTTCTTGCCGTTGGTCGCTGCGGCCGCGGACGCGCCGGGCCGGCTCTTCGTGATCGCCATATGGCGTATCGTACCCCGTTACGGGAGAAGCAGCAGCTTGCCCGTCGTCGCGCGCGCTTCGAGTTCGGTGTGCGCGCGCGCCGCGTCGGCGAGCGGATACGTGTGCTCGACGCGAAGCGACAGCGATCCGTCGAGCACGGCGGCGAAGATTTCCGACGAGCGCCGCCGGAGTTCGTCCGGCGTGGCGATGAAGTCGACGAGCGTCGGGCGCGAGGCGAAGAGCGATCCGTTCTGTGCGAGCAGCTGCAGATCGAACGGCGGTACGGCACCGCTCGACGCGCCGAAGAGCACGAACGAGCCTCGGCGGCGCAGACACTTCAGGCTCTTCTCCCACGTCGTCTTGCCGACGGAATCGTAGACGACGTGCACGCCCGCGCCGTCCGTGATGCGACGGACCTCGGCCTGGAAATCGAGCTTCGTGTAATCGATCGTATGATCGGCGCCGGCTTTTTTCGAGAGCGCGGCTTTCTCCGGCGTCGAGATCGTCGTGATGACCGTCGCGCCGCGCGCCTTCGCGAGTTGCGTGAGCAACAGACCGACGCCGCCCGCGCCCGCGTGAACGAGCGCGACGTCGCCCTTCTTCAGATCGTACGAGCCGTCGATCAGATAGTGCGCCGTCATGCCCTGCAACATGAGCGCCGCCGCGTCGCGCGACGACACGCCGTCCGGGATCGGCACGAGCTGATCGGCGGGAACCGATGCGTACTCCGCGTAGGCGCCGGCGAACGACGCCGACGCCACGCGGTCGCCGACCGCGATCGATTCGACGCCCGCGCCGACCGATTCGACGGTGCCCGCGGCTTCGCGTCCGAGCACGAACGGAAACTGCGGGACCTTGTACAGCCCGCTGCGGAAATACGTATCGATGTAATTGATGCCGCTCGCTTCGATTTTGACGAGCGCTTCGCCGGGTCTGACCTCGGGCACCGGGATATCGTGAAGGGAGAGGACGTCGGGGCCGCCGTTGCGTTCGATCGCGATCGCTTTCATGCTCTCGGTAAACCGCTTCGAACGGAGATGGTGGCTACGCCGCCTTACGACCGCGTACGAGCCGCGTTCCCGAGACGCGATCGTGCGGGTGGATGCGCATGAACAGTCCGAACAAGGCGACGGCGAACAGCGCGCTGCCGAAGGCGGCGATGTAGCGCCAGAACGACTGGACGATCGTCGGACGCATGTAGCGCACGGTGACGACGCGCAGCTCCATCACCATCATCCCGAGCGTCTGTCCGCTCAATCCGACGAGGATCGCGCTATAGACGAAGAAGACGAAGAGCGTGGTGAGCGTCTCCCCGCCCGTCTGCACGAGCGGCGCGTTCTCCGAAAGCTTTCTGAGCCAATGCGGGATATCCGGATCGTCGAGATGCATCGGCGATTTCGTGGCGGTCTCGGCGTGCGATTTCAGAATCGCCGAGATCGTCACGAGATCGATCGCGAGCGCCGCGATCCTGCGTGGAAGCGGCGCGCAGTCGCGTTTCGTCACGAG
>CAJCIN010000211.1 GCA_903970385.1 Rhodospirillales bacterium | reverse complement strand
GCGTAGCCGAACGCCGGCGTGCACCAGATCACGAGCTCCTCGCTCGCGCGCGACGCGGCGCCGAGCGCGCGCGCGACGGCGTGGACGAGATCGAGCGCGACGTCGCGATTGCCGATCGCATCGAGTGCGTTGCCGGAAGGCGCGACGAATCCGAGCATGCGCGCGGCCGTCGCGCGATCGAGCGGCAACGTCGAACCGCTGCACGCGCCCGAGCCGAGCGGACAGGCGAGCCCGGCGTCGTCCGCCACCCGCGCGAAGCGTTCCGCGGCGCGCACGAGCATCTCCGCGACGGCGCCGAGCCAGAGGGCGAGCGCGATCGGTTGCGCGGGCTGCCAATGGGTCGTCGCGGCGAGGACCGCGCCGCGTTCGTTCGCGGCGAGCGCCTGTGCGACGAGCGCGCGCGCGGCGCTCGCGCAGACGGACCGGCCGCGTTCGGCGCGATCGCGCGCGTAGAGCAAGAGCGTCGTCGCGACCTGATCGTTGCGGCTGCGGCCGGCGTGCAGATACGGACCCGCGTCGCCCGCGAGCTCGCGCACGCGCGCGTCGATCGCGCCGTGCACGTCCTCGGCGTTCGACTCGCGCGCGCCGAGCGCGAAGCTGCCGCCGGCGATCTCGCCTTCGACGACGACCAGCGCGGCGTCGAGCGCGCGCGCGACCGGCTCGGAGACGATGTTGCCGCCGAGCAACGCCGCGACGTGCGCGCGCGAACACGCGACGTCGAAGGGGGCGAGAACGAGATCTTCCTCGAGCGACGAGCCGAACGCGAGCAGCGCCGGATCGGGCGGCGTTGCGAAACGGCCGCCCCACTGCAGCGCGTGCGCCACGTTACCGCGCCGCGGGCGTCGCGGCGTCGCGCGCGACGCGCGCTCCGAGTTCGAGCGGCAAGCCCCAGAGCTCGATGAAGCCCTGCGCGGCATCGTGCTTGAAGCGGTCGTCCGCGCCGTACGTCGCGAGGCGCTCGTCGTAGAGTCCGAACGGTGATGCGCTCCCGTCGCACACGGCGGTGCCTTGATGGAGCACGAGGCGCACGCGGCCCGTCATGCGTTCCGCGAGCGATGCGTTGAACGCATCGAACGCTTTGCGCAGCGGCGACGGCCACAAGCCGTCGTACACGAGCTCCGCGTATTTCTGATCGATCGTCGCCTTGAAGCGCAACTCGTCGCGCGTGAGCACGAGCCGCTCGAGCGCCTTGTGCGCCGCGACGAGCGCGATCGAGCCCGGACATTCGTAGACCTCGCGCGACTTCACGCCGATCACGCGATCCTCGATCATGTCGATGCGGCCGATGCCGTGCGCGCCCGCGCGCACGTTCAGCGCGGCGACCATCGCGGCCCCGGTCAGTCCGTCGACGCTCGGGACGCCGCCCGCGAAATCGATCACGACGTGCTCGGGCGCGCTCGGCCGATCGGCGGGCGCGGCCGTCCACGCGTACACGTCTTCCGGCGGCGCCGTCCACGGATCTTCGAGCACGCCCGCTTCGATCGAGCGGCCCCAGAGGTTCGCGTCGATCGAATACGGCTTCGCGACGGTCGAGCTGATCGGCACCCCGTTCGCGTTCGCGTAGGCGATCGCGTCGGGCCGATTGAGCGGCTTGTCCCGCAGCGGTGCGAGCGTCTCGATCGCCGGGTCGAGCGCGCGAACGGCGAGCTCGATGCGGACCTGATCGTTGCCCTTGCCCGTGCAGCCGTGCGCGACCGCGTCGGCGCCGTAGGCGTGCGCCGTTTCGACGAGCAGCGCGGCGATCAGCGGACGCGAGAGTGCGGCCGAGAGCGGGTAGATGCCTTCGTAGAGCGCGTTCGCGCGCAATGCCGGCAGCGCGAGCTCGTCGATGAAGCGAGTCTTGGCGTCGACGAGCAGTGCGTCGTACGCGCCGAGCGCGAGGGCCTTCGCCTTCACCTCGTCGAGCGCGGCCGACGCGCCGTCGCCCGCGGTGCCGTCGCTCTCGCCGAGGTCGAGCGTCATCGCGATCACGCGATGTCCCGCGAGGACGTATTTCTTGAGGAGCACCGACGTGTCGAGGCCGCCGGAATATGCGAGAACGATGGTGCTCACGTTAGAGTGGATCCTCCGAGCGCATGTCTTCGAAGCGCTGCTTGACGACGGGAAGTTTCGCGGGATCTTCGATGATGACGAGCACGGTATCGTCGCCGCCGAGCGTGCCGAGTATTTCCGGCCACGCCGCCTCGTCGATCGCCGACGCGACGAGCATCGCGCTGCCGGGCGGCGTGCGCAAGACGATTTGATTCACGCTGCCGCGACAGTCGCGCACGAGCTCGGCGATGACGCGATGCAGGCGGCTCGCGTAGCCTTTGCCGAGGCCCGGCTCGACGTACTTGAATTGCGTGCCGTTGCCGTTGCCGTTGCGCAGCGGGACCTTCGCGAGGCCGAGGTCCTTGATGTCGCGCGAGACGGTGGCCTGCGTGACCTCGTAGCCCTGCTGCTCGAGCATGTGCGCGAGTTCTTCTTGCGAGTGCACGGGCCGGGTCGCGATCAGCGAAAGGATCGCGCGCTGGCGCGTCGTTTTCATACCGGCATTCCTTTGAGGTCGGTGAGGAGCGCGACGAGCAGCGCCTTCTGCGCGTGCAGGCGATTCTCGGCTTGATCGAAGACGGCCGACTGCGGCCCGTCGATCACGTCGGCCGACACCTCGTCGTCGCGATGCGCCGGCAGGCAGTGCATGAAGATCGCGTGCGGCGCCGCGGCGGACATCAGCGCGGCGTCGACGCGATAGGGTAAGAGCGATGCCGCGTTGCGTTCGGCGAGATGTTCTTCGCCCATCGACGTCCACACGTCGGTGTACACGATGTCCACGTCGCGCACGGCGCGGATGGCGCTCGTGAACGCGCGTGCGGTCGCGCCGCGCGGTTTGCCGAGTTCTTGGAGATGTGCGAGAAACGCCTCGCTCGGACGATGCGTCGGCGGCGCGCCGAAGTTGACCGAGATCCCCATCATGACGGCGGCTTCGGCGAGCGATGCCGCGACGTTGTTGCGCGCGTCGCCGACGTATGCGAGCCGCAAGCCGTCGAGCGTGGCGAACCGTTCGCGAATCGTGAGGAGATCCGCGAGCGCCTGACACGGGTGCGCGGCCGCGGAGAGCCCGTTGATGACCGGGACGGTCGCGGCCGCCGAGAAGCGCTCGAGCGGTTCGTGCGCGTGCGTGCGCACGAGGATCGCATCGACGTAGCGCGAGAGCACGCGCGCGGCGTCCTCGGGCGTCTCGCGCGACCCGACCATGAACTCGTTGCCGGACGCGAAGAGTGCGTGGCCGCCGAGGTGCGTCATGCCGACCTCGAACGAGACCCGCGTCCGCAAGCTCGGCTTTTCGAAGAGCATCCCGAGCGTCTTGCCGCGGAGCAGCGGCAGCTGATCGGTGTTGCGGGCGCTCTTGAGGTGGGCGCCGAGCGTCAGAACCGTCCCGATTTCGAGCGGCGAGAGATCCGGAACGGTCAGGACGTGGCGCCCGCGCAGGGCGACGTCATCGGCGGAAGCCAGCATGGTCAGCATAAGTATACATATTTCGTATAATTATGCAACAGGCGTGACGCGCTGGTTTCAGGTTGTTGCGGTCGACGTACGAGCGCGTGATACGATGCTCGTGAGGTGCAACGCTTGGACGCGGCTTTCGATATTCGGCGCGAGTCGATCAGGCTCGATCGCGAAAAACCGTACGTCGAGCTCATCGATGGGCTCGAGATACCGAAACTGAGTCCTATGACGCGTCACGGTCTGTTGCAGTCCGAGATGATCGCCATCTTTCGTCGGCATTTCGGAGACCGTGGCATCGTCGGTCCCGAGATCCGCGTCTGGCTCGAGACGGATCCGCCGACGTCGCTCGTGCCGGATGTGGCATTCATCTCTTTCGAACGCATGGACGGGCTATCGCCGGATGACGCGGAGCGCCCCCCGTTCGCGCCCGATGTCGTCGTCGAAGTCCGTTCTCCGGCGGACCGCGAACGGAACGTTGCGCGAAAGATCGAGCTCTATCTGACGCACGGTGCAAAACTCGTGCTCGATGTGAAGCCCGGGCAGCGCAAGATCGTCGCCTACGACGGCACGTCGACGCGCGTGTTCGGACCGGGCGAGACGTTCGCGCACGAAGCCGCAGCCGAGCTTACGTTCGCGGTCGACGCATACTTCGATTCGCCGCGCTACCGGCGCCGGGACGGGACCGAGCGCTAAGCTTCCGTCTCCGCGAACACGGCTCGCGCAATCCCGAGCGCGGTGTTCGCCGTCGGCCAGCCGGAATAGAACGCGAGATGCGTGATGAGTTCGATCAGTTCGTCGCGCGTCACGCCGTTCTCCAGCGCGCGCTTCATGTGGAACGGCATTTCGCCCGTGCGATAATTCGAGACGAGGCTCGCGACGGTGATCATGCTGCGATCGCGCGGCGAGAGGCCCGGCCGTCTCCACACGTCGCCGAACAGCACCTTGTCGGTCATCTCCGCGAGCTTCGGCGCGACGTCGCCGAAGGAGTCGCGTGCGGTCGTCGGCTCGTCTGACATATTCGAATCTCGTTTCTCGGCCGATGCGCCGTTAGCGCGGCGGTGCGTAGCCGGGTCGTTTGTAGATCGTCTTCGATTTTGCGGCGATGTCGGGATGATAGACGCGATCCGCCCACTCGTCCGGCGCGACGTCCTCGATGCCGACGGAAACGTCGAACGCGGGGCAGTCGAGCGTCTCCACGATCGCGTTCGCGAGCGCTTCCGAGAGCCGCGCTTTCCGTGCGCGCGAATACCCCTCGCGGACCTTCACGCAGATATGCGGCATCGCGTATCTACCCCGTGTTTTCCGACGAATATTGCTCGTCGGTCACCTTTTCGAGCCAGTCGACGTTGCGGCCGTCGACCGCTTCTTGAATTGCGATGTGCGACATCGCGGTCGTCGGCGCGGCACCGTGCCAATGCTTTTCGTTCGGCGCGATGACGACCACGTCGCCGGGGCGGATCTCTTCGATCGGTCCGCCCCACCGTTGGACGCGTCCGCAGCCGGCCGTGACGATCAGCCGCTGTCCGAGCGGGTGCGTGTGCCACGCGGAGCGTGCGGACGGCTCGAACGTGACGAGCCCGGCGCTGACGCGCGACGGCTCCTCCGCCGGGAAGAGCGCATCGACGCGCACCGTGCCGGTGAAGTTTTGGTCGGGACCTTTTGCTGACGGCTGCGAGCCGGCGTGTCGAACGTGCATGCGTTTCCCTTTCCTAGCGAATCGTGTAGCCGCCGTCGACTACGAGCGCGTGACCGACGACGAGGCTCGAAGCGGAACTGCTGAGCCAGAGCACCGCGTCCGCGATCTCGTCGGCTCGACCGACGCGGCCGATCGGGACGTCGTTCAGCATCGCAGCCAAGGCCTCGGTCTGACCCGCGGCCTTCATGCGATCGCTCATCGGCGTATCGATGAGGCCCGGACAGATCGCGTTGACGCGGATCCCCTTCGCCGCGACCTCGAGAGCGGCGCTCGTCGTCAGCCCGATCACGCCGTGTTTGGCGGCATGATACGAACCGCGCCCGGCGCCGCCGACGATGCCGCCGATCGACGAACAGTTGACGATCGTGCCACTTTCCTGCGCGAGCATCTGCTTCAACTCGAACCTCATGCAACTCCAGACGCCGCGGAGATCGACGCCGACGACACGGTCGAAATCTTCCCGCGTCGCTTCGGCGGTATCCGCGAGTACGTTCTGGATGCCCGCGTTGTTGTACGCTGCGTCCAGTCGGCCGAACGTCGCGACGGTCCGCGCGACCATCGCTTCGACCTGAGCGTCGTCGGAGACGTCGCAGCGAACGGCGAGCGCTTTGAAGCGCTTCGCGATGAGGGCGTCGGCGGCGCGACCGACGGCGGCCTCGTCGACGTCCGCCAACACGACCGACGCCCCGGCCTCCGCAAACGCGTTCGCCGTCGCTAGGCCGAGGCCGGCGCCGGCGCCCGTCACGAGGGCGACCTTGTTCTCGAATGAGATGTTCATGGATGGTAGTCTACGGCCGCGAGCGCGGCGGAGAAACCCAGTCTCGAAACGTACCTTCGGCAGTGTAACGATGAGCGATCAGGCGTTGAAATCCGAGCTGCGGCGGTTCCTCAAGGACCGGCGAGCTCGCGTCAGTCCCGCCGACGTCGGCATCGCGGCGACGGGTCGCAGACGCGTCCGCGGCTTGCGACGTGAAGAGGTCGCCGATCTCGCCGGCATCGGGGTGTCGTGGTACACGTCGCTCGAGAGCGGCGACGCGGAGGGCGTCTCCGAGGCGACGGTGCTCGCGGTGTCGGACGCGCTACGCCTCACCGACTCCGAGCGGAAGTACTTGCTCGTGCTCACCGGACGATCGCCGCTACCGGTCGAGGTCGACGAGCCGAGCGTCTTACTCGTGGAAACGATGGACGCGCTCGCGTTTCCGGCCTACATCATCACCGCGACGTGGGACGTGCTGCACTGCAACGCGCCGTTTCGGCGTGTCTGGGGCATCGTCGATGACGAGGTGCCGTTCAACGCCGTCGAGCGACTCTTCATGGCGCCGGCGGCGCGCGCGATGCACGGCGAGCGATTTCTCGAAAACGTTGCGCCGGTCGTCGCCATGTTGCGGTCCGCGGTCGGCCGGCGGCCGCACGATCCGACGCTGCGTCGGCTGCACGAGCAACTCGTCGCGGATCCCGAGATCGTCGCGTTGTGGGAGACGTACGAGATCAGCGACCCGCTCGTGCCGAACGCGTGCACGATCGAATCGGCGATCGGCACCTTTCGCTACGATGCGTTGACCCTTGCGAACCCGGGCGAAACCTCCGCGCTCGTCGTTCAGATTCCGGATGTTGCGAGCCGGGACCGATTGGCGCGCGCGACGCGCTGATTCGCGACGCCGGCCCATTGACGAGCCGCTCGCACGTCGTGATAAGATCGCCGTGGAGAGTACGGCATGCGCACGATACTGGATCTCGACTCGGAATCCGAACGGCTCGACGCGGAGAAGCCGTACGGCGAACTCATCGACGGCGTCGAGATACGAAAAGACGCGCCGATGATGCGGCACTCCCTGTTGCAGGGAGCGATGCTGCGTCTCATCGAGAATTGGGCTGCCGGGCACGGATATGCCGGACCCGAATGCCGCATTTGGTTGGACGCCGATGCCCAGCGACCAACGACGCTCGTGCCCGACGTTGCGTACTTTCGCGCGGGGCGTCTGGAAGCGTTGCCCGAGCGCGAGCAGCAGCGGCCGCAGATCGCGCCGGATCTCGTGGTCGAAATCCGCTCGCCGGGCGATCCGGAACGCAACATCGCGCGCAAGACGGAGTTGTACCTCGGTCGCGGCGTATCGCTCGTGCTCGACGTGGATCCGAATGCACGGTCGATCGTGACGCACGACGGCATAACCGTACGGCGCTTCGAATCGGGTGACGTCTTCGACCACGAAGCGTTTCCGGGACTGACGTTCGAGGTCGCAGCTTTCTTCCGGAGCGCCGACATCGGCCGAGTGTAGTCGTCGACTAGAGAAGCGGCGCGCCGGCATCTTTCGCAGAGAGCCGCGGCTCGCCGACGAGCGGCCACGCGATCGCGAGCGTCGGATCGTTCCAGCGAATCGCGCGTTCGCGTTTCGCGTCGTGCATCGCGCCGTGTTTGTAGGAGAAGACGACGTCGTCGCTGAGCGCGAGGAACCCGTGCGCGAAGCCTGCCGGCACGTAGAGCTGCTTGTGGTTGTGTTCGGACAAGTGGAAGCCTTGCCACGTTCCGTATGTCGGCGAGCCTGGACGCACGTCCGCGATTACGTCCCAGATGCGTCCGCGTAATACGGTCACCAACTTCGACATCTCGACGTCGTAGTGTAAGCCGCGGATGACGTTGCGCGTCGAGAACGAGACGCTGTCCTGCACGAACGTATCGCTCAGGCCCGCGGCGCGATAGCGGTTCAGATTGTACGTCTCTTTGAAGAAGCCGCGATCGTCCTCGAACACGTCGGGGATGAAGATTTTCGCGTCCGTGAAGATCGTATCGAGCGTTTGCATGGCCATCGTCGTCCGGGTTTCGGCCGGCCGTCCGCCGCGACCCGCGCCTAGCGCGCCTGTTCGAACAGACCGAGACTGCGGTCCGACGTCGCCGCGCGGCAGATCAGCCGCGCGTCCTCCACGTCGGCGCGCGCGCGCTCGACGAAGAGCTTGCGCCAGTAGGCCGTTCCCGTGATCCGCTTGATCAGATCGGAGGCTTCGCGTGCGTCGATCGTTTCGAAACGCGTGCGCACGAAGACAGACGGCACCTGGCCGTCGAGAACGAGT
>CAJCIN010000210.1 GCA_903970385.1 Rhodospirillales bacterium | reverse complement strand
CGACGCACGGACGTACGCGTTCGCTCGTCACCGCCGCAACGTTCATGTTACCAACCACCGCCGCCTGGGAACGATGGTCGACGACGGTCATGGAAACTTCTGAAGCGTCGATCGACCTCCGGGTCCCGCCGCAGCCCTCCTACTCCCGGATCGTGCGGGAACATGTCGCGGAATTCGCTCGGACGCACGGCGTCGGCGACGACGACCTCACGCACTTCCTGATCGCCCTCGGCGAGGCTCTGGCGAACGCCATCGAGCACGGGCTCGCCGAGACCCCGGTCGAGATCGAGATCCGCATCGGCCCGGACCGGATCGTGGCGACCGTTCAAGACGGCGGTGTGGGCTTCGCGGCCGACGTCATCGCCGACGCGTCGCTCCCCGAGGACTCCTCCGAACGCGGCCGCGGCGTTCCGATCATGCGCCGCTGTTGCGACATCTTCGCGGTGAAGACGGAGCCGGGCAAGGGCACCGCCGTGGTGCTCGGCCGCTATCTCCGGACCGCCGAGGCCGTCGCCTAGATCAACGCACGAGCGTCGGGAGACCGCGACCGTGCCGCCCTCATGGCTCGGCCTTTTCATCGCACGTCGAGCACGTAACGGTGAAGGAGGGATACCGCATCGGACGGCGTCTGAAGTAACCAAGCGAGGACGAATAGCGCCTCGGACACTTCGGTACGCCTGCGGAGGCGTGGTTGCGGCGACCTTCCCGCGCGCGAGCGCCGAATTCGACGCGCGGAATACTCTGCAGGTCCGAACCAAACCGGAGGCTCGTAACATGCCCAAGCATTACGTTCGACACGGATTCGGGGCGATGCGCCCGTACGTTTTCGGTTACCTCGACGTGATAACGTTGATCGAAGCGGCCTTCGACGCCGTGATTCTCGAAAAATTGCCGGCCGCCAACGGTTTTCACGTCGAGGCGCGCGTAGATGATTCGGTCATCGTCATCGAAGCTTCGGACCCCCCGGCACAGGTCGGCCGACCGAGTTCGATCTACATCTACGTGGCTGACGTCGACCTTGCGTACGAACGCGCGCTGCAGGTCGGCGCTGAAGCGGTGGCCCCACCGGAAGACAAACCCTACGACGAACGCGCTGCGGGTGTCCGCGATCGCTTCGGCAACACCTGGTGGATCGCCACGTATCGCGACTCCGCTCGCGCAAGCTGACATCGCACATCCTCGGGTAGGCACTGCGCCCCCGCGACGGAGATGACCGGGCTGCAGTTCGACGCTGCTTCACGTTGCGCCGCGATGGATAGCACAGCCGTTCGCGCGTATTTGCCGCGCCGAACGGGCCATCCAAAGACCCGTTCGAACGACCGGTGACCGTCATCACCGGTCGCCCCCGCATTCTCGCGGCATCATACGGAAAAGCGCGAGTGGGAGTGGTGACGGGTTGGAAGCGAACGCCGGCGTTATCGAGCGAGACGATTTTTGCTCGCTGGCCCCGATCGGCTGGCTGCATCACAAGATGCAGGATAGCTTCTTTTTAGTCGTCGGGACCGGGTCGTGCCAGGGCTTCCTCCAGACCGCTCTCGGCGTCATGATCTTCGCGAAGCCCCGCTTCGCGACGGCCGTGCTCGACGAAGACGACCTCGGCGGCGCCGATCCGCTCGACGGCCTACGACCGATCGTGGCCGCGATCGTCGCGGAGCACGCGCCGCGCGCGATCTTCCTCGCGTCGACGTGCACGCCCGAGATCCTCAAGATGAACGTCGCCGGTTGCGCTCCGCCGCTCGAAGCCGAGTTCGGCGTCCGCGTCTATCCGTGCCGGCTCGACGGCTTCGATGCGGCATACACCCAGGGCGAAGATCACGTGCTGCAATCGATGATCGCGCGTTCGCCCGAGACCGACGCGAAGAACCTCGTGATCCTCGGCTGCCTCTCCGCGCTCGAGGAAGCGGAGATCCGCATCGAGTGCGCCGCGATGGGTCTGCCGGAGCCGGCGTTTCTGCCCGGCGAGAGCGCGCTCGACGTGCCACCGCTCGGGCCGAACACGGTGCTCGCGTCGGCCCATCCCTATCTGTTCGCCGCGGCGGCGTACGCGCAGCGCGAACGCGGCTGCCCGCTGCACAAATCGATCTTTCCGTACGGACCGGACGGCACGCGCGCGTTCTACGAGACGCTCGCCGCGGCGTTCGGGAAGACCGTCTCCTACGCGGAGCGCGAACGCGAGGCGTGGGCCGCGCTCGCGTCGCAGACGGCGCCGCTGCGCGACAAGACGATCGTCTTCTGCTCCGACGCGATGCTGGAATTGCCCCTCGCGCGGACGCTGCGCGCGGCCGGCGCGCGCGTGCCCGTGGTCGGCACGCCGAACATCTACAAGAAATTCCACGCGGCCGAGATCGCCACGCTCGGCGATGTCGAGATCCTCGAACGTCCCGACCGGTTCGTGCTCTTCGACCGCCTCGCCGCGCTCGCGCCCGATCTCGTCGTCGCCAACCTCAACATCGCGAACCCGCTCGAAGGCATGGGCTTCGCCGTGAAGTGGTCGACGGAGCTGACGTTCCAACCGATCCACGGCTTCAGCGGCGCGTCGACGCTCTTCGGCATGTTCGCCGCGACGCTGCGGCGGCACGAGGCCCTCGCCGCGCGGCGCGCGCGCGACGGTGCGCCCGGAGCGCCGATCGACCTCGGCTTCTTCCACCTCGCGGGTTCGAGCCGATGAAGCTCGCGCTCTGGTCGTACCAAGCTCCCGCCCACGTCGGCGTGTCGAAAGCGGCCGCTTCGTTCGGCAAGTTGCATTGCGTCGTCCGCGCGCCGAAGGGCGACGGCTACACGACGATCATGCTCGCGATGTTCGAGCGCCTCGGCGTCCTGCCGCCGCTCTCGTTCTGCGCGATGTCCGAGGCGACGCTCGCCGGCGCCGCCGCGGATCTGCCGGCGATGCTGCGCGAGATCGACGCCCGCGAATCGCCCGAGATGATCGTGGTGACCCGCAGCGCGACGGCGCTCGTTCTGCAAGAACCGCTCGACGGCGAGGTCGCGATGATGCGTCCGGGCGACGTGAAGGCCGAAATCTTCATGGCGAGCACGCACCCGGTGCGCGATAACGAGCTCTCCGCGTTCGCGCGGACGACGCGTGAGATCGTCGAGCATTACGCGGCGGACACGCCGCGCACGGAGCGTCCGTCCGTCAACATCATCGGCCCGTCGCTGCTCGGCTTCCACGATCGCGCGAACGTCGAGTCGCTGCGCAAGAGCTTCGACGCGCTCGGCATCGAGATCAACGCGGTGCTCCCACTCGGCGCGACGCCGGACGACCTCCGAACGATCGGACGCGCGTGGGTCAACGTGCCGACGGCGCACGAACTGGCGAAGCCCACGCTCGACTATCTGCGCGAACGCTTCGGCACGCCGTACGTGAACGAATTGCCGTACGGCGAAGCGGGGACCACCCGTTTCCTGCGCGAGCTGTGTGCGCTCTGCGAGATTCCCGCGGAACGGATCGCCGTCGCGGCGCGCGATGCGAAGTTGCTCTGGTATTCGCGGACGGTCGACGCGCACGCGCTCTCGTCGAAACGCGTCGGCGTCTTCGGCTTGCCGACGGCGGCAGCCGGCATCGCACGCGTGTTGCGCGACGAGCTCGACATGGAAGTCGAATTCGTCGGCACGTACGCGCTCGACTACGGCGATTGGCTGCGCGAGCGCGTCCGCGACATCACCGAGAACGTGATCGTCACGGACGACTATCGCGAGGTCGCGCGCGCGATCGACCGCACCCGGCCCGACATCGTCTTCGGCTCGCAGATGGAACGCCACTCCGCGAGCGGGTTCGGCGTGCCGTGCGCGGTCGTGTCGCCGCCGTCGCACATCCTGAACTATCCGCTCGGCTACGCGCCGTTCATCGGGTACGACGGCGCGAATCATATCGGCGATCTCGTCAATCAGACGCAGGTGCTCGGCCTCGAGCATCATCTCATCGAGACGTTCGGGCCGCGCGGCCAGGGGCGTTTCGCCGAGGCGGCGCCGGAACCGGCCGCCGAGCGGGGCGACGCGCGCGTGCCCGTCGCCGCGGGCGACGTCGCGACGGACGACGTGCGTTGGGATGCCGCAGCGGAACGGCTGCTCGGCCGCGTGCCGTTCTTCGTGCGCAAGAAAGCGCGCGCGAACGTCGAGAAGTACGCGCGCGAGCGCAACATCGCCGTCGTCGACGAAGCCGTCATGCTGCGCGCGAGGGAACACGTCGGTGGCTAGACGCACCGTACTCGGCGACTCCGCGCGTTCGACCGTGGAGACGGTCGGCCAATTCGGCGCGATGATGTTGCCGTTCGCGAACCGCACGACCGGAGCGGCGCGCATCAACGCGTCGCTGCGCACGTTCGCGAAACCCGGCACGTGGTTCGCGCCGATGTGGGCGATGCTCGTCGGATGCGTCGCCTCGGGCAACGCGCACTGGACGTTCCCCTCGATCGGTCGCGTGCTGCTCGGCATGGTGCTCGCGGGGCCGCTGCTCTGCGCGTTCTCGCAGGTCGCGAACGACTGGTTCGATCGCGAAGTCGACCGCATCAACGAACCCGAGCGGCCGACGGCGGCCAACCTGCTCGCACCCGGCACCGTCCTCGCGATCGCGACGGCGCTCGCGGTCGCGGCGCTCGGCCTCGCGGCCGCGCTCGGTACGAACGTGTTGCTGCTCGCGATCGGCGGCCTCGCGCTCGCGCTCGCATACAGCGCACCGCCGGTCCGCCTCAAAGCCCGCAACGGCTGGCTCGCGAACGCGGCGTGCGCGTTCGCATACGAGGGATTCGCCTGGGTCGCGGGGGCCGCGATCTTCGGTCACGTCACGACCGGAACGCTCGTCCTCGCCGGCCTCTACTCGCTCG
The DNA here is from genome assembly GCA_903970385.1 of Rhodospirillales bacterium. Taxonomy (GTDB): domain Bacteria; phylum Vulcanimicrobiota; class Vulcanimicrobiia; order Vulcanimicrobiales; family Vulcanimicrobiaceae; genus Palsa-1515. The sequence continues at coordinate 2,379 of CAJCIN010000210.1, read as the reverse complement.
GGTCGCACGGGCTGATGACGCTCAACGACTTCAAGAGCTATGAGGGCGACAAGCGCCTGGGACTGCGCTCCTTGCCTGTGATGCTCGGCCTCGATGGCGCCCTGCGCGCCGCATTCGCATTCATCGACGTCTTTCAAGTGCTCGCCATCGCCTACGTGCTCGCGAACCGGATGTGGATCGCGGGCGCCGTCATGGCCGTGCTCTTCGTCGTGCAGCTTCCCATGCAACGCAAGCTCGCGACCGATCCCAAAGGACTCGCGCCGTGGTATTGCGCGAGCGCGATCCCGCCCTTCGTGTGGGGCATGCTCGTCGCCGCCCTCGCTCTTCGCTCTGGAGGTTTCTGAGAACATGGACGTCATCGTCGTCGGCGCAAACATCGGTGGAGCGGTCGCGGGGGGCGATCTCGCGGCGAGCGGTCACAACGTCGTGATGCTGGAGCGCGATCTGAAGCGGAAGAAACCGTGCGGCGGCGCGATCCCGCCGAAGGCGATCAGCGAGTTCGGCGTCCCGAGCCGCATCATCGAGCGCAAGACCAAACGCGCCGTCGTGATCGGCCCGAGCGGCAGCGAAGTCGGCATGGACGTCCGCGGCACGAAGGCGCGCGAAGACGACTACATCTGCATGGTGACGCGCGAGACGCTCGATCGCGCGATGCGCGAGAAAGCCCAGGACGCGGGCGCGGAGCTGCGCGAGGCGACGTTCCTGTCGCACGAGGAAGACGCCGCCGGCAAGGTACACGTTCGCGTGCGCTATCGTGGCGGCCGCGAGGAGACGCTCGTCGCGGACGCGCTCGTCGGTGCCGACGGCGCGGGATCGGCCGTCGCGAAATCGTGCGGCCGCCCGGCGATCAAACACGCATCGGCCATCCAAGAACGGCTGTACCTGCCGGACGACGCGATGGCGTATTACGAGACGACGGCGGAGCTCTATCTCGGCGACGACGTTTCGCCCGACTTCTACGGCTGGATCTTTCCGAAGAGCGACCACGTCGCGGTCGGCACCGGCTGCCGTCCCGAACACGCGAACCAATCGTACGCGTTTCTCGAGGGCGTGAAGCAGCGCGCGGGCGACAAGCTGCGCGGCTCGAAGCGCATCCTGCTCGAAGGCCATCCGTTGCCGATGGCGCGCTACAAGAAGCTCGTGTACGGCCGCACGCTGCTCGTCGGCGACGCGGGCGGCATGGTCGCGCACACGTCGGGCGAGGGCATCTACTTCTCGATGGCCGCGGGCCGGCTCGCGGCGCAGACGCTCCACGGCCATTTCGGCGACACGAAGTTCGCGCTCTCGCGCTACGAGAAGAGCTGGCAGAAGCGCTACGGCGCGATGTTCGACTTCCTCGAAGTCCTCGAGAAGTGGTCGTACCGCGGCAACAAGAACCGCGAGTTCTTCGTCGACATGTGCGATACGAAAGAAGTTCAGGAGTTGACTTTCGACAGCTATCTCTTCAAGGAGATGGCGAAGGTTTCGCCCGCGCATCACGGCCGCATGGCCTTGAACGGCGTCAAAGCGGCGCTGCGCAATTGGACGAAGCCGAAGAGGCCGCTCTTGACCGCACCGCCGGTCATGACGGCGAAGCAGGCGTTGCAGCTCACCCGCGCCGCCGTCGCCGACGGCGTGGCCGTCGACGAGCGGAGCTACGCGAGTGCGTAGCGCGCGCACGGTGCTCTTGGGCTTCGCCTTCATCGCCCTCGCCGCGCTGTTCGTCTCGTACGGTAAACTCGTGCGCAGCGTCGAGCTGGCCGCGAGCGCGGCGGGCGTCACCGACGGCGAAGCGTACTCCTAACGAGCGTCGCGACCCCGAATTAGCTGGGAAAGCCGCGGGGTAAGCCGACCGCATGGCCGACCCCGCAACCCACCCGCGCCGTCCCATCCGGACGATCCTCGTCTCGTCGGTTCTCGTTCTCGCGCTCGTCGCGAGCGCGGTCGCGTTCGGCCTCCGCCACGGCAAGCAAGACGCGGGTAGCCGGCAGGTACTGCCGGGCGAGAAGCCCGGGACGTCCGGCGAAAACATCGGCTCGAGTACGGGCTCGTCATCGACGACCGGCGGCAGCGAAGGCGCGGTCGGTTCAAACGGCGGCACGATCGGCGCGTCGACGGGAAGCGCGGGCGGCGGAGCCGGCGGAGCGTCCACCACGGGTGCCGCCGGTTCGTCTTCGTCTTCGTCTTCGAGCACGGAAGGGCAGACGGCGAACGGTTCGAGTGCCGGCATCGCGTCGACGAGTTCGAGCACGGTCGGAACGGTCGACGTCGGCAGCACGGGGAGTTCGAACAGCGACGTCGGCTCCGCGATGGGCGCGAGCGGCGTTCTCGGCGGCTCGGGCACCGGTTCGACGAACAGCGGTGCGGCGTCGACGAACGGCGCGTCGTCCGCGTCGAGTT
>CAJCIN010000209.1 GCA_903970385.1 Rhodospirillales bacterium | reverse complement strand
TACGAAATCGCGCTCGCGCAACGGCTCGTCGCCGGCGTCGATCTCTGGCTCAACACGCCGCGACCGCCGCTCGAAGCGTCCGGCACGAGCGGGATGAAGGCCGCGCTGAGCGGCGTCCCGAGCCTCAGCACGCTCGACGGCTGGTGGGTGGAAGGGTGCATCGAGGGCCGCACCGGGTGGGCGATCGGCGGCGAGACGACCCCGCTCCACGGCGACGACGCGAACGCGGCCGACGCGGCGAGTCTGTACGACAAGCTCGAAGCGGACGTCCTCCCGCTCTACTACGGCGATCCGGAGGGCTACGCGCGCGTGATGCGCGGCGCGATCGCGTTCAACGGCTCGTACTTCAACACGCAGCGCTCGGTCGCGCAATACGTGCGCTGCGCGTATACGTAGTCGCTACGCGTCGGCAACCTGAAGCACGAGTTTGCCGAAATTCTCGCCGCTGAAGAGCCGCAGCAGCGTCTCGGGGAACGTATCGAGGCCGCGGACGACGTCTTCCTTCGAACGCAGTTTTTTCTCCACGATGTACCCCGACATCGCGCGCACCGCGTCCGCGTATCGGTCGGCGTAATCGAACACGACCATACCCTGCATGCTCGCGCGATTGACGAGGAGCGAGAGATAATTGCTCGGGCCCTTCACGGGCGTCGTGTTGTTGTACTGCGAGATCGCACCGCAGATGACGACGCGCGCGTGCGAAGCGAGGCGTGCGAGGCACGCGTCGAGCGTATCGCCTCCGACGTTGTCGAAGTAGACGTCGATGCCGTTCGGGCACAGATCGCGTAGCGCCGCGCCGAGCGGTTGCGACTTGTAATCGATCGTGCCGTCGAAACCGAGCTCGCGCGTGAGGTACGCGCATTTTTCGGGACCGCCCGCGATGCCGATCACGCGGCAGCCGTGGATCTTCGCGAGCTGACCGACCGTCATGCCGACCGCGCCCGCCGCGCCCGAGACGACGACCGTGTCGCCGCTCTTCGGGCGTCCGACGTCGAAGAGCCCGAAGTACGCCGTCATGCCCGGCATCCCGAGCACGTTCAAGTAGACGGGCAGCGGCGCGACGGCCGGATCGATCTTCGTCAGCCCTTTGCCTTTGACGGTCGCGTATTCTTGAACGTCGAGCGTTCCCGTCACGTGATCGCCCGGCACGAAGTTCGCATCGCGGCTGGCGACCACGACCCCGGCGCCACCGGCACGCATGACGTCGCCGAGACGTACGGGCGGAATGTACGAGCGGCCCTCGTTCATCCAGCCGCGCATCGCCGGATCGAGCGAGAGATAGAGGATTTTGACGAGAACTTCGCCCTCGGCCGGATCGCGCGCTTCGCCGCGGACGAATTCCCAATCCGTGCGTTTCGGCAAACCCGACGGCCGGGCGGCGAGTTTGATTTGGGCGTTCGCGTTCGCGATCATCGCGCCCGAGTTCGTACGTTCCGTCGAGACCCCTCCGGCGAGATCGGGCGTGAAACGCAGGCGATTTGCGGAAACGACTCGAGCATGGCGACCCTCGAACAGATCGAACGGCAGATCTTCGACCGCGAAGGTTTTCGCGTGCGTCTCGTGCCGTTCGCGAACGCGACGCGGTTCGCGTCGTACGCCTTTCCGGTGATGGCCTCGAACGCGTGGCGCGTCTCGGAATGGAAGACCGGACGCCTCGCGGGCTACCTCGCGCAGATACGCTCGATCGACGTGTTGCGCGGCGACGGCACGCGCATCCGGACCGACCTTCGCCTCGGCGCGCTACGCGATTCGTATTTCGACGCGTACGAGCGGGGGACGCTCGCGCTCGCACCAGTTCCCGCGCCGCCGTCGGACAACGTGGTGCACATGCGGCCGAGTCAACGCCGCCCGTAATTTCCGTTCCGGTATGCCACGATGTTGGCACTCGACGTGGGTATGATATGCGTGAGGATTATGCTGATGAAACGACCTGCACCCGAACCGATCCCGCTCTTCGAAGATGTGCCGTCCGCCGAACGGGCCGACGAGGCGCGGCTGCGTTTGCGGACGTTCGCGGCAGCCGTCGGCCGCCGGCACCGGCGTTCGAAGGCCGGCGTCACGGAGTTCGTGTCGGCCCTGCGCGGTTATCACCGGACGCTCGGCATCTGCGCGGAGACGCAGATTCCGCCGCTCGACGAGAACGCTCTGCGCGATGCGATAAGCGTCTACGTCGCGGTACGCGCGAACCGGCACACCGCGGCCGCGTGAGCGAACGGGTCGCGTCCGACGCGGCGCAGCTCGTCGCGCGGCAGATCGATGCGTACAACGCGCACGACGCCGCGGCGTTCGCAGCGGCGTACGCGGAGAACATGCAGCTCTTCGATCTCGGCGGCGAGCTCTTTCTCTACGGCCGCGATGCGCTCCGCGAGCGGTACGCTTTGCTCTTCGCGAACGCGCCGCACATTCACGTCGATATCGAGAAGCGCATCGTCGTCGGCGACGTCGTGATCGACGAAGAACGTATCACGCATACCGCGAGCGGCGTGGACGCGCACGTCGCGGTCATCTACGAAATCGCGGACGGCGAGATCGTCCGCGTGTGGGTCACGCGCGGCTAGCCGATCGCGCCGAAGGCGCGGCTTCGAAGGCGATGAGACGGCGACGTAGCGATCCGGGCGCCGCACCGCGCGCGCGTCCGTCCGCTCCCACGACGCGATGCGCGGGCACGAAGAGCGCGAGCGGCGTTCGCGCGAGAGCCGCGGCGACGGCACGGTGTGCGTTCGGCCGGCCGATCGCGCGCGCGACGTCCGCGTAGGACGCGAGCGCGCCGCTCGGGATGGCGGCGACGGCGCGCCACACCTCGATCTGAAACGGCGTCCCCGCGAGCACGAGCGGAACGTCGAATCGCCGCAGCTCGCGAGCGAAATAGGCGTCCAGCTGACGCCGCACGTCGGCTTCGAGCGGATGCGACCGTTCCGTAGCGTGGCCGGCCGGCTTCGCGACGAAACGACTCTCCGTCACGCCGCCGTCGCTACACGTCACGTGGAGATGGCGGCCGAACGGCGTGGCGAGCGTCATCCGTGGCCGAGATGCCAGCCGTGCTCGGCGCAAGGGTACGCGCGCAGCCCGCGCGACGTCGCCGGGATGGCTTTCTGCGCCGCGCGTCGCGTCGCGAACGCCGCTTTCGGCGAGCCGTCGGCTTTCCGGCACGAGCGGCTCGCCGTCCACCACGAGCGCCGTTCGGCTGCCACCGGGGCTACGCCGCGACGGCGCTCAGCGAGAACGCATCGGCCAGCAGCTCGTACGAACGGAACCGGCTCGCGTTGTCGGGCACGATCGTGACGATCATCGCTTCGTCCGCATTGTGCGTTTCGAGCAGCGTTTCGATGCGCGTGCGCGCGGTTTCGGGAGACCCGGCGATCACGCTCCGCGTGCGCGACACCTCGTAGCGTTCGAGCGGCGTCCAGGGGTAGGCGTCGACCTCGGCGAGCGTGGGGATCGGGCCGACGTGCCCACGCAGGAGCCGCATGCGCCAGAGCGCGACCGGCCACGCGAGCGCTTCGGCTTCGGCATCGGTCGGCGCGACGATCGCGGTGAACGCGAGCATCGCGTGCGGCTTCGGATTGCGCGCCGACGGGCGAAAGCGCGCGCGGTAGGCGTCGAAGAGACTCGGAGCGTCGCCGCCGATGAAGTGCGCGAAGGTGTACGGCAAGCCGAGGTCGGCCGCGAGCATCGCGCCGTACTCGGAGGAGCCGAGCATCCACACGTCCGGGGTCGTCGCGCCTGCCGGCGAGGCGACGAGCGGCGCGAACGGATGGTGTGCCGGCGTCGATCCGTCGAGGAACGCGATCATCTCCTCGACCTGCTGCGGGAAGATCGAAGCGTCGCGGCTCTCGAGCGCGGCCGAGACGAGCCCGGTGCCGCCGGGGGCGCGGCCGACGCCGAGGTCGATCCGGCCGGGTGCGAGCGCTTCGAGCATGCGAAACGTTTCGGCGACTTTGAGCGCCGTGTAGTGCGGCAACATGATGCCGCCGCTGCCGAGCCGGATCGTCGTCGTCTCCGCGGTCAAGCGGGCGAGGAGCACCTCCGGCGAGGCGTCGGCCAGGCCGCGCATCGCGTGATGCTCGGCGAGCCAATAGCGCTTGTAGCCGAGCCGCTCGGCGTGCTTCGCGAGCGCGATCGTGGTCGCGACGGCGTCGCCCGGAGCTTCGCCGGAGAGCACCGGGGATTGATCGAGGATGCTGAGCGGAATCGACATACGAATCTCCAGATTCCGATCTCGGGCGTCAGGATGCAGACCAGGCGCCGGTGCGGCGTAAAAAGATCGCGTTCCTGGGAGTTTCCCTGGCTCTTTTCCGCTTCGAAGTGCGTTGAAATAGGTAGAACGATGGTGATGGAGACCCACGATGAATCTTAAAATGGCGGCGGCGGCCGCGGCGCTCGCGACCCTTCCGGTCGCGGTGAGCGCACAACCCGTGCCGAGTTACGCCTCGCAGGACGAACAGATCCGCGGCACGATCGCGTCGATCGGCGGCAAGTATACGATCTACGTGCGCGACGAGCGCGGCTTCGTCGACACGGTGTCGTTGCACGACGGCACGGTCATCAATCCGACCGGGCTCACGCTCGAGCCGGGACAGTCCGTGACGATCGACGGCCGGACCGACGGGCATTCGTTCGACGCGAACGAGATCGACACGCCGTACAACGTCGACGCCGGTCCGTACGACGTCGGCCCGGATGCGGGCTACGTGTCGGCCTACCCGTACTACTCGTATTATCCGGCCTACGCGCTCTCGTACCCCGCGTTCATTTCGCTCGGATTCGGGTTCGGCGGCTATGGCGGCTACTACGGCGGCGGCGGCTACTACGGCTACGGCCGTTACGGACACGGTTACGCGCCGGGCTACGGTCACGGCGGCTACGGCTACGG
>CAJCIN010000208.1 GCA_903970385.1 Rhodospirillales bacterium | reverse complement strand
CCCTCTTCGCCGCGCGCATCCTCGCGATCGAGGACCACGACCTTCTGCGACGTTTGAACGAGCGGAGCGCCGCCGCAGCTGCGGACGTCGAGTCGACCGAGCTGTGACGACGCGGATCGAAACGATCGGTATCCTCGGCGGCGGCCAGCTCGGCCGCATGCTGACGCTCGAGGCGAAGCGCATGGGCTATCGCGTCGTAACGCTCGAGCCGCTACCGAACTCGCCGTGCGGGCAGGTCGCCGACGAACAGATCGTCGCCGCGTACGACGACCTCCGCGCGATCGGCGAGCTCGGCGCGCGGTCGGACGTCGTGACGTACGAGTTCGAGAACATCCCGCTCGAATCGGTGCGCGCGCTCGAGGCGGAGCGCCGGCTCGTGCGCCCGAGCGGCGACGTGCTGCGCATCACGCAAGACCGGCTCCTCGAGAAGACCTTCGTGCGCGACGACGCCGGCTGCGAGGTCGCACCGTTCGCGGCGGTCGACGATGCGGCGTCGCTCGCACGCGCGATCGACGCGATCGGATTTCCGGCGGTGATCAAGACGGCGCGCGGCGGCTACGACGGCAAAGGACAATGGGTCGTGCGCGACCGGGCGGACGCGGATGCGGCGCTCGCGGCCGCGCGCGGCGCGGCGACGATCTACGAGCGATTCGTTCCGTTCGATCTCGAGGTCTCCGTGATTTGCGCGCGCGGCACGGACGGTACGATCGTCAGCTTCCCGGTGACGGAGAACCAGCACGATCACGGCGTGCTCGCGACGACGATCGTCCCCGCGCGCGTCCCGGCCGCGGTCGCCGCGCGGGCGAAGCAGATGGCCGAACGCATCGGCGCCGCGCTCGAGATCGTTGGCGCGTATTGCATCGAGTTTTTCGTCAAGGACGGCGAGCTCTTCGTCAACGAGATCGCGCCGCGCGTGCACAACAGCGGCCACTATTCGCTCGACGCGACGCAGATCTCGCAGTACGAAGCGCACGTGCGTGCGATCTGCGACCTGCCGCTCGTGGAGCCGAAACTCTTCGAGCCCGCCGTGATGGTCAACATCCTCGGGGCCGGAACGGGCGACCACCTCGCGGGTGCGGAGTCGCTGTTACGCGATCCGGACGTCAAGCTCCACGTGTACGGCAAACGTCACGCCGCGCTGCGGAGAAAGATGGCGCACTTCACGGTCCTCGGCGAGACGGTGGAAGAAGCGCTCTCGAAGGCAGAGCGCGGTCGCGGTCTGCTCTCGTGGGAATCCGATTCGCTTTCCATAACGCGGTAGCAACGCATCGTGGCGGAGACCGCATCACTTCGACCGATGCGAGTCACGGAGATTCTCGATCGTGCGATCGATATCAACGTTAGGAAGTTCCCCACGTTCGCCGCGATCCTGGCGGTGTTCGAGATTCCTTATCTCGTTCTCACCGTGGAAAACGGGGGTCAAATCGACGTCTACACCGAACGTGCCGCTCGCTTCGGTGTTGCCGCGGCCGCGCATGACTCCGACATCGCTCATTCTACGCTTGCCTTCGTCGCCGCACTGCTCTTGGAATTCATCGTGGGTCCACTCGCCGGCGCAGCCCTCATCGTTTCGAATTTCCAACACAACACGTCACGAACACATTCGCCATCGCAACCGTAGCTTCGCTTCCGGATCTCGTCAGCTTGGTCGTGCTATCGGCTTTCGTCGTCGTTTTTTACTACGATATCCGCGTGCGCGACGAAGCCTTCGACCTTCGCGTTGCATTCGACGCGATCGAGCGGCCCGCGATGCCGAGTCCGGCTACTCTCGGAGACGAGCGCGCTTCGCCAGTCCAGGAGTTCTCCGGACCGAAAGCGATCCAGCCGCCTTTGGCTTGCGCGGGACCGACCAGCAGCGCATCTCTCCATTCGCTCGCGAACGGTCTCAGAACGCGGCGCGCAGCGGTCATATCGGCCGCCAGCCGTACGCCGACCGTATGAGCTCCGAGATCCGCGACGGGACCACCGAGTGGTCCGATCGGACCCGTCGCCTGCAAAAGAACGATGCGGTGAGAACCCCAAGCGAGCACCGTCCCGCGCGCACGTAGCGGCTCGACCACGATCGAACGACGAATCACCGGAAAGCCCGCGTTCGTAAATCGCACGACGGCTCGCTCGAGATCGGGGACGGCGAGCCAGATCTCGCGTAGACCGAGCGCGCCGTTGGCGTGGCGGACATACCTTGAATGCATCGAGCGCGACCGTTGCGTCGAGGCCGCCTTCGAATGCGCGTACGCGAACACGTTGCCGAGCAAGCCGTCGTCGCTCGGAAACGCGGCGTAGCAAAAGCCGGCGCCTTTGCCGACCGACATGCGGATGCCGCGTCGCGCGAGAGCGCTCGCGGTCGCCGAACAGCTTGCGACGAGGCCGCCGGCCGCCTCCGGATTGGCGCCGCTCGCGAGCCAGCGCTTGTCCTCGGCCGAATGCGTCTCGACGATCTCGAGATACGTAAAATCCGGAAAGAATGCGAACGTGCTGAGCGCGCCGTCCGACTGCACTTTCGGTTTCGGCGTCAAGCTGAATCCGAGCTTACGGAACACGGCGATCGCAGCCGCCCCATCGCTCACCGCCCAGGATGAGTGGTCGAGCCGGCCGAGCGCGCCGTCTGCCGCCGACGCCGCAGTCGGAACGGCGGCAAGCGCGGCGCAGCCGGCGACGAACGCGCGGCGGCTCGACATCTTACGAGAGATCCTTCGGAATCTGCACGACACGAAAGCGGCGGCGCAGGCGAAGGGCCACGAGCGCGGCGAGCAGCAGCGAGACGACGCCGAGGTAGGCCCAGCGCCGTTGCCTCACGGGACCGTCTCGCGGGCGTGCCGGCTCATCGCTACGGCCACGCGGCGAACGCTTCGCCTCGCTCGCTGAGCCGCTGCGCGATCGCGTGACGCCGGTACGCGCCGGGTGACACGCCGACGCGTTTCTTGAAGAAGCGGTTGAAATACCCCGCGTCGGTGTAGCCGAGGCGAATCGCGATTTGCTCGACGGGAACGAGCGATGTCTCGAGTCGCGTGCGCGCCGTTTCGATAACGCGGGCGTGAACGAGCGCGAGCGGACTCTGCCCGGCCTCGCGCGTGCAGATCGCGTGCAATCGATCTTCCGTGACGCCCAGCGTCTCGGCAAATTTCGAGATCGGCCAGTGTTCGGGGAAATGTCGATCGATCAGCTCTGCGAAACGTTCGAACGTCTGAGAACGACCGGGCGCCGATTGCCGGACGGCCGGCGGCGCTCCCGCGAGCCGCCAGCCGTGGAGGAGAATGAGTTCGAGGTGTGCGGCGATCGCGGCGTCCGCGCCGCGCTGCAACGTGCGGACCTCGCGCGTTATCGCGGCGAACGACGTGACGAGTTCGTCGAGCACGGGACGCACGTCGCTTGCGGACATCAACGTGAGCCGGCGCGCCGCCTGCCCGAGCGCGAGTCCGTCTGCGCTCCGTTCGCAGACCGACGCACAGACGTCGTCGTCGACCGAAATCAGGAAGCCCGAGGCTCCGGCGGCCAGGGAAATCGAGAGCGATGCACCGTGCGGCAACCAACTGTAACTCGCGCTCTCGACGAAGCGCGCGCTGCCATCGATTCGCAATTCGGCGGTGCCGGTGATGAGAAGAAGCGCGACGTGACGCACGCGTTCCGCCGAAAACGACCACTCACGCCGCGCCAACGCCGTTTGCACGTGCTCCGCATGGATATTTCCGGTCAATCGCATACGTGTATTCCAGATGGTCGGCCGAGTGCGAAACGCCTAAGTACCGCAAAATAGTCCAATTCGCGGCCCGTTTTGTTGAATTGACGGCTACTATTCTGTCGCGTAACATCCCTTCACGTCGAAGCATTCGCGTCGGCGCATTTCTTCAGAGTGACGATCGCGGGTGTCTTCTCATGTCTTCTCCTCAGCTCGCCGAAGCGGCATCGGAGCGCTGGTTCGAACGACGAAATCCGATCTCGGACGAAGTCGTCACTCGGGCTCTCGCGTTCGACGTCGAGCGGGCACGAGCGTCCGCCGACGCTGCTGCCGCTGCCTTTCCCGCCTGGGCGACGATCGGGCCGAACGAACGGCGAGCGAAACTCGCGCGCTCGGCCGATGTCCTCGAGCGTCGCGCCGATGATTTCGTGCCGGTCGTCGCCGCAGAGACGGCGATGACGGACGGATGGGTGCGCTTCAACGTGCGGCTCGCCGCGAACATGCTCAGAGAAGCTGCCGCGATGACGACGCAGATCACGGGCGAGGTGATCCCCTCCGACAAGCCGGGGACATTCGCAATGGCGTTGCGTAAGCCGGCCGGAGTCGTTCTCGGCCTCGCGCCGTGGAACGCACCGATCATCCTCGGTATCCGCGCGATCGCGATGCCGCTCGCGTGCGGTAATACCACGATCCTGAAGGCATCCGAACTGTGTCCGCGCACGCATCAGCTTCTCGGTGAAGTGATGGAAGAGGCGGGCATGGGTCCCGGTGTCGTCAACGTCGTCACGAACGCCGTGGCCGACGCGCCGGCAGTCGTCGAGGCGCTGATCGCGCATCCGGCGGTGCGGCGCGTCAACTTCACGGGATCGACGCGCGTCGGGCGAACGATCGCCGAACTTTGCGCGCGCTCCCTCAAGCCCGCTTTGCTCGAGCTCGGCGGCAAAGCGCCGCTCGTCGTGCTCGACGACGCGGACGTCGGCAATGCCGTCGATGCGGCGATTTTCGGGTCGTTCCTCAATCAAGGTCAGATCTGCATGTCGACGGAGCGAATCATCGTCGACGAAAAGATCGCCGACGAATTCGTCGAGCGACTCGCACGCCGTGCCGAGGCGTTGACGACGGGCGATCCGTCGACCGGACACTTCGTGCTCGGAGGCGTCATCGGACGCGACGCGGCCGAGCGGATCGAGTCGCTCGTCGTCGACGCCACGCAGAAGGGCGCCAAGCTCGCGGCGGGCGGACGTCGCGTGGGCACCTTGATGGAAGCGACCGTCGTCGACGGCATCACGTCCGCGATGCGCATCTACCACGAGGAGTGTTTCGGGCCGGTGGTCACGGTCATTCGCGTGCGTAGCGCCGAGGAGGCGATTCGCGTTGCAAACGATACGGAATACGGCCTCTCGTCCGCCGTCTTCGGGCGCGACGTCGCTCGGGCGCTCGACGTCGCCCAACGTATCGACGCCGGCATCTGCCACATCAACGGACCCACGGTGCACGACGAGGCGCAAATGCCGTTCGGCGGCGTGAAGGGCAGCGGCTACGGTCGATTCGGCGGGAAAGCCGCCGTCGCCGAATTCACCGACCTTCGTTGGATCACGCTCGAGGGGCCCCAGCATTATCCGTTCTAAAGGAAAGGTTCACGACCATATGAGTTCACGTCGCGATTTCATCAGAAACGTTTCCGCCGTCGCGGGCGGCAGCGCGTTGACCGGCCTTCCGTCGCTACGATCGGCGGCCGATGCGACCGAATCGTTGAAGGTCGGCTTCATCAGCCCGCGCAGCGGTCCGCTCGCCGGCTTCGGCGAGGGCGACCCGTACGTGCTCGAACTCGCGCGGAAAGCGCTCGCCAACGGCGTGAACTCCGGCGGGAAGACGTACGGCATCGAAATCTTGGACCGCGACACGCAGTCCGATCCGACGCGCGCGGGCCAACTCGCAAAAGAGCTCATCAACGGCAACAAGATCGATTTCATGCTGACCACGTCGACCCCGGAGGTCGTCAATCCGGTGGCCGACGCGTGCGAAGCCGCGGGCGTTCCGTGCCTCTCCACGATCGTTCCGTGGGAAGCGTGGTATTTCGGACGCGGAGCGAAACCGGGCGGTCCGTCGCCGTTCAAGTGGACGTACCACTTCAGCTTCGGCGTGAAGAATTTTCTCGATGCGTACGTGCCGATCTTCCATTCGATCCCGAGCAACAAGAAGATCGCCGTGCTCTACCCGAACGATGCGGACGGGAACGCGATCCGGCACGCTTTGATTCCCGATCTCGAGAAGGCGGGCTTCACGGTCGTCGATCCCGGCGGATACGAAGACGGTACGAGCGACTTCTCCGCACAGATCGCCCGCTTCAAGGCCGAACGATGCGAGCTCTTCAACACGTTTCCGATCCCACCGGACTTCGCGACGTTTTGGCGTCAAGCCGCGCAGCAAGGCTACGCGAAGACCGTGAAGATCGCGCAACTCGCGAAGACGGGGCTCTTTCCGGGCAACATCGAGCCGCTCGGTTCCCTCGGCGATAAACTGTCGACCGCATTTTACTGGCATCGCGATTTTCCGTACAAATCGACGTTGACGGGCGTCTCCGGTCACGAACTCGCCGACGGCTACGAGCGGTCGAGCGGCAAGCAGTGGGAATCGCAATTGGGTGCGTCGATGGCGTTGCTCGACGCAGGGATCGACGCGATCAAAGCGAGCGGCAACCCGAAGAGCAAGGCCGCGATCGCAAAGGCGCTCTCCACACTGAAGACGACGGTCATGACCGGAAAAATCGATTTCACGAGCGGGCCCGTGCCGAACGTGTCGACGACGAATCTCGTCGGCGTGCAGTGGATCAAGGGCAAAGAAGGCAGCAAGTATTCGTTCGATCCGATCGTCACGAACAACGCCACCGATCCGCGCGTACCGGTTGCGGCGAAACTTTTGCCGTACGGTAGCTAGAGCGTCGCAGTCATGACGACCGTCGTCGAATCGCGCCCCGTCAAGGCCGCCGTCGTTCGCGCCGAACGGGGCGCGTTCAGCATCGAGGACGCGACGATCGCGGCACCCGGCGGCGACGAGGTGCTCGTTCGCATCGTCGCAGCCGGAATGTGTCACACCGACATGGTGATCCGCGATCAGATCTATCCCGTGCCGCTTCCCATCGTGCTCGGTCACGAAGGTTCCGGTATCGTGGAAGCGGTCGGCGAACGGGTCGCGGGGCTCGAGCCGGGCGACCACGTCGTCTTGACGTTCGATTCGTGCGGCTTCTGCCGCACCTGCCAACACGGCGTGGCGGCAGCGTGCCGGAACTTCAACCCGCTGAATTTCGCCGGCGCAAGAAACGACGGGTCGCACGCGCTGTCGTTCGCTTCGGGATCGGTGAACGACCGATTCTTCGGGCAGTCGTCGTTTGCGACGTACGCGATCGCAACCGCACGTAACGCGATCAAGGTACGCCGCGACGCGCCGCTCGAGCTGCTCGGGCCGCTCGGGTGTGGAATTCAAACGGGCGCGGGCACGGTGCTCAACGCACTTCGCGTTTCCGCCGGTTCGTCGTTCGCCGCGTTCGGAGCGGGAGCCGTCGGTCTCAGTGCCGTTATGGCCGCACGCGTCGCCGGGGCGACGACGATCGTTGCGGTCGACGTCGTACCGGAACGATTGAGTCTCGCGCTCGAGATCGGAGCGACGCACGTCGTCGACGGCCGTAAGGAAGACGTCGTGGAAGCGATCCGCGCACTCGCCGGCGGCGGTGTCGATTACGCAATTGAATCGACGGCTCGCGCGGACGTCGCCGCGCAAGCCGTCGCTGCGCTCGGCGCCCGTGGCACCTGCGCGATCGTCGGTGCTTCCGCCCCGGGAACCGAACTCGTTTGCGACATCAACGACGTCATGCAGAACGGCAAGACGATCCGCGGCGTCGTCGAGGGCGACAGCGTACCCGCATTCTTCATCCCGCAGCTGATCGATCTCCATCTCCAGGGCCGCTTCCCGTTCGACCGGTTGACCCGCGTCTACGCGTTCGACGCGATCAACGAGGCCGCCGCCGACAGCGAGGAGGGTCGAACGATCAAGCCGATCATTCGCATGCCTTCGTGATACGAACGCAAGTCGCGATCGTCGGCGCCGGACCGGCGGGGCTCGTGCTCTCGCATCTCTTACATCTCGACGGAATCGAATCGGTCGTCGTGGAGTCTCGGAGCCGCGCGTATGTCGAGGAACGCGTACGCGCGGGCGTGCTCGAGTCGGGAACCGTCGATCTCTTACGCGAGGCGGGCGTCGGAGAACGGTTGTCGAGCGAAGGCCTGGTCCACCACGGTATCGCGTTGCGTTTCAACGGCCGCAGTAAACGGATCGACTTCCCGGAACTTACCGACGGGAAATCGGTCGTCGTGTACGGCCAGCAAGAGGTCGTCAAGGACCTGATCGAAGCGCGCCTCCACGCGCGAGGCGCGATCTTCTTCGAGGCGCAGGACGTGGCCGTCAGCGGTATCGACGGCGATCGGCCCACGGTCACCTTTCGCGACGTCGAGGGTCGTCACGAAGAAATCGTTTGCGATTTCGTCGCCGGCTGCGACGGCTTCCACGGCATCTGCCGCAGCCTGATTCCCGCGCACGTGTTGCGTACGTTCGAACGAGTGTATCCGTTTTCGTGGCTCGGTATTCTGGCACGGACGGCGCCCGTTTCGCACGAGCTCATCTACGCGAATCACGAACGAGGCTTCGGCTTGTACAGCGCTCGATCGGAGACGATCAGCCGGCTCTACATTCAGTGCCGCCCGGATGAGGATCTCGCGGAGTGGCCGGACGAGCGCGTCTGGGACGAGCTTCGAATACGGCTCGAAGGTGAGGACGCACCGGATCTCGTTCCGGGGCCGGTCTTGCAAAAGGGCATAACGCCGATGCGAAGCTTCGTCGCCGAGCCGATGCAATACGGGCGGCTGTTTCTCGCCGGCGATTCGGCGCACATCGTCCCCCCGACCGGCGCGAAGGGAATGAACCTCGCGATCGCCGACGTTCGCGTGCTCGCACGCGCCTTGACCCGCTACTACGCAACCGGCAGTAGCGAGTCGATCGATCGGTACTCGCAGACGTGCTTGCGCCGCGTCTGGAAGACCGAGCGCTTTTCGTGGTGGATGACCTCGATGCTGCATCGTTACGACCCGTCGAGCGACGTCGACTTCGACGATCGGCTCCAAATGGCCGAACTCGATTACGTGACGAGCTCTCGCGCCGCGGCTCGAACGCTCGCGGAGAATTACGTCGGCTTGCCGTTGGAAGCGTAGGTGGTCTCGAACGGATTGCCCGCGACGAGCGTGCGCGGCCGCGGCGGGTCGTCCGTGAACGCCTGCGGCCGGTCCCAATAGTCGTGGTTACGCGCGGCCACCGCGGCCGGCGTCGCGGGCGGCGGCACGCGCAGGTCGAGCGCTCGCGCGTAGGCGTCGAGATACGCGTCGATCATGCGTTCGCGCGTGAACGTCGTCTCGACGCGCGTGCGGCACGCGCGTCGCGGCAGGTTCTCGAGCAGCGGCACCTTCGCGACCGCGTCGTCGACGCCGTCGCACAAGAAGCCGGTCTCACCGTCAACGACGATCTCCGGGATCGACCCCATGCGCGCGCCGAGCACGGGCGTCCCGCAGGCCATCGCCTCGATCATCGTCAGCCCGAACCGCTCCGGCCGCGTCGTCATGTGCACGAGCGCGAGCGCGCCGCCGAGAAGCTCGTTACGCGCGTCGCGCTCGACGGCGCCGAGATACTGCACGCGATCGCCGTCGACGTGCGGCTTCACCTCGGTTTCGAAATACGCGACGTCCTGCGGAATCGCCGCGATCTTCAACCGCACCCCGGCGCGTTTCGCGATCGCGATCGCGAGATGCGTCCCTTTCTCCGCATGGAACCGTCCGAGGAATAGGAGATAGTCGCCGGGCCGGTCGACGAAGGTGAACGCGTTCGGATCGATGCCGTTGTACGTCGTCGCGAGATAGTCGAGCCCGGGGTCCCGGTCCGCGTCGCTGATCGAGCAGTAGAAGCTTCTCGATGCGGCCGCGTAGTACGCCGCGAGGATCTGCGGCGTCGAGAAGCCGTGAATCGTCGTGAGCATCGGCGGCGCGTTCGTCGCGAGCGCGTAGGTGAGCGGTTTCCAATCGAAGCTGTTGTGGATCAGGTCGAAGTTGCCGGCACGCGCGAAGACCTTCGCGATGTGCAGCGCGCCGTACACGTCGCCGTCGAGCGCGGTGTCCTCGCCGAGACCGACCGGCACGACGGCGTCGAGCTTCGCGCGCGTGTGCGAGTTGCCGGTCGCGAAGAGCGTGACGTCGAGGCCGCGATCGAGCATGCCCTCCGCGATATCGAAGGCGACCTGTTCCCACGGACCGTAGCCGCGCGGCGGCGTCGGCCACGCGATCGGCGCGAGCAGCGCCACGCGCGCGCCGGCGAGCGCGTGGCTCACCGCGAGGCGGCGTCGAGCGCGGTGCCGGCGAGCGCCGCATCGATGACGTCGAAGCAGCGGTCGACGTCCTCGATCGTGTTGTAGTGCGCGAAGCTCAACCGTACCGCCGTTCCGTTCGCTTCGGGAGCGATCGCGCGCATCAAACGCGGCGCGTAGAAATCGCCGACGCGCGCCTCGATGTTCGCACGTTCGAAGCGCGCGCCGAGCTCTGCGCTCGGGATACCGTCGATGTTGAACGCGAACACGCCGAGCCGCGATTCGCTCGGGGCGCGACCGTAGAGGCGCAGCTCCGGCGAGCGTTCCGCGAAGAGCGCGCGTGCGTGCGCGGTGGTCTTCGCTTCGCCCGCGCCGAGGATCTCGAGCGCTTCGCGCGGCGAGGCGGCGACGCTACGAAAATACGCGACGGTCCCGAGCCACCCGGCGAGGCCTTCGTGATTCTGCGTGCCGCACTCGATCGTCCAGTAGCGCGCGTCGCCACCCGCCGCCGTCGCGTCGTCGGGGCGCACGAAGCGCTCGAGCAGTCTGCGGCTGCCGTACCAGAAGCCGAGATGCGGCGCGTACATCTTGTACGCGGAAAAGAACGCGAAGTCGATCGCGTCGTCGATGTCGAGCGGGAAGTGCGGCAACGACTGCACGCCGTCGACCACGACGATCGCGCCGGAGTCGCGTGCCATGCGCGCGAAGCGCGCGACGTCGAAGACCGTGCCCGTCGCGTTCGACGCCCACGGCAGCGCGACGAGAACGGGCGCGCGCTCGAGATACGCGCGATACTTGGTCTCGTCCAGATCGCCCGCGGCATCGACGGGAACGACGTCGACCTGCGCGCCGAAGCGGCGCAGCCACATCCACGGCGCGACGTTCGCCTCGTGATCGGCGGCGGTGACGACGATGCGGTCGCCGCGCACGATCGTGCTCGAGACGAGTCGCGAGAGCGACATCGCGAGCGACGTCGCGTTCGCGCCGACGCCGACGTGCGCGAGCGGTACGTCGATCAGCGCCGCGAATTCGCGCTTCGCCTCTTCGACGAGCTCGGTCGTCGCTTGCGTGCGCTTGAAGATGCCGCCCTTTTGCGCGTTGTCGTACGTGACGTAGCGCTGCAACCGTTCGAGGGCGGAATCGGGCAGCTGCGCGCCCGCGGCGTTGTCGGCGAGGATGCGACCGTGCGCCGCGGCCGACATGACCGCGGGAAACCGGTCCCCGTTCATGCGCCTGGTTTCACGCGGGCACGCGGCACGCGTCGGCTTCGAGCGCGCGGTACGTACGCGATGCGACCTCGCGGCCGAGCACGCCCGCCATGAAGCGTGAGGCGTCGCGCACGCGCTCGAGGTCGACGCCCGTCGCGATGCCCATGCCGTGCAGCATGTAGAGCAGATCTTCCGTCGCGACGTTGCCCGTCGCGCCGGGCGCGAACGGGCAGCCGCCGAGGCCGCCCGCGGAACTGTCGAAAATCTCGACGTTCATCTGTAGCGCCGCGACGACGTTCGCGAGCGCGGTCCCGCGCGTGTCGTGAAAGTGCATCGCGAGGCGTTCGACCGGCATCTGCGCCTGCAGGGCGCCCGCGACGTCGACGACTTGGTTCGGCGTGCCGACCCCGATCGTGTCGCCGATCGAGATCTCGTCGACGCCCATCTCCGCGAGCGCGCTCGCGACGCGGACGACGTTCTCGACGGGCACGCGGCCTTCGTACGGACAGCCGAACGCCGTCGACACGTAGCCGCGGACCCACATGCCTTCGGCGCGCGCGGTCTTCACGACGCCCGAGAACGTCGCGAGCGACTCGTCGATCGTCATGTTGATGTTGCGTTTCGCGAACGCTTCGGACGCGGCGGTGAACACGGCGATCGCGCGCACGCCGGCGGCCCGCGCGCGATCGAGGCCGCGCATATTCGGTGCGAGGCAGAGATAGGTCACGCCCGGGCGGCGATCGATCGCCGCCATGACCTCTTCGGCATCGGTCAACTGCGGGATCGCGTTCGGACGCACGAACGACGTCGTCTCGATCACGCCGAGGCCGGTCGCCGAGAGCATGTCGATGAAGCGGATCTTGTCGGCGGCGGGGACGATGCCGGGCTCGTTCTGCAGGCCGTCGCGCGGGCCCATCTCGCAGACCTTCACCCGTTCGGGCAGCGTCGAGAGGGAGAGTGCGCTCATGAGTTCACCGTGCTTTCTCGAGCGATCGCTTCGAGTTCGACGAGCGGTGCGCCGCCGGCGACGAGGGCGCCCGCGATCACCGCGACCGACTTCACGACCCCGTCGCGCAGCGCTTCGATGCGATGCTCCATCTTCATGGCTTCGAGGACGACGAGCAGGTCCCGCGCGGCCACCGCATCGCCCGGTTCGACCGCCACTTTGAGCACGCGGCCCGGCATGGGCGCGGCGACCGAATCGGCGCCGGAGCCGCCCGCCGCGCGCGCCGTGCGTTCGAGATCGGGCGGCGCCTCAAACGTAAAACGAAAGGTGCGCCCGTCGAGCCGCACGGCGACGCCGCGCGCGTCGACCGTCGCGTCGCCCGCGAAACGCTGCGTGCCGTCGCGCACGACGACGCGGCGGTCGTGCCGTTCGACCGTGACGTCGGCCTCGACGTCACCGGTGATGCGCCACCCGCCGCTCGCCGTGCGCGATCCGACGACCGAGAACGCGCGCGTTCCGTCGCGCAAGCGTACCGGGATGCCCGCGCCCGCGATGCGCCACGCGCGCGGATCGGTCACCACGGCGCCGATCGCGACGAGACGTGCCGCGCGCGTATCGCCGGCATCGTCTTCGCGTGCGACCTCCGGATGTTCCGCGAGGAACGACGTCGTCGTGTCGCCCGTCCGGAACGCGGGCTGCGCGAGGATGCGTGACTGCAGCGGAATGTTCGTGCGCAGTCCCTCGATTTCGAATGCGTCGAGCGCGCTCGCGAGGCGGGCGGTTGCGGTCGCGCGATCCGGACCGTACGCGATGAGTTTCGCGAGCATCGAATCGTAGAAGATCGAGATCTCGCTGCCGGCACCGACGCCCGTGTCGAGCCGGATGCCTTCGCCCGCGGGCGGTTCGAAGCGCGTGATGCGCCCCGTGACGGGCAGGTAACCGTTCTCGGGATCTTCGGCGTTGATGCGAACCTCGATCGCCCAGCCGCGCGTTCGCACGGCGTCTTGCGCGAACGGAAGCGGCTCGCCGTTCGCGATCGCGAATTGCAGCTTCACGAGGTCGATGCCGTGCACGAGCTCCGTGACGGGATGCTCGACCTGCAAGCGCGCGTTCATCTCGAGGAAGTAGAACGCGCCGGATTCGTCGAGCATGAACTCGACCGTGCCGGCGTTCGTGTAGCCGACGAAACGCGCGACGCGAACGGCTGCGGCGCCCATGCGTTCGCGCAGCTCCGGGTCGACCGCTTGCGACGGCGCTTCCTCGACGAGTTTCTGATGCCGGCGTTGGATCGAACACTCGCGCTCGCCGAGATGGAGCGTGTTGCCGTGCTCGTCCGCGACGATCTGGAACTCGATGTGCCGCGGCCGGCCGAGATACTTTTCGAGCAACACGTCGTCGTCCCCGAACGCAGCCAGCGCCTCACGTTGCGCGGCGGCGAGTGCGTCGTCGAAGGTCGCGAGGTCGTCGACCACGCGCATGCCGCGGCCGCCGCCGCCCGCGCTCGCCTTGATCAACAGCGGCGTCCCGATCGCGGCGGCTTCGGCGCGCAAACGCGCGGGCGATCGATCGTCGCCGTCGTAGCCCGGCACGACTGGTACGCCGCCGTCGCGCGCGCGCCGTTTCGCTTCGATCTTGTCGCCCATCGCGGCGATCGCTTCGGGCGACGGGCCGACGAAGATGAGCCCGGCGTCGCGTACCGCGCGCGCGAACGCCTCGCGTTCGGAAAGAAATCCGTAGCCGGGATGGATCGCATCCGCACGCAATTCGAGCGCCGCCGCGATCACGCGATCGATCGCGAGATACGATTCGGTCGCGGGTCCGGGTCCGATGCGCACGGCATCGTCCATCGCTGCGACGTGCAGCGCGTTCGCGTCGGCATCGGAGTAGATGCCGAGCGGCACGATGCCGGCCTCGCGCGCGGCCCGCGCGATGCGCACGGCGATCTCGCCGCGATTCGCGACGAGCAGTCGCGTGATTCTCTTCACGTGCGCTACGGTGCCCACGCCGGCGCGCGCTTCTCGAGGAACGCGCGCAGTCCGTCCTGACCCTCCGGACTCGTCCGCTGCGCGGCGATCGCCTGCGCCGTCGTCTCGAGCGTCGCGTCGTACGCGGAGCCGGCGACATCGGCGAAGAGCCGCTTCGTCGCCGCGATGCCGGTCGGACTCGCCGTTGCGACCTCGCGTACGATGCGGTCGACCGCGGCATCGAGCGCATCGTCGCCGGGCACGACCTCGTGCACGAGGCCGATCGCGAGTGCTCGCGCCGCATCGAAGCGTTCGCCCGTCAGCCCGAGGGCGCGCGCGTGGGTGCGGCCGATCTTCGCGAGCACGAAGGGCGAGATGACTGCGGGCATGATGCCGAGCTTCGTCTCGGTGAACCCGAAGAGCGTCCCGGCGGACGCGATCGCCACGTCGCAGCAGGCGACGAGTCCGGCGCCGCCGCCGAGCGCCGCGCCGTGGATCCGGCCGATCACCGGCTTCGAGACGCGGTCGATCGTGCGGAACATGCGCGACATCATGCGCGCGTCTTCGACGTTTTCGTCGCGCGAGAGGTCGAGCGACGCACGCATCCACGTCACGTCGGCTCCGCCGCAGAACGTCTTGCCCGACCCGGAGAGCACGATGGCCCGGACGCTCGCATCCGCATCGAGGGCCGCGAACGCCGCGTCGAGCTGCGCGATCAGGGCCGCGTTGAACGCGTTTCGCACCTCGGGGCGCTCGAGCACGACGTGGGCGACGGCGTCCGCTCGGCGTACCGAGAGCAAGGGCTGCTGCATGCCGGGTCGCTTTCGCGGGGCGCCGTCGGCTCCCTTACCATCCGTTTCCGCCGGGATGCGTTATCCTATGATGTATGGACGCAACCGTTCCCGCGCCGGCACGAGCCGCCGATCGACCTCAGGCTCCCGGCCGAGTCGTGAAGCGACACTCCGTCGTGGTGCGGCTGACACACTGGTTCGGCGCGCTCGCGTTGATCTTGCTCGTGATGAGCGGGTTCGCGATCTTCAACGCCGCGCCGTATCTCGACGCCTCCGACTACAGCAATCCCGCCCACCGCGTGCTCGCGATGGGCAGCATCGACGGACCGAACGGCAGCCACATCGGCGTCGTCGACGTCTTCGGCCATCGGATTCGCACGACGCATCTGCTCGGCTACACGGACGACGGCCAAGGCGGCGAGGCGACGCGCGGCTTCCCGGGCTGGATCACGTGGCCCGCGTACCAGGATCTCGCGGGAGCGCGCGTCTGGCATTTCTTCTTCGGCTGGATCATGGTGCTCGCGGGCACGATCTATCTCGTCTTCGGCTCGTTCCGTAAGGAGCTCGCGCTGCTGATCGTCCGCCCGTCGGACTTCCCGAAGATGTGGCCGATGCAAGCCTACTATCTGCGCCTGCGGAAAGACCCGCCGCCGCACGGCAAGTACAATCCGTTGCAGAAGGCGGGCTACACGGTCGTGATCTTCGTGCTCGCGCCGTTCGTCGTCGTGACGGGGCTCGCGCTCTCGCCGGGCGTCGATGCGTTCGCGGGGCCGCTCACGACGCTGCTCGGAGGCCGTCAATTCGCGCGCACGTGGCATTTCGCGGCGACGATCGCGCTCGTGATCTTCACGCTCGGCCACGTGTTTCTCGTAGCGAGCACGGGTGTGATCAACAACATGCGATCCATGACGCTCGGCACCTACCGGCTCGGCAAGAACGAGGGGACGGGCGAATGAACCGCAAGCTGTTCGTCGCTTCGGCCGCCGCGCTGCTCGCCGGATGCGATTCGACGAAGAACGCATTGAACGAAAACCAAGGTGTGAAGGACGTTCTGCACCTCGCGCAGGCCTGGAACCACGCCGCGATCGGGACGCACGGCATGGCGAAGCTGTACGCGGAATCCGACATCGACCGGAACTATCCGACGAACGGCGATCCGACGCCGACCGACCCGGAATACCAGGGGCTCGTCAAAGAGCGCTTCCGTTCGTACAAGCTCGCCGTGAGCGGCCTCGTGGAGCGGCCGCAGACGTTCGATCTGGCGCGCTTGCGCACGCTCGCGTCGCTCACGCAGATCACGCGGCACGATTGCGTCGAGGGCTGGAGCGTCGTCGGCAAGTGGACGGGCATCCCGCTCCATGCATTCCTGTCGCTCGTGCGGCCGAAGCCCGAGGCGCGGTACGTCGTGTTCTACTCGTTCGACCGCGACGAAAATTTGCAGCAGTTCTACGGAAGCATCGACGTCCGGCAGGCCGCCCACCCGCAGACGATGCTGGCGCTCGATCTCAACGGAGCTCCCGTCGACCCCGACCACGGTGGCCCGGTCCGCCTGCGGATCCCGACCCAGCTCGCGTACAAGAGCACGAAGTGGGTGCAGCGGATCGAGCTCGTGGACAGCTTCAAGCGGATCTACGGCGGCCATGGCGGCTACTGGGAAGACCAGGGCTACGAGTGGTACGCGGGAATTTAACCCCACAGGCCTGCCGAGATCCGCTTGCCTTCTTGGATAAAGGGACCAAGGTCCTAGCCAACCGGGACTAGTCCCGACATGTAAGCTAGGCCATATGGCGCATGCTGGTATTCATTGTGCTTGCTATCATGAGTGTATCGCACGTCACATTATTGGCGTGTTCACTCATCGCTTCAGGATTAAGGCGCACCGTGCTTATCGCAAGCTGGGGAGCAATCATCGTCGGCATCGCCCACCACATCATCGCCTCGTGGGGCGCGATCATCGTCGGTTAATTAAAACGGCTTAAATATTTACGTCCTCTCAACATACTGAGAGGACTTTAGTTTCAGTTTGTGCCATAATGGTGCGGGCAGCTTTTGCTCGCGCTTTATTGGTGTGCTTTGCTGAGTAGTGTTGTGACGCGGCTTCAACCGCGTTGGAGACCGTTCGAGGACGCGTTGACCGCTTTTCAAGAAGCGGATTTTCACGATTGTCTCAGGATCTTGGCCCAACACGAGGGCACGGCCTGTCAGGCCCTGAGAGCGCGTTCCTTGCTCCGCCTAGGTCGGACGCCAGAGGCGCTGCGCGTGCTCGAAGACGCAGACCTCACAAACATGAGCCACCGTAGCGCCGCTGAGTTGCTCATCGTCCGAATCGTCGCATACATCCAATGCGACGATCTGGAAGCGGCGCGGCGTTCGGTCGTCGACGCGAAAGTGCGTAGCTACGGCGTCGGCTCGGTCGAACTCGAATCGGAACTGCTGTATAGCTCCGCTCTCTTGGAATGGACGCTCGGAAATCGCTCTGCGGCGAAAGATCTCGCGTCGTCGCTTCTCTCGAATCATTCGAGTATTCCGGCGTGGCTTCGTGAGAATATCGACAGTTATCCGTACAGTCGCGGATACTGGCGCGCGCGTTCCTTCGAATTGCTCGGAATGACCGCCGGCCTCGAAAAGGACTACGAGGCGCAGGCCGGTTTCCTGATGAGTGCGTTCGAAGAATTCGATGGCGCGTCTTGTCGCGATGCCCTCGTCGAGGGCTCCATGCTGAGCAATCTCGCCGTGCTGGTGCGCGATCTGCAAGACGAACGGATCGCCGACTTCGTGCGCGCCCGTCTTTCGCGAATTAGCGAGCGGCCGTCGCTCGCGCACTTCCGCTTTCACATCCAGCATGCGATCGGCTGGTGCAGCGCGCTGGCCGGAGACCATCTCGGCGGCCTTCGCGAATTCCGTCACTCTGCCGAGATCGCGCCCAGCACGCCGCTTCGTATCCGGGCTATTCTCGACCGGTCGTTCCTTGCGAATCAACTGAGCGAGAAATATTTCGCGCTCGAACAGCTCGAACACGCTTGTCAGCTCGCGAATTCGGTCGATTGGGAATCCGTCGTTTCGAACGACCGTTCCATTCTCTTACAGTTGGCAATGGCGGTCGCTCCGCACGATGCGCTGCGGGCGCGAGCGATGCTCGATCGCTACGGCTCGGTCCGCGCTCCGATCTCACGGCTCGCCATGATCGCGCACGATCGTCGGCAACGGGGCGAGGACTGCATGGCGATCGCGACCGTCGTTCGCGCCGAAGGGCAACTCGATCGCGCGACGATGCTCTTCAAAGAAGCCCTCGATATTTGGACCGACGTCGGGTACGCGTGGCGCGCCGCCGCCGCCGCGATCGAAATCTACACGCTCACCGGCGATACGGCGTACCTCGACGTCGTGGCGCGTGAAGCCGCCGAACGGCCGCGGTCGTGGATCGCGAGCCGCTACGCGGCCGTCGTGCTCGACGACCCGAAGACGTTCGTTCGCGCCTAGCCCGGTTACCGGCGCCCGCGACCTCCGCGAGACGCGCGCCCGGCGCGTAACCCGTCGAGCGACAGCGCGCCGCCTCCCATCAGCAGCAGCGCGAACGCGACGGTGAGATAGAGCAGCGGCACTTCGAACGACGGCGTCCCGCGCGTTGCGGGCACGAAAACCGCGCCGTGCGGCACCTGAACGAAGAAGATCGCGAACACCATCTCCGCCGCGATCAGAAATCCCGCGATCTGCGTGCCGAGCCCGACGATCATCGCGAAACCGCTACCGACTTCCAACAGGGCGATCGCGGCGGCGAGCCACGTCGGAATGCCCGGCAACGCGTACGTCGCCCACGAGTTGAGATGCTGCACCTTCGGCAAGCCGTGCGCGATGAATGCGGCGCCGAGGACGAGCCGCAGCGCGAGCAGCGCGACGTCCGTGCGCGACGCCTTCATCCGACGGCCCGCGCACCGCGCGTCATCGCGATCGACGTGCCGGCGACGACGAGCAACGCGCCAACGAGGTCGCGCGGCCCGAGCCGTTCGCCGCCGAACGCCGCACCGACGCCGACCGCGATCACCGGAATCATGAGCGCGGAGAGACCCATGATGCCCGAATCGATGCGCTGCAGCAGCCAATGGTTGAGATAGAACGCGATCGCGCTTCCGAAGACCGCGAGGTATGCCACCGCGGCGAGCGGCGCCGGCTGCAGCGCGAGGTGCAGATCGATGCGCTCGAAGAGCGCGCCGTATGCCATGAGACAGATGCCCGCGAGAAGCATCGCGGGCGGCAGCGTCGCGAACGGCGACGCGTGCGAGAATCGCTTCAGGTAGACGTTCGCAAAGCCGGACGACGCCGCCGCGACGATCGCGGCGATCACGAACGCGAGATCGCCGTGGACCGCTCCCGCGAGCGAGATCAGTGCGACGCCCGCGAGCGCGAGGGCGGCCCCGCCGATCGTCCGGCCCGTCGCACGTTCTCCGACGAGTACGTGGGCGAATCCGAACACGAAGAACGGAAGCGTCCCGAACAACACGGCGACGAGGCCGGAGGCGAGATGCGTCTCGGCGAGATACGTGAGCGCGTAGTTGACGCCGAACATCGTGAACGCGAGGACGACGACGAGATGCAAGGGCGGTGCCTCGCGACGGGCGTTGCCGCGGACGAACGACCCCGTCGCATACAACAGCGCGCTCGCGACGACGAAGCGCACGCCCGCGCCGAACACCGCCGGGAAGCCGAGCAGCGCGAATTTGATCGCGAGCCACGTCGTGCCCCAGATGAGCACGCAGGTCGCATAGGCCAGCACGCTCGCTTCACGTTGCTTCAGGTCGGCGGCAGATACGTCGGCGGCAACGGCGACGCCGGAACGTACGGTCCGGGACCGGCCTCGCCGCGCGCGACCTTGAGCGCCCGCTCGATCGGCCATTCGTTGAACGCGAAGAGACAGATCACGATGATGTTCACGAACGGCACGATCAGCAAGAGCGAGAGCGCTCCGGCATAGCCGGCCTTCGCCGCGACGCGCCAATACAGATACATCGTGAACACGAAGAAGAAGAGTCCGACGATCGCGAAGACGCCGAAGTACGCCGTCATCGCCGCGATCGTCTGCGCGCTGGGTTGACCGTTCTGCATGATGAACTCCGCCTGAGTCCGAGCGATTGCGCTGTGCGTTTAGCGCCGCGCGACGGGTTCCCTCGCGCGCATCACATCCGGAAGACGCCGAACTTCGTCGGCTTCGGTGCCGCATAGGCGGCCGCTTCGAGGCCGAGACCGAGGACGCGCCGGGTATCGACCGGATCGATGACGCCGTCGTCCCACAGCCGCGCCGTCGAATAGTACGGGCTTCCCTCGCGCTCGTACTTCTCGAGAATCGGTGCCTTGAAATCGTCTTGCTGCTCCGCGCTCATCGTGCGTCCGCGCTGCTTCTCGGCTTCCATGCGAACGGTGAGCAGCGTCGATGCGGCTTGCGGGCCGCCCATTACGGAAATGCGCGCGTTCGGCCACATCCAGAGCTGGCGCGGCGAATACGCGCGTCCGCACATGCCGTAGTTGCCGGCGCCGAAGCTTCCGCCGATCACGATCGTGAACTTCGGCACCTCCGCGCAGGCGACGGCCATGACGAGCTTCGCGCCGTCCTTCGCGATGCCGCGATTCTCGTAGTCTTTCCCGATCATGAAGCCCGTGATGTTCTGCAGAAAGACGAGCGGCGTGCCGCGTTGCGCGCAGAGCTCGATGAAGTGCGCGCCTTTGAGCGCGCTCTCACTGAAGAGGATGCCGTTGTTGGCGACGATGCCGACCGCGTGGCCCTCGATGCGCGCGAAGCCGCAGACGAGCGTCGTTCCGTAGAGCGGTTTGAATTCGTGGAAGAGCGAGCCGTCGACGATGCGCGCGATCGCCTCGCGAACGTCGTAGCCGATGCGCGAATCGCGCGGGACGATGCCGTACAGTTCGGCCGGATCGTAGGCGGGCGGTTCGATCGGTTCGTCGCTGCGACGCGCTTCCGGCGGCGGCGCGAGGTTCGCGACGATCGATCGCACGAGCGCGAGCGCGTGCTCGTCGTCGTTCGCGTAGTGATCGGCGACGCCGCTGATGCGCGTGTGGACGTCGGCGCCGCCGAGCTCCTCCGCGGTCACGATCTCGCCCGTCGCCGCGGCGACGAGCGGCGGCCCGCCGAGAAAGATCGTGCCGTAGCCCGCGACGATGATCGTTTCGTCGGACATCGCCGGCACGTACGCGCCGCCCGCGGTACACGAGCCCATCACGGCGGCGATCTGCGGGATGCCTTCGGCCGACATGCGCGCCTGATTGTAAAAGATGCGTCCGAAGTGATCGCGGTCCGGAAAGACGTCGTCTTGCTTCGGCAGAAACGCGCCGCCCGAGTCGACGAGATAGATGCACGGCAGCCGGTTCTGCTGCGCGATCTCTTGCGCGCGGAGATGCTTCTTGACAGTGAGCGGGTAGTAGGTGCCCCCTTTGACGGTCGCATCGTTCGCGATCGTCACGCAATGGCGCCCCTCGACCGTCGCGATCCCCGTGATGATGCCGGCCGACGGCGTCGCGTCGTCGTAGACGCCGTCCGCGGCGAGCGCGGAGAACTCGAGGAACGGCGTGAGCGGGTCGGCGAGGCGGTCGATGCGTTCGCGCGCCGGCAACTTGCCGCGCTTGCGGTGCCGCGCGAGCGCTTCCGGACCGCCGCCCCGGCGAGCGCCCTCGAGGCGTTCGCGCAGCTCGCCCGCGAGCGAGCGCATGTGCGCGGCGTTTTCGGCGAAGTCACTCGCGCTCGCATCGAGACGCGTCTCCAGGCGTTTCATGCCGTTAACGTGTGATGAGATTCCCGCCGAAACCTCGCGTGCGTCGCCGGTCGTCGGCTATCATCGTTCCATGCTCGCGAGCACCGCGTCGCCGTACAGGCCGCAAGGATCTCTCCCCGCGTCTCCGCTCGCGCCGTACGCGGGCGCGTGGAACGCGCGCCTCGCGGCGCACCTGCTGCGCCGGGCCGGCTTCGGCGGTTCGCCGGCGGACGTCGATCGCGCCGCGGCCGGTTCGATGAATGCCGCCGTCGAGGCGCTGTTGCATTTTCCGTCGACCGACGCGTTGCCGGCGGAGCCGCAACTCATCGACGATCTCGAAGGGCGGCCGCTCGCGACCACGATGCCGGCCGCCGAGACGACTCCGGCGGCCGACGCCGCGACGACCGCGATCGTCGAGGCGCGTCGGCAGCGGCAGATGCTGCGCCGTCAGCAAGATCGCGCCGACGTGACCTGGTGGCTGAATCGCATGCTCGCGTCGCCGGCCCCGTTGCAAGAAAAGCTGACGCTGTATCTGCACGGTCACTTCGCGACCGCGAACAACACGAAGGGCGTCTACGGCCTCGACATCGTCGAGCAGAACCGCCTGCTGCGGCGCTACGCGCTCGCCAACTGGCGCGAGCTCACGCACGATGTGGCGCGCGATCGCGCGATGCTCAAGTGGCTGGACAACGCGCGCAACGTCAAGGCGCATCCGAACGAGAATTTCGCGCGCGAACTGATGGAGCTCTTCACGCTCGGCATCGGCAACTACACGGAAGCGGACGTGCGCGAAAGCGCGCGCGCGTTCACGGGGTACACGTTCAGACGGCGCACCGGCGAGTTTTTCTTCAACGCGCAGCAACACGACGACGGCAGTAAGACGTTCCTCGGCAAGATGGGAAATCTGAACGGTGACGACGTCATCGACATCGTCTTCGCCCAGCCGGCCGCGCCGAAGTATTTTGCGAAACGGCTGCTCGAGTTCTTCGTGTATTCGGATCCCGAACCGGCGTTGATCGACGCGCTCGCTGCGACGATCCGCGCGAACGACTTCAACATGGCGCCCGTCTTCGCAACGTTGTTTCGTTCCGACGTCTTCTACTCGGACCGCGCGTATCGCGCGCTCGTGAAGAGCCCCGTGGAGTTCGTGATCGGTTCGTACAAGCTGTTCGGCTTCACCGAGATCGCCGCTCCGACGATTGGCGTCCTCGGCCGCATGGGGCAGATTCCGTTCCATCCGCCGAGCGTCAAAGGGTGGGACGGCGGCGCGGCGTGGCTCAACACGCAGACGGTGCTCGCGCGCGAGAACTTCGCGAGCGGTTTGATGAACGCGACGGCGCAAGGCAAGAGTTTCTTGAACGGCGGACCGCCCGCGAACGCGCGAGTCGCGGCGCAAACGCTCGCGCAGACGATCCTCCAGGGCGATGCGAGCCCGGCCTCGCTCGCGAACGTGGAAGCGTATCTCGACGGCCGCGGCACGTCGGCGAACGGCGTACTCTCGTTCGAAAATTTCGAGGAGCGCATGCGCGGCGCCGCTTACCTCACGATGGCGATGCCCGCCTACCAACTGTCGTAACGCAAGGACTCGCAAAGCATGCAACGTCGTCGATTCCTCATCGGGGCCATCGCCGGTCTGACCGTCAGCGCGAACGCGACGGATCTCTTCGCGGCCGCACTCGCCGGGCCGGCGCTGCCGAATCTTCCGGCCGGCGTCACGGACGATCGCGTGCTCGTCGTCATCAATCTGCAGGGCGGCAACGACGGCCTCAACACCGTCGTGCCGCACGGCATACCGAACTACTATCGCTATCGTCCGACGCTCGGCATCGCGCCGCACGACGTCCTCACGCTCGACGCGACGATCGGGCTCAACCCCGCGCTCGCGCCGCTCAAGACGATGTACGATCGCGGCCAAGTCGCGATCGTGCAGGGCGCGGGCTATCCGAATCCCGACCACTCGCACTTCCGCTCGACGGAGATCTGGCAGACGGCGGAGCCCGAGCATTACGTCGGTACCGGTTGGGTCGGCCGTTATCTCGACGAAGCCGCCCTTCCGCAAGCGAATCTCTTCAACGCGGTCGCGCTCGCGCCGGTGTTGCCGGCGGTGATGGTAGGCCGCCGCGTCGACGTTCCCGCGATCGCGGCGCTGCGCGGCTACGGACTCTCGAGCGACGGCAACGCGACGCAGCGTGCGGCGTTTGCGTCGCTCTTGCGCGACGATCGTGTTCCGTTCGCATCGCCGTATCTCGGTACGGTCGCGACGATCGAGGATCACGCGCAGCGCGGTTCCGAAGAGCTGCCGAAGCTCATTGCCGGCTACGCCGCGCAGGCGACGTATCCCGCGACGCCGCTCGGACGAAGCCTCGCCCTGGCCGCGCAGATCGTCGGCAGCCGGCTCGGCACGCGCGTGATCTACGTGCAGCACGGTTCGTTCGACACGCATGCCGCGCAGAAGCCGACGCAGGACCGGTTGCTGCGCGAGCTCGCCGAGGCGGTCAAGGCCTTCTACGACGATCTCGCCGCGCACGGTGAGGACAAGCGCGTGCTCGCGATGACGTTCTCCGAATTCGGGCGCCGCGTCGCCGAGAACGGCAGCCGCGGGACCGATCATGGGGAAGCGGCGCCGATGTTCGTGATCGGTGGTGGCGTGAAGGGTGGCATCTACGGCACGCATCCGTCGCTCGACCGGCTCGACAACGGCGACGCGACGTTCACGACGGATTTCCGGAGCGTCTACGGAACGATCGTCGAGCGGTGGTTCCAACGACCCACTTCCGGTATTCTGGCGGGATCGTTCCCGCCGCTGCCGTTGCTCGCGTAATACTTTCGAAAATAATGGCCGCTCCGCGCGGGTTGGCGTAGCGCCGCCGCGGAAATACGCAGATAGGGGAATTTCTGCGATTTTTCGCGCGTTCTCCCGACCGGCGTCGCTTCGGATCGCCGATCGACAGGACGCCCAAGCCGGCCGACCATTGACGAAGGTACCACCTATGTGTAGAATGCACCTAACGGCATGAAGAACGCTGTTGACACCCGCGGTATGGCTTCCGACGACGATCGCGATCACGGCGGCGGCCCGCACGGCAAGGCGGAAGCGGGGCTTCCCCCGCGCGGCACACCGAAAAACTACCTCATGGCGTGGCTGCTCGTGATGCTCAAGGATCTCAATCTCCACGGATACGAGATCATGAAGGAGCTCAAAGAGAACTTCGCCGTCGTCTCCGACCCCGGTACCGTCTACCGAGCGCTCCGGCAACTCGAACGGGACGGCTACATCAGCTCCTGGTGGGACCCGAAAGAACAGGGTCCGGCACGGCGGATCTACACGCTCACGGACGGTGGGCGAGACGCCCTCGGGCTGTGGAGCTCGGCTCTCGAACAGTACCGCACCAACCTCGACGCGTTCTTCAGCCTCTACACCGGAACGTGGTCGAAGGATCACGACGCCAAACGAGACGAGGTCAAATAGATGAACGACAAGACGACGAGCTATCTCGAACTCACCACGCAGGGCTTCCAACTGTTCGCGGACGCGATGACCGCGGCCAACGAGCGCGCCCTCGGCTACGCTAAGTCGCTGTTCGAAATCTCGACGCGACCCTACGCTTCGACGGCCATCGAGACGATGGCGCGCGAGAACTTCGACCGCGCGAATCAGATCATCTCGCTGACGATCTCGGAGCTTCAGACCTCCGGCACCAAGACGACGGAACTCGGCGGAGCGGCCATCGCTCACGCGACGAAGATGCAGGACGCGTACTTCACGTCGATGCGCGGCGCGGTCGACACCGGCATCTCGAACCTCAACTTCGTGAAGGACACGACGGCGCAGCAGATCGACGAGATCGCGAAGCGCATGGAAGACGTCCGCTCGCGCACGGCCGCCCAGGTCAGCGCGAACTAGCTTCCCCGCAGTCGACGATGAAAGGACCGTGCGTTTACGCCGGTCCTTTTTCTATCGTCCGAAAAGCACGGGCTGACGGGAATAACGTCGAAGCCGATCTTACGCTCTGACCCGATTGCATCTAGAGGTATGTCGCTATCTGATAGGCCGCCGATCGTCTCTTCGATGACAACAGGGCCGAGTGACTTGCTTCGCAGAGCCGAAGATGAGATGGCCATTGAATCGAATCGACGTGCCGGCGGTGACCCATCCAAGCCGACCGGCATCGAGTTTTGGGTTTATCTGCCGACGCGCTCGTCCGTCGACGCATTCGTGAGAGCAGCTCGCCACGCCGGATACGACGCAAGCGTGCATGCGCCCGTGCCGGCCGATTTTCCATCGAAGAATCCTTGGACCGTGCGCCTGATGCGACGCGACCGCCTTACGATCGAAGTCATCACGAAGTATAGCGACGTGTTGGATTCGCTGGCGAAACGGTACGGCGGCGATTTCGATGGTTGGGATGCCGACGTGAACAGATGATCGAGCCAGGGCCGTAGCTTTTTACGATGCGAGTCGTACGCCCCGAAGAGATCGTTCGACGAGTGGCTATGGGCCGAACGCGTCTCTTCCGACGCGTTCAAGATAGACGACATCCCGTTCTTCGCGCGATTTCGGTTTCGGCGACGTCGTTTCACTCGTATCTCGTTCGTTGATTTCGGATGAAGCGCTCGTCTTCGCCGCCGTGCTCAGCCACGAAAGGCGCTCGACGTATCGAATCCGTTTGCACGACGAACCCGGGTATACGCCCGCGGAAAAATTTCTTGTCGGCGGATACATCGAGTTGCTAAGAATCTCTTAGCCGTCGACGCCGGTGCCACCGTACATCTCGATGGCGTTACCGATATTCTATCGGCCGGCAAGGAAAGCGAGATCTGGGACTGGGAGGCGGGGCACGTCTTCGTACCGCCCGCAGAGCCGTATCTGTAAAATGCCGTAAGGAGGACGTCGCGTGAGTCCGAAGCTCGCGTAACCGTTCATCCCGGAGGACAGTCATGGCCGTACAATCGCGAGCAAGCGCACCCGATCCGACCCACCCGAAGCCGCTCCTCGGCCGCGTCGCCGTGGTTACCGGCGGCTCGCGCGGCATCGGGTCGTCGATCGCGTCCGAGCTCGCCGCCAGCGGAGCCACGGTCGTCGTGAACTACATCAAGGGCGCGGAGGCCGCGGCCGGCGTCGTCGCGCAGATCGAGGCCGCCGGCGGAGAGGGCTCGACCGAGGCGGCGGACGTGTCGAATTACGAGGACGTCACGGCGATGTTCGCTCGTATCAAAGAGCGTTACGGCCGGCTCGACGTGCTCGTGAACAACGCGGGAATCTTGCGCGACAAGACGTACAAGAAGATGCAGATCTCGGAGTGGCACGAGGTCATCGACACCAACCTCACGAGCGTGATGAATTGCTGTCACCTCGCCGTGCCGATGCTGCTCGACAACGGCTGGGGGCGCATCATCAACATCTCGTCGTTCGTCGGCCAGATGGGCAATTTCGGGCAGGCGAACTACTCCGCGGCGAAAGCCGGCATCCTCGGCTTCACGAAGTCGCTCGCGATCGAGCTCGCACGCTACAACATCACCGTCAACGCCGTGTGCCCGGGCTTCGTCGAGACCGAGATGTGGAAGTCGGTTCCCGAAGCGATCCAGGAGAAGATCCTCGAGCGCATTCCGATGCACCGGACGGCGAAGCCTGAGGAGATCGCGCGCGGCGTTCGCTTCTTCGCCGTCGAAGGCGACTACATGACGGGCCAGTCGTTGAACATCAACGGCGGGATCTACATGGGTTGGTAAATGATTTCGGTTCGATTCCTCGGTACGGGCGGCGCGCGGTTCGTCGTCGCCAAACAAATTCGCGCCTCGGGCGGGATGTGGTTCCGGTTCGAGCCGGCGCCGGGTGAGGAAGACGGGCCGGTCACGCAGATCCACGTCGACCCCGGCCCGGGAGCCCTCGTTCGTGCGACGTCCGCGGTGCCGCCGTGCGATCCGGCGGAACTCGACGCCCTCGCCCTCTCGCACAAGCATCTGGATCACGCCGGCGACATCAACGTGATGATCGAGGCGATGACGGCGGGCGGGTTCCGTCGACGCGGCGCCGTACTCGCGCCGAGCGACGCGTTCGAAGGCGAAGCCGTGATCTTCCCCTATGCGGCGAAGTTCGTGGCGTCGCGTACGGTGCTCGAAGAGCGCGGCGGACCGTATCACGTCAACGACGTCGAGTTGCGTACGTCGATCCGCCACATTCACGGCGTGCAGACGTACGGCATGCATTTTCGCTATCGCGGCACGACCGTCTCGTATCTGCCGTGCGGGCGCTACTTCGAGGGGCTCGCCGAGGACTACGCGACGCACCATCCCGACGTGCTGATCGTGAACGTTTTGCGCTATCGCGATTCGATGAAGGTCGACCACATG
This sequence comes from Rhodospirillales bacterium, assembly GCA_903970385.1. Classification (GTDB taxonomy): domain Bacteria; phylum Vulcanimicrobiota; class Vulcanimicrobiia; order Vulcanimicrobiales; family Vulcanimicrobiaceae; genus Palsa-1515. The sequence goes on along the minus strand of CAJCIN010000208.1, from coordinate 732 downwards.
AATTTCGACGAGGCGAAACACGTCTTCGACGTGGTGCGTCCGAAGGTCGGCGTCATGACGCACTTCAGCACGCGGATGCTCGAACAGCCGCCGGAGCGGCTCGCCCGCGAGATCGAGGACGAGCTCGGGTTCCGCGTCTTCGCGGCGTACGACGGCTGGACGCTCGACGCCACCACGGAGATCGCCGCCGTTGCCGGTCGATGAACGTACGCGGATCGAACCCGTTCAAGCGGGACGAACCGCGGCGTTTCGTCGAACGCACGAGCGCGAGGCGCTGTCGACCGAATGGAAGTTCCGCGTCGTGTGGCACGAGCAGCGCCACGAGCTCGCCGCGCTCGACGACGCGACGGTCGTCGGCGTGCTCGGCCTCCGCATCGCCGCGTCGCTCGCGCACGTCGATTCGTTGATCGTCGAACCCGAGCGGCGTCGCACCGGCCTCGGCCGGCGATTGCTCGAGCGCGCCGAGATCCTCGCGAACTATTACAACTGCCACAAAGTAACGCTCGAGGCGCCGGCCGGCTACCCCGCCGCCGCGTTTTTCGAAGCCTGCGGCTACAAGATCGAGGCGGTTCTGCCGCAACACACGTGGAAGCTCGACGTCGCCGTCATGCGGAAGTTTCTGTTGTGATGCCCGTCACCTTATCGCCGAGGCAGCGGGCACATCGACCGCTCGCACGCGAATAGCTGAGTTTCATGGTGGCCGAGCGCGATGAGACACCCATGACGATCGCG
>CAJCIN010000207.1 GCA_903970385.1 Rhodospirillales bacterium | reverse complement strand
TATCGTTCGTCGATTATCACCGCCGAACCGGATCACCAGCATCTCGCAGCGGGTTTTGAGATCGGAACGCGGTTCCATTCGGCGCCGGTCATCCGCTTCGCGGACGCGAAGCCCATGCACCTCGGGCACACGATCAAAGCGGACGGTCGTTGGCGTCTCTTCGCGTTCTCGGATTCGGAAAACCCGGCATCGCCGCGCTCGCGATTGCGTGTTCTCTGCGACTTTCTCGCGCAATCACCCGATTCGCCGATCCGCAGATACACGCCGATCGATGCGGATGTCGATTCGGTGATCGACCTGCGTGCCGTTCTTCAGCAGAGTCATCGCGACGTCGACGCCGTCTCGCTTCCGCCCGTGCTCCTTCCGCAGAAGGGACGCTACGGTCTGCACGATTACGAGAAAGTGTTCTGTCCCGATCTCGCGCACGGTCCGAATATCTTCGACGAACGTGGGATCGATCGTACGAACGGCGCGATCGTCGTCGTGCGACCCGATCAGTTCGTCGCGAACGTCCTGCCGCTCGACGCAACGGAGAAACTCTCGGCCTTCTTCTATGCGTTCATGATCGCGGAGCGTTCGCCCGCGAACACGGGCTCGTAACGGCCCGAGGCCCCTTGGGAGAAGTTTGGGATTTCCCCAGGAACTACATCGGTGAACTAATCTCCATTTATTCGCTCGATTTCGGGGCACGTGCCTCACATGAAATATATCGTAGCCGCGGCTCTCGCCGCGTCGACCCTGGCGGCCGGTACCGCCGCGCTCGCAGACAATCACGACCACGATCGCGATCACGGCCGCGGCCGCAGCCCGCAGTCGTACTCACGGTATCACGAAGGTCAGGTCTATCGCGGGCACCGGCTGCACCAGGTCCACGGTCGCTGGGGATACTACCGGCCGCACAACGGCGTCAACCTCTTCATCTCGATCTAGAACGCCCCGGTTACGCGAACTCCACGCGGTTCTTGCCGTTCGCTTTCGCGCGGTAGAGCGCGAGGTCGGCGCTGACGATCAGCGAGCGTGCGTCGCGGCCGTGCTCGGGAAAGATGGCGATGCCGACGCTCGCGCTCAGCTCGAACGTCTCGCCGGAGAGGTCGTAAGGACGCGAGAGGATGTCCACGAGACGTGCGCCGAGAGCGATCGTATCCGAACGCTGCGAGACGTCCGTCTGCAGCACGACGAACTCGTCGCCGCCGATGCGTGCGGCCAAGTCGTGGACGCGGCCCGTGCGTTCGAGACGCCGGGCCGCCTCGCGTAGTGCGAGATCTCCGGCCGCATGGCCGCCCGCATCGTTGACAGCCTTGAAGCCGTCGAGATCGATGAAGTGGACGGCGAACGAACGATCCGCGCGACGCGCTTGGCTCACGGCTGCATCGAGATCGCGCATGAACTTCGCACGGTTCGTCAAGCCGGTGAGTGCGTCGTAGTAGGCGAGCGTGCTCAGGCGTTCTTTCTGGATGTTCCGCTCGAGCCGCGAAGCGACGAGGGCGGCGACGAGCCGGACGAAATCTCGGTCCGACGCATCGAACGTCACGACGTCGTTCGAAAGAAAGCCGACGAGACCGCGCGGCTGCCCTTCGATCGCGAGTCGTGCGGAAACGTAGCCGCGCCAGGAGCGCGGCGCGGCACCGGGCCGCAGCGGCACGAGCGATAGATCTTCGAATGTGACGATGTCGCTCTCGCTCAATGCCGGTGCTGCGTAGCTCGACTCGATCGCGAAGGTCTCGCCCGGCCGTGGTCCACCGCGGCCGCTCGCGTGCACGACCCGCAACGCGTCGCCTTCGACGACGGCGACGTACGCGTACTGCATCTGCAACGTCTCGAGCGCGAGCGCGAGCGCCGCATCGATTTGCGAGATCGCCGCGCTCTCGCTCGCAGCGGAGATCAGATAGAGTGCGTGCGTTCGGCGCGCTTGTTTCGCGAGGAGATCCGCCGCGCGCTTCTCTTCGCTGACGTCGCGCGCGATGACGAAGGCTCCATCGACGCGACCGTCGACCAGCATCGGAATCGCCTTCACCTCGAAGTCGAGCGGCCGGCCGTCGCGATGACGGTACGTCGCCTCGAACCGCATCGCATCGCCGTGCGCGAGCTCGCTCGGGAAACGTTGGCCGCGCGGAAACAGCCCGGACGAGGACACGAGGTCGAACCCGAAGCCGAGCAATTCGTGCCGCGAAGCGCCGAAACGTTTGCCCGCCTCGGCGTTCACGTCGGTGCACGAGCCGTTCGCGTCGAGCGTGAAGATCGCATCGCTGTTGTTCGAAATCACGGAGTCGAGACGTCGATTCGCCTTGACCAGGACCTCGCGGGCGTCCCGCAGCGGTCCGAGATCGCGAAGCGTGACGATCCGGCAGAAACCGTCGATCTGCCGCCCGCGCCATTCGACGAGCAGTTCGGCGCCGGAGCGCGCGTAGATGTAAACGGTCTCTTTCGTCGACCGCCCTGCCCGTGCGGCGTCCGCGAGCCGTTCGAACACCGTGCGATCCGTACGGTCGCCCCAGAACACGCTCGCGCCGCGAGCGACGAGCTCGGGGACCGAATACCCGAACGCGTCCCCGAACGCGATGTTCGCGTAGACGACCGTCGGTTCGGAATGCTCCGAAACTGCGTAGATGAGCGTCGGATCCGCCGAATGCTCGAGCGCGGCGCTCAAGAGCGCGCGATCGGCGTCGGCACGGGAGCCTTTCGGCCGATCCACGTCGATCACCGGCGACCGCTCTCCCTCGACGCACACCTCATGTCCACGGTATCGACGGACGGCCGAAATGGGTCGAGCCGGACGTCCAAAATGTGCGATGCAGAGCACGACCGAGCGCCGCGCGAGAAATTTGTTAGCAGCCTCTTGACGAGAGTGCCAGACGCGCTATAATTTCGAACTGCGAGAGCTTTACGACCACTTTTTCTGACGGAGGTTAGTATCTTGTCGAACTCGCTCGCACGAGGCAATGGCTCGACGACCGCAATGGGAACCGACCGGACCCTTCCGTGGACTCCACTGCGCGATCTCTTGGGTTTCGATCCGTTCCAAAACATTCGCGCGTCCTACGGCTTCGAATACGAAGTGAGCCGTACGGAAAACGGTTACGCCGTCGAGGTACCGGTGCCGGGGTACAATTCGTCTCAGATCGACGTCACGTTCAAGGACGGAATCCTCAGCGTCTCCGGAAAGACCGACCGCCGCTCGTTCTCCCGCTCGTTTACGGTGCCCGAGGACATCGATGCCGACTCGATCGGGGCGCGCGTTCAGGACGGTATGCTCAGCCTCAGTCTCAAGCGCCATCCGGAGGCCCAGCCCAAAAAAATCGCGGTCGGTTGATCGCGATGAAGACCATGACGATCGGTAAGCGCCGCATCGCCGAAGCGCGGGACATCGTCGAAGCATATCGGCGCCTCTACATCTACAGTTCTGCGGCGCTCAACTAGCTCCGAGGAGTCGAACGGCGAAGATCTGGTCCGCGTGCTCGTTGCGCGCGGACCAGACTATTTTCAGCCGAAGAGGATCGACGCCGTGACGCAACGACCGAACATCGCCGGCGATCCGTTCGCCGGCCGAGCGCCGACGAGTCACGAGCGCACGAGCGGCGCTCCTTGGGACGCGTCGTATCGCGACGGCCCCGCACCATGGGACGTCGGGCCGCAACCGGCGATCGTGCGCGTGGCATCGCGCGGCGGGTTTACCGGCGACGTGCTCGACGCCGGGTGCGGGAGCGGCGAGAACACGTTGCACCTCGCCTCGCTCGGCCTACCGGTCGTCGGCTTCGACGTGGCCGACACGGCGCTCGCGATCGCGCGACGGAACGCCGAGGAGCGCGGACTCGCGGCCGAGTTCGTTTCCGCCGACGCGTTCGATCTCGCGACGCTCGGGCGAACGTTCGCGACCGTGCTCGACTGCGGACTCTACCACACGTTCGACGAAGACGAGCGACCGCGTTACGTCGCGAGCCTCACCAACGTCGCGCAACACGGCGGAACGCTCTACGTGCTGTGCTTCGCCGACGGTCCGAATGCCGGGCCGCACCCGATACGCGAGGAAGACCTGCGGGCATCGTTCACCCCGAGAGCGGGGTGGAACGTAACGAGCATCGAGCGCGAGCGCGTCCTCACGCGGTATCACGACGAGCACGGCGCGCCGGCGTGGCTCGCCACGATCGTGCGAGCCTGACCATCGCGTCGCGCCCCGAGGCCGTCAATGCGTGGAAAACAGCGGTGTCATCGGCGAGACGGACGCGTCCGCGGCGTGGCGGAGATGCTCGAGTCCGAACGCATCTTCGATCGTCCGCAGCAGGCTGTAGTGGTCGTAGTCGGTCGGATCGGAAACGCCGCGCGGGCCGTGGTTCGTGATGACGATCGTCGGGATGTGGCCGCCGCCCGGATTCGCCGTATCGACGACGCAGCAGGCCTGTTTGGAACCCGGAATGCGATCCGCTTTGCCGTCTTCGTCCCAGGTGATGACGATCGCGGTGTTCCCCGTTTTCCAAATAGGCGACGCCTGGATCGAGGAGACGATCTCGCCCGCGGTCGCGTCACCGCGACGCACGAGACCGTCGTCACCCTTCGCGCAATCCGGCGGCGCCTTCGGTGAATCGATGCCGTGCATCTCGTTGCACTGATTGGGGACGATCAGCGCGAACGCCGGCACGGTGCCGCTTCGCAGGTCGGACGTCAACTCGTCGAAACCAACGAGTTCTCGTGCGAGGTCGGGATCGTGATGCACCGATGCGAAATTCGTAAAGCCCGTGTGTTTGGCT
>CAJCIN010000206.1 GCA_903970385.1 Rhodospirillales bacterium | reverse complement strand
GTGTGCCCGGCCGGCACGACCGTGCGCAACGGACGCGCTCCGGGTGCGGTCGCGATCAGCGCGGCGATCGCATCCGCGACCTCTTGCGGGTTCCCGCTGGACGACGCCATCGCGGCGCCGATCGTGTCGATCGTCTTCGCGCCCTCGCCGTACGACGCGAGCCGTTCGAGATCGTCGGGCGTCACGATCGCGTTGAAGATGTTCGTCGCGAACGCGCCCGGTTCCACGATCGCGACGTCGACGCCGAACGGCCGAAGCTCGTACGACATCGATTCCGCGAGCGCTTCGACGGCCCACTTCGATGCCGTGTAGACGCCGGAGAACGGGATGACGATGCGACCGACGACGGAGCTAACGAACACGACGAGCCCGCCCTTCTTCTCACGCATTCCCGGCAGAAACGCGCGGGCGACGCGAAACGAGCCGGTCACGTTCGTCGCGAACTGCCGGTCGAACGATTCCGGCGTGAACGCTTCCGTCGTGCCGAAGTGCGCGGTACCCGCGTTGTTCACGAGCACTTCGATGCGCCCGGCGGCGGCTTCGAGGATCTTCGTGGCGCCGCGATCGACGGACCCTTGATCCGTGACGTCGAGTTCGATCGGGGTGATGCCGAGTGCCGTGAGTTTACGAGCGGGCTCGGCGTTGCGGCCAGCGATGTCGCGCATCGTACCGTAGACGCGATGGCCGGCGGCGGCGAGCGTCACCGCGGTGTCGTAGCCGAAGCCCGTGCTCGTGCCCGTAACGACGATGTTGAGAGGAGTTGCCATGTGAAATTCTTCTTTCTTGCGCGACGGCGTTGCGCGCCGCATGCCCCTCAAAGTCATACTCGCGGCATCCGGTTGCGGGCATATGCTTACTTTCTTCAATTTCCGGGCATATGCCGGGCATGAAAGCGTGCGATGCCGGACTGTTCGAGATGGTCTGCAATGCGACGGCGATCCGCAAGGCGTCGAGACGCATCACGCAATTCTACGACAGCACGCTCGAGCCGTGCGGCTTGCGCTCCACGCAACTCGCCATCTTGAGCCAGCTCGTCGGCGCGGCGGGGCCCCTGACGATCGGCGATCTGGCGAAGATTCTCGTGATCGACCGGTCGGCACTCGGGCACAACGTCCGGCCGCTCGTGCGCGACGGGTTCGTTCGCCTCGAGACGAGCAGCGAAGACAGACGCCGCAGCGCGATGACGGCGACGCGCCTCGGCCGCGCCAAGTGGCGCGAGGCGCAGAAATTATGGCAGGACGCGCAGAGTCGCTTCGAGGCGCAAGTCGGAAGCGCGAAGGCGGCGCGCCTTCGCAAGACGCTCGCGAGCATCGCCCATCTCGACGATCTGACATCGACCCCGGATGCATAACACGGGCATATGCTTTCATTTTGAAACCGTTCGCCGGCGAATCGCGTCGTGAGGAGCGGCGACCACGACGTCGTCCGCAAACCGAAAGAAGACCAGAGAATGCACCCGCTCCTCACCACATCACTCGCCGCCGCCGCGCTCGCCGGCGCGAGCCCGGCGACGGCTCCGCTCGCGGCCGGAACGCCCGCGTGGACCGTCGTCCGCGTCGACGTCTCGCAGCGTGGCGACCTCGAAGGCATGCGCGTCGCATATCATTCGGGCGACACGGCTTTCGACCGCGCGGCGCTCGCAGCCGTCGCGAAGACGAGTTTCACGCTGGCGTGGCATCGCCGGGAAGCGGCGACCCTCGATTACGTCGTCGCACGCGACGGCCGCGGCGTGCACGCTCGCGTGTTACCCGCGGTGAGTGCGCCGCGTACCGTAGCCTGGACGGCCTCGGCGACGAACTAGCGCGCCGCTTCCCACGCGCGCACGGCGTCGATCTTGCTCGCGAGAAACGCCATGTACCCGCCGCTGAGCAAGAACTGTTTGCGCAGCGGGTCGAGGGTGAAGGCCACGCTCGCGCCGTCGTCGCGGACGAGTTCCTCGCGTTCGAGATCGATGCGCAGCGTCGCGGAGCGCAACAGCGCGTCGATCTCTTCGGCGGGCACGATCACGGGCGCGATGCCGTTGTTGTACGCGTTCTCGAAGAAGATGCGCGCGAAACTCGGCGCGACGACGGCGCGGAAGCCGCGGTCGGCGAGCGACCACGCCGCGTGCTCGCGCGAACTGCCGCATCCGAAGTTCTCGCGCGAAACGACGATCGACGCGTGCGGATGCGCGGCGAGCAACTCGGCTCCGCCCGTCATCCCAATGAAGAGATGTTTGCCGAGCCCCGTCGTCTCGATCCCCGTGAGATAGTGCGCCGGAATGATCTGATCCGTGTCGACGTTTGCACGATCGATCGGCAGCACCGCGCCCTCGACGATCACGCCGTCACCGCCGGCGCGGCCGCCGCGTCCAATTCGTCCGGCGATCCGAGCCGGCCGAGCACGGCCGAGGCGGCGACGACGGCCGGCGACGCGAGGTGCACGCGACCGCCCGCGCCCATGCGGCCCGGGAAATTGCGATTGGTCGACGACACGCAACGCGCGCCCGGCGCGAGCACGCCCATCGACATGCCGAGACACGGGCCGCACGACGAATGCGTCCACAGCGCGCCCGCATCCTGAAACACGTCGTGCAATCCCTCGCGTTCCGCGGCGCGCTTCACCGCTTGCGAGCCGGGCGTGACGATCGTCGGAACGCTCACGGTGCGTCCGCGCAACACGTCCGCCGCCGCGCGCAGATCCGAGAGGCGCGAATTCGTGCACGAGCCGATGAACGCCTGATCGATCTCGAGCGATCGCAGCGCGACGCCGGGCCGCAGACCCATGTACGCGAGCGATCCTTCCGACGCGTCGTTCGGCACGGTGCCGTCGATCGGCACCGATTCGCCGGGATTCGTTCCCCAGCTCACGAGCGGGCGAAGCGCGCTCACGTCGATCGCGATCTCCGCATCGTACGTCGCGTCGCGATCGGCGACGAGCGCGCGCCACGCATCGACCTTGCGCTCGAACGCATCGCCCGTCGGCTGCTGCTCGCGGCCGCGCAGATACGAAAACGTCGTCTCGTCGGGCGGGCACATGCCCGTCGTCGCTCCGGCTTCGATCGCCATGTTGCAGAGCGTCATGCGCTCGTCCATCGAGAGCGCCGCGATCGCCTCGCCCGCGTACTCGAGCACGTAGCCCGTACCGCCCTTGAACCCGAGCGTCGCGATCACGTGCAACGCGAGATCCTTCGCGGTCGCACCGCCGCCCAGACGGCCGGTCACGTTGACGCGCATCACCTTCGGTCGCTGCAAGACGAGGCAGCCCGCGAGCATCGCGCCGCCCTGCGCCGTCGACCCGACGCCGAGCGCGAACGCGCCGAACGCGCCGAGCGTGCACGTGTGGCTGTCGCCGCACGCGAGCGTCATGCCGGGTTCGACGTATCCACGCTCCGGCGCGACGACGTGACAGATGCCGTTCTGCCCCATGTCGTACAGCACGATGCCGTGGCGTTTCGCCCAATCGCGCAGGACCTTCGCCTGGATCGCGGTCTCGGTGTCTTTCGCCGGCGACACGTGGTCGTTGATCGCAACGATGCGCTTCGGATCGAAGAGCCGGTCGTCGTAACGGCGCTCGATCTCGAGCGCACCCTGCGGCGTCGTGATCTCGTGCGCGACCACACGATCGACGAACACGAGCGCGTTGTCGCCCGGCAACGCCTCGACGACGTGCGCGTTCCAGACCTTCTCAAACAGTGATTGCGGCATTCTCTCCCTCATCGCTGCCCGAACGCTCGGCTCCCACCGTGTCGGCGACCGATGTCGCGACCGTCGCGCTCGAGCCGCCGCGCAGGCCGCTCACGCGCAAGTTGTCGCGCCGGATCGCGCGATCGAAGCCCGCGACGACCGCGAGCAGCGACGCACGGACGATGTTCTGATCGCGCCCGACGCCGTAGTGCGCCTTGCCGGCGGTCACGACTTCGACGTACGCGACGGCCGCGGCATCCGCACCGCTGCCGACCGCGTGCTCGTGATAGTCGCGCACGGACAATTCGACGACGAGATCGCGGCGTAACGCATCGACGAGCGCATCGATCGGGCCGTTGCCCTGACCGTAGATCGTGCGTATGCCGCCGCGCTCGCCGATCGTCGCCTCGATCGTCGCGCGACCGTTTCCGTCGTCGGCCACGTGATAGTCGACGAGCCGGATCGGCACCGCGGCCGCGAGATACTCGCTTTCGAAGAGCTCGCGAATCTCGGACGGCTCCGTCTCCGTGCCGCTCGCCTCCGATTGCGCCTGCACCATCTTGCCGAACTCGACTTGCATCGCACGCGGCAGATCGTAGCCGAAGTCGTGCAGCATCACGTAGGCGACGCCGCCCTTTCCGGATTGACTGTTGATGCGGATGACCGCTTCGTAGGTGCGGCCGAGATCCTCGGGATCGACCGGAAGATACGGCACGTCCCAGACCTCGTCGCCGCGCGCTTCCCGCGCCGCGAAACCTTTCTTGATCGCGTCTTGATGCGAGCCGGAGAATGCCGTGAACACGAGTTCGCCGCCGTACGGATGCCGCTCCGGCACCGCGAGCCGATTGCAATATTCGACGGTCTGCACGATCTCGGGAACGTTCGCGAGGTCGAGCCCCGGATCGATCCCCTGCGAGAACAGGTTGAGCGCGAGCGTGATCACGTCGACGTTCCCGGTGCGCTCGCCGTTGCCGAACAGCGTTCCCTCGACGCGTTCGCAGCCGGCCATCTGCGCGAGTTCCGCGGCGGCGACGGCCGTGCCGCGATCGTTGTGCGGATGGACCGAGAGCAGGTACGCATCGCGCGGGCCGACGTTCCGGCCGAACCATTCGATCTGGTCCGCGTACACGTTCGGCGTGGACATCTCGACGGTGGCAGGCAGATTGAGGATCATCTTGCGCGTCGCGGACGGCTCCCAGACGTTCATGACGGCCATGCAGATCTCGCGCGCGAAGTCGAGCTCGGTGCCCGTGAAGCTCTCGGGAGAATACTCGAGCCGCACGTCCGTGCCGCGCGCCGCCGCCGCGAGCCCCTTGATCCGCTGCGTCGCGCGCACCGCGATGTCGACGATGCCCGGGCGATCCAAGCCGAAGACGACGCGCCGCTGCAACGTCGAGGTCGAGTTATAGACGTGAACGATCGCGCGCGGCGCGCCGGCGATCGCCTCGAACGTCCGGTCGATGAGCTCCTCACGCGCCTGCGTGAGCACCTGGATCGTCACGTCGTCCGGGATCGCGCGCTCGTCGATGAGCTGACGCACGAAGCCGAAATCGGGCTGTGAGGAGGACGGGAAGCCGACCTCGATCTCTTTGAAGCCGAGCCGCACGAGCAGATCGAACATCCGGCGTTTGCGCTGCGGGCCCATCGGTTCAATCAGGGCCTGATTCCCGTCGCGAAGATCGACGCTGCACCAGAGCGGCGCCTTCTCGATCGCGCGCGCGGGCCAGCGCCGGTCGGGCAGATCGATCGGAGGGAAGGGGCGATATTTCGAAACCGGCATCGATGCCATCGTGGGGACCCCGTCGGAGAATAAAACGAGGGACCGTCGCTTTCGCGGCGGCCCCTCGTGAGTGCGGAGCATACGGCGACCGGCGACTACGCGAGAGGCGTACCGCTAAGGAGAATATCGAACGCAATCGTGCGCACATTACCGTTCATGCACCCGGACCTTAACATGGTGGCCGGAAAAGCGTCAAGTTTTTCATCATGCGAACGAGTTGCGCACGTATCGCGCCTGCCGGTTGACGGGCACCGCGCGGGCACGGTACAACAGGTGGACATGTTCCGCGCACTCGTCGTCGTCGTTAGCCTTATTCGCCAACCATTGGTTCGGCGCAGGTAGCTATCGCGACGTCAACAGCGCGAAGCCTCCCGCCGAACCGGCGGGGGGCTTTTTGATGCTCGATCTGTCGATGATCGAAAAGAAGAAGTTTTTTGAGGGAGCCCAACCGTGTCTGAGTCCGCCGCTGCAACCGGCGCACAACTCGTCCTCGACGTCCTCGCCGATGAAGGTGTCGAGGTCGTTTTCGGCTATCCCGGCGGCGCCATCATGCCGCTCTACGACGCGATGGTCGGGCACCCGATGCAGCACGTCCTCACCCGCCACGAGGCGGCGGCCGCGTTCGCGG
>CAJCIN010000205.1 GCA_903970385.1 Rhodospirillales bacterium | reverse complement strand
TACGGGCGCGCCTGTTTCTGCACCATCTCCGCGCGACGGATCTTCGCGGCGGCGACTTGCTTCATCGCCTTCGTGATCTGCTGCGTGTTCTTGAGCGATTTGATGCGGTCGCGCAGGTCGCGGACGCTAGGCATGCGTGTTCGTTTCCATCAGAATGACTTGTTGAACTCTTCGATGGCGGCGACGAGCCCTTTCTCGTCCGAGAGCGCTTTCGAATCGCGGATGCCGTCCGTGATGCCGGCGTGCTTCTCGTGGAGAAAGTCGATGAAGCTGTGCGACCACTCTTGCAGGCGCGCCGTTTCGATGTCCGTGAGATAGCCCTTGGTCGCCGCGTAGATCAACGGCACTTGATCTTCGACGTTCTGCGGCTGATATTGCGGCTGCTTGAGGATCTCCGTGATCTTCTCGCCGCGCGTCAGCGTCGCTTGCGTGTTCTTGTCGAGGTCGGAGGAGAGCTTCGCGAACGCCGCGAGCTCGCGATACTGCGCGAGGTCGAGCTTGAGCTGGCCCGCGACCGACTTCATCGCCTTCGTCTGTGCGGACGAACCGACGCGCGACACCGAGATACCGACGTCGACGGCGGGGCGGACGCCCTGGAAGAACAGCGTGGTCGTGAGATAGATCTGGCCGTCCGTGATCGAGATGAGATTCGTCGGGATGTACGCGGACACGTCGCCGGCCTGCGTCTCGATCACCGGCAGCGCGGTGAGCGACCCGCCGCCCTTTTCGTCGGAGAGTTTCGCCGAACGCTCCAAGAGCCGCGAGTGCAAGAAGAAGATGTCGCCCGGATACGCTTCGCGGCCCGGCGGGCGGCGAAGCAGCAGCGAGACTTCGCGATACGCGATCGCGTGCTTCGTGAGATCGTCGTAGATGATGAGGACGTCTTTGCCCTCGTACATCAGTTCTTCGGCCATCGCACAGCCGGCGTAGGGCGCGATGTACTTCAGCGCGGGCGACGCGGCGGGCGACGTCGTGACGATCGTCGTGTACTCCATCGCGCCTTCCATCTCGAAGCGCGACGCGAGCGCCGAGACGGTCGAGTCCTTCTGACCGATCGCGACGTAGATGCAGAAGACGTTCTTGCCCTTCTGATTGATGATCGTGTCCATCGCGATCGCGGTCTTGCCGACCTGACGGTCGCCGATGATGAGCTCGCGCTGGCCCTTGCCGATCGGGATCAGGGCGTCGATCGCGCGGATGCCGGTCTGCATCGGCTGCTTGACGGGCTGGCGTTCGACGACGGTCGGCGCCGTGTTCTCGATCGTGCGATACTTGCTCGTCGCCACGGGGCCCTTACCGTCGACCGGGTTGCCGAGCGGATCGACGACGCGACCGAGGAGTGCGTTGCCGACGGGCACGGACGCGATGCGGCCCGTGCGGCGCACCTGCATGCCCTCCTTGATCTCGACGTCGGGCCCGAGGATGATGACGCCGACGTTGTCCTCTTCGAGATTCAGCGCGATGCCTTGCAGGCCGTTCGGAAACTCGACGAGTTCCGACTGCTGCACGGCCTCGAGGCCGTAGATGCGCGCGATGCTCGAGCCGACCTCGATGACGGTCCCGACCTGATCCTCGTGAACTTCGCTCTTGAAGTTCGCGATCTGGCCCTGGAGAATTCCGGCGATTTCGTCAGCGTTAATCATGGTGAAGGTTCCTTTGAAATCGGGGCGGCGTGCCCCCCGACGGCCCCCGGGTACGCACGCGCGGACCCGAGCATGGTCATTTGTATTGCGTGAAAAGCTCGCGTGCCAAGTCGTCGATGCGGCCGGAGAGCGATCCGTCGATCCGGCGGTCGCCCATCGTGATCCGGACGCCGCCGAGCAGCGTCGGATCCGTGCGTTGCGTGACGTCGAACGTCGTGCCGTAACTACGCGAGAGGCGCACCACGATGCCGCTGAGTTCGCTCGCGGTCAGGTCGCGCGCGCTCACGATCTCGAGCGATTCCTTACCGGCGTTCGCGAGCGCGAGCTTCGCATACTCGGCGACGATCGGATGGAGCAGCGCCTCGCGCCGCTTGCGCACGAGCAGCAGCAGCGCGTGCAGGGCGATCGTGGACAATTTGCCGTCGAAGACGCCGAACAGGACGTCTTCTTTCTTCTTCCGCCCGAAGACGGGCGAGAGGTAGAACCGCCGAACGTCGTCCGCGCCGTAGATGGCGCTCTCCGCTTTCGCGAGATCGCGGCCGACGGCTTCGATCGTGTTCGCGTCCTTCGCGAGATTGAAGATCGCCGTCGCGTAGCGGCGTGCGAGGGTCTCGTTCTGCATCAGGCGTTCCCGCCGCGTTCGGCGATGTCGACGGCGTCGCCGACCAATCGACGGTTGGTATTCTCGTCCACGCGCGTCGCGGCACTCCGCGCGATCTCGATCGCGCGCTCGAGGAGATCCGCGCGCAACCGTTCGCGGGCCACGGCGCGCGAGCGCTCGAGTTCGCCTTCCGCGACCTGCATGAGATGCTCGCCCTCGGTCCGCGCATCGGCCAAAACCTTGTCGTGCAGGCGCGACGCGTCGCCCTGCGCGCGCTGCGCGATCGCCCGCACGTCGCCGTCGGCGGACGCGAGGTTCGCCTGCGCCTTCTCGACTTCGGCACGCGCCTCGTCACGACGCTTCTCGGCGACGATCAATTCGTCGTTCTTCCGGACCTGCGACGCGAGCACCGCGGGCGCGACGTACCGGTTCCAGATGACGACGAGGACGACGATGAAGAGGATCGATGCGACGACCTGGCTGTAGACGGCGATCGCCTCGTACGTCGCGTCGCTCACCGGCCACCTGCGAGCGCGCGCTCGAGCAGCGTCTGCGCGAGTCCCTGCGAGAGCTCGGCTTCGCGCGCCTTCGCGGCTTCGACCTCGAGGGCGACCGTCGCGCGGGCTTGATCCGTGATCGCCTGAGCGGCCGCCGCCTGCGTCGCGACGATGGTCTGCGCTTCGCGTTCCGCGGAGGCGCGCGCTTTCGCGACCGTTTCCTCCGCGGCGCGACGGGCGCCGGCCCGGCGCGCATCCGCATCGGTCCGCAGCGTCTCGATCTGATGCGCGTAGCGCTCGTAATCGCTCTGCACGCCCTCGATGTGCTCGCGGCGTTTCTTGATCGCCGCGCCGACGGGACGCAGAAAGACCGCGTTCAACAGCGCGAAGAAGATCGCGAAGTTGACGAGTTGGAACCAGAACGTCCCGTCGGGTACGAGAAACATGGCCGGCGGTTAGTGCGCCGCGGAGAGGTGCGTGAGGAGCGCCGGAACGTTCGCCACCACGAGCAGCAGATAGAACGCGAGGCCGAGCGCGATGATCGGGAACGCTTCCAAGACGCCGACGCCGAGGAACAGGAACGTGAAGATGTTCGGACGCGCTTCCGGTTGACGCGCGATCGCCTCGACGGCCTTCGACGCGACGATACCGTCGCCGACGGCCGAACCGAGCGCGACGCCGAGGACGATCAATCCGAATGCGAGGATCGTCGCGGCGGCAACTAAGCTCTCTGAAGTCACAGTGGAAACCTTTCTCGGGGAGTTGCTAGCGTAGCTAGTGGTCTTCGGCGGTCGCCAGCGATAGATAGACGATGCCGAGCAACGTGAACACGAACGCCTGGACCGTGCCCACGAAAAAGTTGAAGAACTGAATGAAAAACGGCAGCACGGCGGCCGCGAGCGACAGATTGAACGCGCCGATCGATACCTTCGCCTCGACGATGGACGCGATGATGATGTACAGCAGCTCGCCGACGAAGATGTTGAAGAAGAGTCGCGCCGCGAGCGTGACCGGCCGGACCAGCTCCTCGAGCAGATTGATCGGCGAGAGGAACCAGGGCTGGAAGATGTGCGCGTACGCGCCAAGACCTCGCCCGCGGATCGCCGTGACTTGGATGATCACGAAGACCATGAGCGCGAACGCGAGCGTCGTGTTCACGTCGCCCGTCGGCGAGCCGCCGAAGGGCAGACCGAGCGCCTTGAGCGGCAAGAACCCGATCTGATTGAGGAGGAAGATCAGCAGAAACAGGGCGATGAAAAACGGGACGAACGGCTCGCCGCGTTTGCCGAGCGAACTCGACACGAGGTCGGCGATGTAGTTGACGACGCCCTCGAACACGGTTTGCGTCCGGCCGACGCGCGGCGAGCGATAACTGCTCCCCACGAACGCGAGAAACGCGAGCGCGACGGCCATGGCGATCCACGTCGTGAGAATCGTATCCCCATGGACGGGCCCCAGCAGGGGCACCTGCCACAAGGTATGCGAGCCGATTCCTTCTTTCACGTAATCCCGTTCGAATGTCGCGCGCTACCGTACACGATGCCGGCGTAGAGCGCGAGAGGCGTAAAAAATCCGGCGAAGTAGGCCGCCATCGTCCAGAGCGGACCGTGTAGCGCAAACTCCACCGGTACTATACCGAAAACGACGATCCTTAGGATACTGCTTATGACGAATGTGGAGACGCTGCGATGATCGAGGAGCCGTTCGTTCCCGCGCATCGTGAGAAACGCGTTTGCGACCCCGCAGCCGGTGCCGAAAACGAGCGCGACGGCCCCGATCGGAGATTTCGTCGCGATGACGAGGCCGACGAGGATGGCGAAGACGATGGACCACACCGCCATGGGCCGTTTGCGATCGTGATAAGCACGCAATTCGGCCTCTGCCACCCTTCGATTTTAAGGAACCCGCGCGGCGAAACCTCTTACCACGAACGGCGCGGGATACGCACCGCCCCGGAACCGCGCGAGCAGCCACTGCGCGATGCGCGTCGCCGCCCGGCCGTCGCCGTACGGATTGTTCGCACGCGCCATGCGCGCGTACGCCGACTCGTCGCGTAGCAGGCGGCGCGTCGCGGAGACGATCGCCGCGGGATCGGAACCGACGAGCTCGAGGGTGCCGGCTTCGATGCCCTCCGGCCGCTCCGTCTCGTCGCGCATCACGAGGACCGGCTTGCCGAGGCACGGCGCCTCCTCTTGGATGCCGCCGCTGTCCGTCAGCACGAGCGTCGAACGTTTGATCGAATGGACGGTCTCGTCGTAGCCGAGCGGCGCCGTCAGCGCGATGCCGGCGACGCCGTCGAGCGCCGCGTGCGCGATCGGTGCGACGCGCGGCGAGGGGTGCACGGGCCAGAGGATCTGCGGCCGTTCGGGAAACGCCGCGATCTCGGCCAGCGCCGCGCAGATCCCGGCCATCCGGTCGTGGTTCTCACGCCGGTGCGCGGTCACGAAGATCCAGGGCCGCGCCGGATCCAACCCGGCCCAGGCCGCAGGCGGCGCGGCCGGTTCCCGCTCGGCGACCTCGAGAAACGCGTCGATGACGGTGTTGCCCGTGACGATGACGTCGGCCGGGTCGACGTTCTCGCGCTCGAGGTTCGCCCGCGCACGGCCGGTCGGCGAAAAGTGATAGGACGCGATGCGGCCGGTCAGCCGGCGATTCATCTCCTCGGGAAACGGCTCCCAAATCGTGGACGTGCGCAGCCCGGCCTCCACGTGGCCGACCGGAATCTTCGCGTAGAACGCGGCGAGCGCGGCGGCCGTGCTCGTCGACGTGTCGCCGTGGACGAGCACGACGTCCGGCTCGGCGAGTCGCAACACGTCCTCCATGCCCTCGAGCACGCGCGTCGTGATCTGCGTGATCGTCTGATCGTGACGCATCACGTCGAGATCGAAATCCGGCACGATCTCGAAGAGCCCGAGCAGATCGTCGAGCATCTGGCGGTGCTGCGCCGTCACGCAGACGATCGGTTCGATCGCGGGCCGCGCGGCGGCGAGCGCGCGCACGACGGGCGCCATCTTGATCGTGTCCGGCCGCGTGCCGAACACGGTCATCACGCGCAGCGCGCTCACAGCACGCCCGCGACCCGGCCGTGCGGCCCGGCGGCGCCCGACAGCAGATACGCGGCCATGCCGAGCAAGAACGAGACCGCGTAGATCAACAAGACGGCCTGCTTCACGTTCAGTCCGAACCGGAACACGAGGATGTGGTGGAAATGGCCGCGATCAGCTTCCGTGATCGCCTTCCCCGCGCGCACGCGGCGGAAGATCGCGGCGGCCGTGTCGACGACGGGCAGCGCGAGCGCGACGAGCGGGATGAGCAGGCTGACCGTGACGGCGATCTTCGCCGTGATCAGCAGCGAGACGGTCGCGAACACGTACCCGATGAGCAACGACCCCGTATCGCCGAGGATGATCTTCGCGGGATTGAAGTTGTACGGCAGAAAACCGAGCGCGCCGCCGACGAGCGCGCAGAGCACGAGCGCCGCGCCGACGTGTCCGTGCGCCGACGCGATCGCGAACAAGAAGACGCCCGAGATCGCCGTCACGCCCGCGAGCAATCCGTCGAGCCCGTCGAGAAAATTGATCGCGTTCATCATCCCGAGATACCAGACGAGCGTGATCGGGTAGTCGACGTACGGCGGCAGATTGACGTACCGGCCCGAGCCCGGAATCTCGAATCCCGGAATGTGGAAGCCGTAGACCATCGAGACGATCGCGACGACGATCTGCGCGAGGAACTTGTTGCGCGGGCGCATCCCCATGACGTCGTCCCACACGCCGACGAGCATGATCAGCGTGCCGCCGAACAGCAGCCCGAAGAAGTCTTGCGTGTCGTTCGCGCTGTGGAAGAGCGTCGTGTGCAACGCGAACCCGATGGAGACGAACAGCGCGAAGACGAGCCCGAGATACACGGCGATGCCGCCGATGCGCGGCTTCGGTTCGGCGTGCATCCGGCGATCGCCGACGGCGTCGAGCACGCCGACCTTCATCGCGAGCGTGCGCACCTGCGGCGTCGCGAGAAGCGCGGTGACGAACGCGGTCGCGAGTGCGAGAAAAAAGAGCGGCTGCAGCTTCAACGGGGCTACGCGTTCGCGTTCGCGTGCGCGAGCGTCGCGAACGGCACGAGGGCGACGCCCGCTTCGGCGAGCAGTCGCTGCGAGAACGGATCGGCATACGCCTCGACGTACACGATCTTCACGATGCCCGCGCTGATGAGCAGCTTCGCGCAATTCACGCACGGCTGATGCGTGCAATACGCCGTGGCGCCGTCGAGACCGACGCCGTGGAGCGCGCCCTGCACGACGGCGTTGGCCTCGGCGTGGGTCGAGCGAACGCAGTGGCCGTTCACGAGTTCGCAGCCCGCTTCGGTGCAGTGCGCGACGTTGCGCGGCGCGCCGTTGTACCCCGTCGTCAGGATGCGATGCTCGCGCACGAGCACGGCTCCGACCGACGCGCGCGGGCACGTCGCCCGCGTCGCGACCGTCCGCGCGACCTCCATGAAATATTCGTCCCAACCGGGCCGTGTCATAGGTTCCGACTCATCCTTCGTGTAGCGCGCTCAGTCCGCCGGCAGTGACTCGGTTCGCGCGATGCCTTCGACCGCCCCGGGGCGGACGGCACGATGACCGGGGAGCATGGCGTCGAGCGCTTTGAGGTGGTCGCCCGAATCGTGCATGACGAGCGCCTCGATCGAGCGATAGTGGCGCACGACTTCTTCGCCGCGCGCCGTCAGAGTCGCTCCGCCTCGCTTGGACC
>CAJCIN010000204.1 GCA_903970385.1 Rhodospirillales bacterium | reverse complement strand
CAGGGCGCGATCTCGCTCGTCGTCGCCGGCGGCAAGCCGGGTCACTTCTCGATCGTGAAGGCGCTCACGGTCCTCGCCGGGCCGACGACCGCGAATGCGGAAGTCGCGAAGCTCACGAAACAGTACGGTTCGGCCGCCGTCGGCTCGTTCGTCGCCGTGCAGAACTACGCCGTCGACGACGCGGTCAAGATCGCGACGGCCGCCGGCGTGAAATTCCCGGCACCCGCGGTGACCGGTAAAGCGCTCGCCGTTCGCGTGGTCAAACTTGGCCTCGTCAACGGAACGTACTACGAGGGCACGCAGCTCGATCACCTCGTGACGAGCGGCATCCACCAGCACGTGATGGCCGACATCGACAAGAACTACGGCGCGAAGGCCGACGCGAACTATCACAAGATCGCGGATCAGGCGCACTACGATCTCGCGCAAGCCCTCGGCGCGACGACCGTCAAGCTCGCCGCCTACCACTAGCAGGAAACGGTTCCAAGTCGAAGGAGGCTCCGCACGATCGTGCGGGGCCTCGTTCTTTTCGTGGTTCAGTCGATCGTGTAGCCCGCCGCGGCGAGCGCGGCCTTCGCCGCGGCGAGTTTGTCGTCGCGCACGAGGATGTAATCCGTGTCGTACGTCGAGATGTTGAAGATCGGGATGCCGGCCGCGGCGAGCGGCGCCGTCAATCCGGCGATGACGTTCGTGATCCCGAAGTCGAGGGTGCCGACGATGCCGAGGCCGCGGAATCCCCGTTCGCACTCGAGGACGTTTTCGGGAACGGTGTCGGCGCGACAGACGATCGAGAGCTCGTCGCGCGTCCGCACCACGGCGATCAGGTCGCGGCCGCCCACCCAGTCCGGCACGGCGGCGGTTGGCGGGAGACGCGCGAGGGCGAACGTTTCATCGAGCGTACGAATCTGCATGCTCATAGATGGGAAACGCCGCACGGGATTTCCTCGCGCGCGGGGGAATCGGAGTTCGACTCATCGCGAAGAAAAGGGTTTGCTCGTGAAGTATTTGCGGTTCCCGGCGGTCGTAGCGGCCGCCTCGCTCCTGTTACCGGTGGTCGTGCCCGCCGGCGTGGCCGCGGACAACGGCCCGATCAAAATCGCCGTCATCACCGACATGTCCGGCGTGTATGCGGCGATCGCCGGCAAGGGCGCCGTCGACGCGACGCAGATGGCGGTCGACGATTTCGGCGGCAGCGTGCTCGGCCGGAAGATCGAGGTCGACGGGATCGACCATCGCAACAACGGTCCCGAGGCCGCGGCCAAAGCACGCGAGGCCTACGACGGCGGCGCCGAGCTCGCGCTCGACATGACGAATTCGGCGACCGCGCTCGCGGTGGCCGGCGTCGCCGCAGAAAAACACAAGCTCGCGATCGTGACCGGCGGCGGTTCGTCCGCGGTGACGGGCGCCGCGTGCAATCGCTACACCTATCACTACGCCTACGACACGTACGCGCTCGCGGCATCGACGGGCCGCAACATCTCGCGCCAGAAGGACGGCAAGACGTGGTACGGCATCGTGCCCGACTACGCGTTCGGTAAGGCGATGCTCGGCGACTTTACGACGGCGATCAAGCCGAACGGCGGCAGCTTCATCCACGACGATCTCATCCCGCTCGGCAACACCGACTTCTCGTCGTACCTGCTCGCGGCGAAGAACGCGAAGCCGCAGGTCCTCGGCGTGCTCAACGCCGGCGCGGACACGGTCAACACGATGAAGCAAGTGAAGCAATTCGGCCTCGACAAGCAGATGAAGATCGCGGTCGGCCTGCTGTTCCTCTCCGACGTCGACGCGCTGCCGGACGTCTTCTCGGGCTCGCGGATCACGACGTCGTGGTACTGGAACCAAGACAAACCCGCGCGCGCCTGGGCGGACAAGTTCACGAAGAAAGAAGGCAACGGTCTGCGGCCGACCGACATCCAGGCCGCGGACTACTCGGCGACGATGCAGTGGCTGCAAGCGATCAAAGCCGTCAACTCCATCGATGCGGAGAAGGTGCAACAGTATCTCGACGGCCGGAAGTTCAAGGACTTCTACGCGCACAACGGCGAGTGGCGCGCGCGCGACCATCGTGTCTTGCACGACATGTACGTCGTCGACGTGATCCCGAAAGAAGAGATCAAGGAGCCGCACGCGTGGTTCAAGCTCGTCGAGACGATTTCGGCGAACGACGCGTTCCGTCCCGAATCGCAATCGGTCTGCAAGAAGGACTGGTGATCGCGAGAGGCTGAGCGCGTGCCGAACATCTCGACCGAGTACCTCGTCACGCAGATTTTCAACGGGCTCGTGAACGGCGGATTCTACGCGCTGCTCGCGCTCGGTCTCTCGATCATCTTCGGGATGCTGCGCATCGTGAACTTCGCGCACGGCGCGATGTACATGCTCGGCGCCTTCGTCGCGTACTACGGAGCGCAAACGCTGCACCTGCCGTTCTTCGCGGCGCTCGTCGTCGCGCCGATCGTCGTCGGCGCGTTCGGGCTGCTGCTCGAAACCACGTTGTTGCGCAGGCTGTACGGGCTCGATCCGCTCTACAACCTGCTCTTCACGTTCGCGGCCGTGCTCGTCATCGAGGATCTCATGAAGATCCTCGCGGGCGCGCTCGGCTCGCCGTATCCGACGCCTCCGCTGCTCGACGGCGCGACGAACCTCGGCTTCACGCTGTATCCGACGTACCGGCTGTTCGTCATCGCCGTCTGCGTCGTCGTCTGCGTCGCGGTGTACGTCGCGATCGAGAAGACCCGTCTCGGTGCGCGCATCCGCGCGGCGACGGAGAAGCCGGAGCTCACCCGTGCCTTCGGCATCAACACGCGCCGCCTCGTGAGCGGCACGTTCGCCTTCGGCGTCGCGCTCGCTGCGTTTGCCGGCGTGCTCGCCGCACCGAACACGAACGTCGCGCCGACGATGGGCGACTCGATCATCATCAACACGTTTGCGATCGTGGTGATCGGCGGTCTCGGCTCGATCCTCGGTTCCGTGACCGCGGGCTTCGCACTCGGCGTCATCGCGGCCG
>CAJCIN010000203.1 GCA_903970385.1 Rhodospirillales bacterium | reverse complement strand
GAGAAGGCCGTGCAAGAAGGGGCTTCGAGCGCTACGAACCGGAAGGTAAGGGCCGACGTGCTCAAAGCCTCTTCGAACGGTACAGCTCCGCGGATCGCGACGTCGCCGAGGACTGCGGCTTCGCGCTCGCACGGGACGCGGGCGGAATCGTCGTCGCACCGCGTTGAGCGCGGCCAGGGGACGTCAGCCGCCGAGGTGATCCCAGCCGGCCGGCACGAGCTCGCGCCGCTCGGCGCCGTCCTCGAGCCGGAGCCCGGGCTCGGCGTCGAGCGTGCCGATGCGGACGAGCGGCGATCCGAACGCCGTCGCATAGCGGGCGGCGAGGTGGGCGAAGCCGCGCGGTGCCACGGTGACGAGCAGCTCGAAGTCTTCGCCGCCGGAGAGCGCGTAGCCGCGCGCGTCGTCGCCCACGGCCTCGGCGACCGCCGTCGCCGCCGGGTGCACGGGCACGTCGCGCACGGTCGCCCCGCAGCCGCTCGCGGCGGCGAGCCGGCCGAGGTCGGTCGAGAGCCCGTCCGAAGCGTCCATCATCGCGCGCACGTGGGCGGACGCCGCGAGGAAACGGCCTTCGCGCAGGCGTGGAGCCGGGGTCTCGAACGCATCCACGGCCGCGCTCGCGAGCTCCGCCGGCACGCCCGCCGGCAAAGCCGCGCCGCCGCGCCGGACGATCTCGAGACCGGCCCGGCTCGCGCCGAGCGGCCCCGTGACGGCGACCACGTCGTTCGGCCGGCCTGCCGACCGGCGTTTCAGGCGCGTGCGCGACACTTCCCCGACGACGGTCAACGAGAGCGTGAGGGCGGGAGCGCGCACGATGTCGCCGCCGACGATCGTCGCGTCGTGCGCCGACGCGAGCGCGGTCATGCCGCGATAGCACGCGAGGATCCAGGCTTCGCTCGCATCGGGCGGCACGCCGAGCGTGACCGTCGCGAGCACGGGGCGCGCGCCCATCGCCGCGACGTCGGAAAGATTCGCCGCCATCGCACGATGCCCGATGCGCTCGGCGTCCATCGACGCGGAGATGAAGTGCACGCCGTCGACGAGCGCGTCGGTCGTGATCACGGAGAGATGCGAGCGCGACGGCTGCCACGCCGCCGCGTCGTCGCCGATGCCGAGCACGATCCGCTTCTGCGCGCCGTGCGCGGCCGCGGGCGCTTCGACGATCGCGCGAAGCGCCGCGACGAGCGAATTTTCGGTCAACGCGCGATCAGCGAACGCCCGCGGGCACCGGTGCCGCGATCTCGCGCATCGCCTTGATTTCCGCGGCCGGATCCGGCGTGCCGTAGATCGCCGATCCCATCACGACCACGTCGACGCCGGCTGCGACGACTTCGGCGACGTTCTTCCGCCCGATGCCGCCGTCGATCTCGAGCTCGCACGCGGGATTGCGCGCATCGATCAACGCACGCGCCTCGCGCACTTTCTTGAGCGAATTCGGAATGTAGGCCTGACCGCCGAAGCCGGGGTTCACGCTCATGATCAAGATGAGATCGATGTCTTCGATGAGGTCTTCGAGCATCGCCACGGGCGTCTGCGGGCAGAGCGAGATGCCCGCCTTCGCGCCGAGCGATTTCACGAACGCGAGCAAACGCTGCGCGTGCGCGGTCGCCTCGAGGTGGAACGTCACGATGTCGGCGCCGGCTTTGACGAAATCTTCGACGTACTTCTCGGGTTCGACGATCATCAGGTGCGCGTCGAAACACAGCGGCGAAAGCTTCCGCAGGTCGCCGATGATTTTCGGACCCCACGTAATGTTCGGAACGAAGCGACCGTCCATCACGTCGAGGTGCAGGTAGTCGGCACCGCCGCGCTCGACGAGAGCGATCTCGTCCTTGATCTTGGCGAAATCGGCTGAGAGGAGCGACGGCGCGATCTTCATCGGGGAGTGGTTCGGAGTTGGGGCGCCGGGCTCCCGGACGGGGTCGCGTTCGGGTTGAGGACGTCCTTCGGCGGATGCGAGCCCTTCGGCGGAGCCCCGAGCTGCTGCCGCTCCTGGACCTCCGGTTCTTTGCCGAGCTTCGTCGAATCGACGAGCTCGTTGTTGACGAACACGTCGAGCTCGGCCGTCCCGACGACCGTCAGGTTGAAATCGAGCTTCTGCTTCGGCTCCGCGAACGCGTTGTAAACGTTCCTGGTGCCCGTCTCGTCGCTCACCGAGACCCGCACGGAGGGCGACTTGCCCGCGGTGAGCGCCGCGTCTTCCGGAACCGTCGCCGTCGCGTGCACCTGACGGATCAGGTAGCCGGCCTCGCGCGGGCCGGCGCTGACCTGCAACGAGACCGGATCGTCCGGACCGATGACGGCGTTGAAGGCCGGGCTCTGCCGGACGACGATCCCACGCGCGGGCCCGTAGCGCCCGAACGGCGTCCACACGATCTGTCCGATCTGCACGTGCGCCGCTTGCGCCTGCGCGCGCGCGTCGTCGATCGTGATCCCGGTCAGGCCCGGCACGCGGATCGCCTGCGGGCCGCCCTTCGAGATCTCGATGTTGACGACCGACCCGGCGCGCACGGACGTCAGCGGCGCGGGGTCCTGATCGACGACCCGGTTCGCCGGCACGTTGTCGCTCGGCACGATCTTCACTTTTCCGAGCTGCAATTTATCGTGGGAGAGATCGAGCCCGACCTCGCGGAGCGATTCGTACCGGAGGTCCGGCATCGCGAAGATCGAGACGCCCGTCGAGACGACGAGCGAGATCTGGCGGCCCTGCCGCACCTGTGCGCCCGGCGGCGGATCCTGGCGCATCACGACGTCGCGCGGATACCGGTCGCTCGTCACGCGCTGGACGACGTACGCCTTCACGCCGGTGCGCTGCGCGGTCGCATACGCATCCGCGAGCGTCTGACCGACGAGCGTCGGCGCGCCGATGCTGCGCGACGGCGGCGAGAGAAAATCCTGAATCTGGCGACCGAACCAGACCGTGACGCCGACGAACAGCGCGAGCGCAAACGCGAAGAACCAATCTTGCCGGACGGACCAGGGGCGGCGCGCGCGCGCAGCGCCGTCCGTCACGTCAACGCTTCGAGCTGCGCGAGATCGAGTTCGGCGTTGGAATACACGCGCACCACGTCCTCGTGCTCTTCGAGCGCGTCGAGAAACTCCACGACCGCACGCACGTCCTCACCGGCCGGCGCCGTCGTCTGTTTCGGCTCGACGCCGAGCACCATGCCCGTGACGCGCAGGCTCTTGCGCACGAGCGCGTCGCGCACCGAGGCGAGTTCCGCCGGCTCGGTCGACACGATCGAGCGGCCCTCGGCGCTGCCGTCGTCGTACCGCACGTCGACGACGCCGTCGACGAGCGACGCCTCCGTCAGCGCGTCTTCGTCGAGCGAACCGTTCTCGACCTCGACGAGCCCGCGCGCGTCGAAGATCCAGCCGACCGACCCCGTCTCGCCGAG
>CAJCIN010000202.1 GCA_903970385.1 Rhodospirillales bacterium | reverse complement strand
CGCGTCGAACCGCCGCTCACGATCGAACGCCGCCAGATCGATACGGTCTGCGCGATACTCACGGACGCGCTCGCGGCGACCGTCCCGCTCGGCGCCGGCGCCGGAGAGAACGTCCTGCATGCTGCACGTTGAATCTTGGGCGCGCACCGCGTCGCTCCGGCACCTCGAACGCGACGCGGCCGGCGCCTTCTCGCTGTATCTCGGCGGCCGCTTCGCCGCCGCGTCGGACGGCGGCACGCGCGAACTCCTCGACCCCGCGACGGGTGAGACGATCGCGCGCGTGGCCGAAGCGACGCGTGCGGACGTGGAGCGCGCGATCGCGCTCGCACGCACCGCCTTCGACGAAGGCCCGTGGCCCGACACGCCGGCGCTCGAACGCGCGCGGTTGCTCCACGTCCTCGCGAACGCGATCGACGCCAATGCGGCGGATCTCGCCGCACTCGAAACGCTCGGCTGCGGCAAGCCGCTGCGCGAAGCGGAGTACGACGTCGCGGACGCGGCCAATTGCTTTCGATACTACGCGGGTCTCGCGACGAAACCGCACGGTCAGACCTACGAGGTTCCCGCGCCGTCGCAGAGCTTCACGGTGCGCGAGCCGATCGGCGTGTGCGGCCAGATCGTGCCGTGGAACTATCCGCTGCTCATGTCGGTGTGGAAGCTCGCGCCCGCGCTCGCGGCCGGGAACGTGTGCATCCTCAAGCCGTCGGAGTACACGCCGCTCTCGGCGCTCTGGCTCGCGAAGATGGTCGCCGAAGCGGGTTTTCCGGACGGCGTGCTGAGCGTGCTTCCGGGCGCCGGACCCGTCGCGGGCGCCGCGCTCGCCGAGAGCATGGACGTCGACAAGATCGCGTTCACCGGTAGCGTCCCGACCGGCCAGACGATCATGCGCGCCGCGGCGTGCAACGTGAAGAAGATCTCGCTCGAGCTCGGCGGCAAATCGCCGAACATCGTGTTCGCGGATGCCGATTTCGAAACGGCGATCGATTACGCGCTCTTCGGCATCTACGCGAACGCGGGACAGGTGTGTTCCGCGGGGTCGCGTCTCGTGGTCGAACGGTCGATCGCGGATGCGTTCGTGGCGGAGCTCGTGCGCCGCGCGGAGCGCATCGTCACCGGTGACGGGTTCGATCCGGCGACCGAGATGGGACCGCTCGTGAGCCGGCGCCAGCGCGAGCGCGTCGAGGAGTACATCGCGATCGGCCGGACGGAGGGCGCGACGCTCGCGTGCGGCGGCGGACGTCCGCCGGGCGAGCTCGGCGAACGCGGCAACTATATTCTCCCGACGATCTTTACGAACACGACGCCGCAGATGCGCATCGTGCGCGAGGAAATCTTCGGCCCCGTCCTCGCCGTGCAACTCTTCGAGGGCGAAGCCGAAGCCGTACGCATCGCGAACGACTCGCCGTACGGGCTCGCCGGCGCCGTCTTCACGAGCGACGCGGCGAAGGCGCATCGCGTGATCCGCAAGCTGCGCGCCGGCATCACGTGGATCAACGCCTACCACCCGACGTACAACGAGGCGCCGTGGGGCGGCTACAAGCAGTCGGGCATCGGCCGCGAGCTCGGCACCTACGGCTACGACGCCTACACCGAGGTGAAGCAGATCAACGTGAACCTGGCCGTGGAACCGTCGGGTTGGTTCAAAGGCTAGTTCCGCGGTACTCCCGCCGCCGAGCGCAGCGTTCTTCAAAGAGCCGGCGAGTGCGGGCTCGGGGGGGAACGGGGGCCGTGCCGCCCCGTTTGATACAGGGGCCGTGCCGCCCCGTTGTCAAACCTACGGCCCGTGAACGACAAAGAATTAGTCCTCACTCAAGAAGGCCTGCAGAAGCTCGAGGAAGAGCTCGACGAACTCAAGACCGTCCATCGGCGTGAGGTCAACGAGCGGATTCGTCAGGCCAAAGAATTCGGCGATATCTCGGAAAACGCCGAGTACGAGGACGCGAAACAGGAGCAGGCCTTCGTCGAAGGCCGGATCCTCAAGGTCGAAGCGATGATGCGCGTCGCGCGGATCATCGACTCGTCGGAGTACGCGCAGGACGAAGTGCATCTCGGTGCGTCCGTGCGCGTGAAAGACGCGAAGGGCCAGTCGCACGAGTTCACGATCGTCGGTTCGACCGAGGCCGATCCGGTCAGCGGACGGCTCTCGAACGAGTCGCCGCTCGGCAGCGCCCTCATGCGCAAGAAGAAGGGCGAGTCCGTCGACGTCACGACCCCGCGCGGCGTCGTCTCGTGGAAGATCGAAGGCATCAACTCGACCAAGAAAAAGGTCGCGAAGAAGGCGTCGTAGATGAGCGACGCTCCGGCGCTCGCCGATGAGGCGGGCGAAGTCGGGCGGCGCGAGGCGGAATTACGTGCGGCTCGGCGAGCGAATCTCGCCGCCCTGCACGAGCGCGGCGTCGAGCCGTTTCGCGCCGACCGCTACGAGGTCACGGCTCACGCGGCCGAACTCGGCGAGCGCTTCGCGGCGCTGACGCCCGACGATCCGCCGCACTCCGACGCCTTCGGTCTCGCCGGCCGCTTGATGGCCGCGCGCAAGATGGGCAAGGGGGCGATCTGGGCCGACGTCTGGGATCGCAGCGGGCGCATGCAGATTTACGTCCGCCTGGACGCGGTCGGCGAGGACGCGTTCGCGATCTTCGACACGCTCGACATCGGCGACGTCGTCGGCGTCAACGGGACGCTCTTCCGCTCGAAAAAGGGCGACCTCACGCTGCGCGTCGCGTCGTTCGCGGTGCTCTCGAAGTCGCTCGTGCCGTTACCGGACAAGTTTCACGGGTTGGTCGACGTCGAGAAACGCTATCGCCAGCGGTACGTGGATCTCATCATGAACGAGGACGTTCGCGCGATCTTCGTCGCGCGGTCGAAGATCGTTTCGGAGATGCGCCGCTTTTGCGACGCGCGCGGCTTCATGGAATGCGAGACGCCGACGATGCTGCACGTCGCGGGCGGCGCAGCCGCGCGTCCGTTTCGCACGCATCACAACGCGCTCGACGTCGATCTCGATCTGCGCATCGCGACGGAGCTCAACCTCAAGCGGCTGATCGTCGGCGGCCTCGAACGCGTCTACGAGATCGGCCGGATCTTCCGCAACGAAGGCATCGACACGACGCACAATCCCGAATTCACGATGCTCGAGTTGTACGCCGCGTACTGGTCGGTCGACGAGATGATGGCGTTCAACGAGGATCTCTTCGCGCATCTCGTTCACGCGGTACACGGACGCGACGAGGTGACGTACGGCGAACGCACGATCTCGTTCGCGCGGCCGTTCAAACGGATCGCGTACTTCGACGCGATCGCGACGTGGGGCGGCTACGATCGCGCGACGCTGCTCGACCCCGCGGGCGCGCAGCGCGTCCTCGCCGAGCTCGGGCTTCCGCCGTCGCAGACGCACGGGCAAGCGCTCGACAAGATCTTCGAGCGCATCGTCGAGCCGAATCTCGTCGACCCGACCTTCGTCTTCGACTACCCGGTCGTGATCTCGCCGCTCGCGAAACGCAAGGCCGGCGATCCCGAGATCGTCGACCGCTACGAGCTCTTCGGCGCGAATTTCGAACTCTCGAACGCGTTCACCGAACTCAACGACCCGGACGATCAGCGCGCGCGTTTCGAGGCGCAGATCGTCGAACGCAAGACCGGCAACGACGAAGTGCCGCCGCCCGACTGGGATTTCGTCGCGGCGCTCGAGTACGGCATGCCGCCGACCGCCGGCATCGGCATCGGCGTCGATCGCATCGTCATGTTGCTGACGAACAATCAGTCGATCCGCGAAGTGATCCTCTTCCCGCTGCAACGACCGCAGGCGTGACCGCGCTCGAGGAGCAGGCGCGCGCGCTCTTCGAGAACGAGCGCAACCCGGTCGCGAACGCGGCGAATCTCGCGGCCCTGCTGTACGGCGGATTGCCCGATCTGAACTGGGCGGGGTTCTACTTCGTGCGCGGTGACGAACTCGTGCTCGGCCCGTTCCAAGGAAAACCCGCGTGCGTGCGCATCGCGCGCGGCCGCGGCGTGTGCGGCACCGCGTGGCAACGCGCGGAAACGATCGTCGTCGCCGACGTTCACGCGTTTCCGGGCCACATCGCGTGCGACGTCGCGTCGAACGCCGAGATCGTCGTGCCGCTCGTGGCGGACGGCGTCGTGATCGGCGTGCTCGACCTCGACAGCCCGCGAACGGATCGCTTCGACGCGGGCGATGCGGCGCTGCTCGAGCGTCTCGCATCGGCGTACGTCGCGGCTTCCGACGCTCCGTAGCGGCCGTGGGATTCGCGATCCGCAGCGACGCGCTCGTGCTCGCCTCGATCGCGCTGCGCGAGCGTCACGACGGATACACGATCGTCGACGTTCCGTCGCGGCCGGATTTCTGGTACGGTCACGCGCTCGTCCTCGATCTGCCGCCGGCCGCGCCGGAACTCGCGTCGTGGGTCGAGCGGCACACGCAGCATTTCCCGGCGGCGCTCGTCCGAAAGCGGACGATCGTGTGGGAGACGCAGGGCGTCGCGGCGCGCGCGCCCCGCATCGAGACGCCGCCGCACGGCGTGCTCGAACGTTCGATCGTCTTCGTGCGCACCGAGCGCTACGGCGCGCCGCCCGACGAGCGCATTCGTCCGTTGCGCGACGACGCGGATTGGGATGCCGCCGCGGCGCTAAATGCGGCCGAAGAAGAAGACTCGTCGCTCGCGATGCAGTCGTTCGCGCGTTGGCGATTCGGCGTCGTGCGCGACGACGCGTCGCGCGGCCGCATGCGCATGTGGGGTCTGTGGCACGAGGGCGAGCTCGCGGCGTACGCGGGCGTCTACGCGAGCGACGCGCTCGCGCGGTTCGCCACGCCGGTGACGCGCGAACGCGACCGCGGGCGCGGGTTCTTCCGCCGGCTCTGCGAGACGGCCGTGGACGCGACGCTCGACGACCGGCCGGATGCGACGATCGTCATCTGCGCGACAGCGGGCGAACCGCCCGAGGCGATCTACCGCCGGCTCGGATTCGCCGCCACGGGCGAGCTCTACGGCTTCCTCGCCGAGCCGGGTGCGCTATACTGACGCCACGATGACGGATCCGGAAGCCGGCCAGACCGCGGACGCAGCCGCCGAAGCGGCCGCGGAGGCCGCGGCAGAATCGAAGCGCGAGCGCGCGCGACTCAAGAAGATCGCGGGATCGCTCGGTTGGAAGCTGATCGGCGCGAGCACGGTCGAGATCCGCATCGAGCGCGAACTGCAGTTCGGTCCGCGCGTCGTCGTCGTGCGCGGTCGCGTGCCGGTGCCGGTGCCGGACGAGATGACGGAGGCCGCGGGCGAAGCGGCACTCGCGCCGATCGTCGATCCGTCGCTCGGGAAGTTTCGGCACACGCTGGAGCGCGCCGGCTCGAAGATCCTGAGCGCGCCGGACGACGTCGCGAAGCGGCACGTCTTCGACCGCTCGTCGTTCTTCACGGCGCTCGAGGACGCGCAGCGCGCGATGGTGCGCGCGTATCAGGAACTCGAGAATCGGCGCGTCGACGAGCGCGTGGAAGCCGATCTCGGGTTGCGCTTCTACGTCGAAGGCTTCGGCCGCGAGGACCGGACGTTCGATTACTTCGTCGGGCCGACGAACTCGGGCAAAACGTACGCGGCGATCGAGTTGCTGCGCGAAGCGGAGAGCGGCGTCTACCTCGCGCCGTTGCGCCTGCTCGCGCTCGAAGTCTTCGAGCGACTCAAGGATCTCGGCGTTGCGGCGTCGCTCGTGACGGGCGAGGAGCGCGTGACGGATTCCGCCGCGCGGCACGTCAGCTCGACCGTCGAGATGGTCGATCTCGGGCGCGAGATCGACGTCGCGATCGTCGACGAAGCGCAGATGCTGCAGGACGAGCAGCGCGGCTGGGCGTGGACGCTCGCGATCGCGGGCGTGCGCGCGAAGCGCGTCGTGATGTGCGGCTCGGAGGACGGGCTGCACGCGGCGCAGCGCCTCGCGGCGCGTCTCGGCGTGCCGCTGCGCGTGCGCCGATTCGAGCGGAAGAATCCGCTCGAAGTCGTCGACCCGATCCCGCTCGGAGCGCTGCGACGCGGCGACGCCGTCGTCGCGTTCTCGCGCAACGCGGTCGTCGGTCTGCAAGCGCAGATCGGACGCGGGGGTCTTTCGACGGCCGCGATCTACGGGTCGCTCTCGCCCGCGGTCCGGCGGCGCGAGGCGGAGCGTTTTCGCAGCGGCACGGCGGACGTGCTCGTCGCGACGGACGCGATCGGGCTCGGGCTCAATCTGCCGATTCGCCGCCTGATCTTCGCATCGGTCGAGAAGTTCGACGGTCAGGTCGAACGCGTGCTCGCGCCGCCCGAGATCCGTCAGATCGCCGGTCGCGCCGGCCGTTTCGGTCTGCACGAAAAGGGTCAGGTGAGCGCGCTCGACGCGCGCGGCGTGCGCGTCTTGCGCGCGAGCATCGAGCGTTTCGAACCGGCGCCGCTCGATCTACCGATCTGGATCTCGCCGACGGACGAGCATCTGCGGCGGCTCGCCGAGATCATCGGGACCACGCGCGTCAGCCGGCTGCTGCAATTCTTTCAGACGCGCGTCCTGCGTGACGAAGAGAGCGATCTGCGCATCGCAAATCTCTCCGATACGATCGAAGTCGCCGTCGCGCTCGAGATGAACGACCGGTTCCTGTCGTTACCGCTCGCCGTGCGATGCACGTACAGTCGCGCGCCGGTGACGACGCGCGGCACGAGCCTCGCCGTGCTCGCGCGCTGGGGCGAGCGGCACGCCACCGAAGGCCGCGTCGACGGGTCGGAGCTCACGAACGGCTTCGCGGGCGTCGACCGTCTTCTCTTGCACGAGGATCGCTCGCGGCTCGCGACACTGTACCTGTGGCTCTCGCAGCGCTTCCCCGACGTCTACGCGAGCGGGCCCGAGATCACGCGCGTGCGGGAACGCATCGACGACGACATCCACGACGCGCTCATGCGTCAGGGCGACCGGCCCAAGCGCGACCGCGCGGCGCCGAAGCCGTTCCGTCCGAAAGGACCGCCGAAGTTCCAGAAGCGTCGGCTGCCGAAGTAGGCAAGGCGAGGCGGCGATTTCGTCCGCTCGCGTTCTAGGAGTTTTCATGGATTTGACCACGACGTATCCCCGCAGCGTTCGCGACAAGATCGCGGGTGTCGTCATGCTCGCGCGCACGACCGACAAAGCCAAGGCGAAAGTCGACGGCAACATCGGCGAGTACCACTACAATTGCCCGATGGACGTCGGGGTGTTCTCGTTCCTCGGCATCGATCACGAAGCGTTCCTGGCGCAAGTGAAAAAGGCGAGCGACGACGCGTCGATCGAGGCGTACGTCAAACCGTTCGCGGAGAAGAAATCCGCCGCCGAGATCGAGGGATTCAACACGCAGTTCCTCCAGGGGAAGCCGGCACCCGGCAGCGAGTCGGAAACGTACTTCCTCGATCTGCGCAACTCGGTCGCGCCGGATCGCACCGACGTCACCGATTGGGCCGATCTGCTCGATCTCGACGAGAAGCGCAGCGTGCCGAAGCGCGCCGCCGCCGCCGCCAACTAGCGATAGCGAACGCGACGTACCGTGTCGTCGTGGAATACGACGGCACGGACTTCTGCGGGTTTCAGTTCCAGCCGGCGCTCCGCACGATCGCGGGCGAACTCGAAGCCGCGCTCTCGCGCCTGTTCTCGCAAACGATCAAAGTCACGGCCGCGGGGCGCACCGACGCCGGCGTGCACGCGAGCGGTCAAGTCGTCTCTTTCGCGGCGCACGACGCGTTCCCGATCGACAAGCTGTCGATCGCGCTCAACACCGCGCTGCCGCCGGATCTGAGCGCGCGCGATGCGGCACGCGAGGAGCCGGGCTTCTCGGCACGCGCGTCGGCCGTCGAGCGCCGGTACACGTATACGATCGTGAATCGGCGCGACCGGTCGGCCGTGTTGCGACGCTTCGCCCACCACGACCATCGCACGCTCGACGTGGACGCGATGCGTTC
This sequence comes from Rhodospirillales bacterium, assembly GCA_903970385.1. Taxonomy (GTDB): domain Bacteria; phylum Vulcanimicrobiota; class Vulcanimicrobiia; order Vulcanimicrobiales; family Vulcanimicrobiaceae; genus Palsa-1515. Next base: position 11,106 of record CAJCIN010000202.1, on the reverse strand, counting down.
CGCGGCGGCGCCGCTCGTCGGCGAGCACGACTTCGTCACGTTCTGCGGCGTGCTGCCGCAGAAGGGCGGCACCGTGCGCACCGTGCGGTCGATCGAGATCGAACGCGACGGAGAGATCGTGCGCGTGCACGTCGCCGGCGCCGGCTTCCTGCACCGGATGGTCCGCATCGTCACGGGCACGCTGCTCGACGTCGGCGCGGGGAAACGCGAAGCGGGCGACGTCGCGACGATGCTCGCGGCGCGCGATCGTCGCGCGGCGGGCCCGACGGCGCCGCCGCAGGGGCTCAGCCTCGTCGAGGTTCGCTATCCCGGCTTTTCGTCGCGCTCGGGCGCGTCGGAAAGCGCGTACAGCCACCAGTTCGGTGCGGAGCGGCGCGCTTTGCGATCGAAGTAGAGCGTCGCACCGCGGCCGTCCGCGAGGCGGACCTCGAACCAGTGCCGCGCGAGATACGTATCGCCGCGGTCCTCGTTCGTCGATCGCCACGTCCGCTCGATGGCGGCGACGACGAGGTCTTCGTCGCGCCACGCGAACCGCGCGGGCAGCGGCGGCTCGCCGTTCCCGAACGCGGCGGCGAAGAGGCTGTCGCCGTTTTGCCGGATCGCTTCGCTGACGAAGTGCCTCGCCACGCGACCGTCAGTCGTCGTAACGGTTGACGAGGATCTTGATGCGGCCGCTCTTGCTGCTCCGCAGGAGCGTGATGTTCACGTGCTGCCGTCCGAACGCGAACGCGAAGACGTAGTCGAACGATTCGGCGCCGTCGCCCTCTTCGCGCGCGAAGCGTTCGAAGCGGCCCTCGAATTCCTGGACCGCGGTGCACGGGGCGACGTCGCGAAAGAAGTTCCGGCCGAGCACGCGATCCTTCGGCAGGCGCGCGAGGCGCGACTCGTAGCTGTTGTACTGTTCGATGTTGCCCGCGTGATCGACGGAGATCAACCCGAACGGCAATGCGTCTACTTCGTCTTCGGAAAGATCGAAGAGCTTCTCGGCGTCGTACATCGGTTGACGAGCCGTTTACCCGGATGGAGGCCCACCCCTTGGACGAAGGCACGCCGCGCGGTCTCGGAGCGGACGACCTGGAGCGCCTGAGCGCGGAGGGGCGCGTCGAGACGATCGCGCGCCGCGGCATCGTTCCCCTGGACGGCCCGACGATGGTCATCGTCATCGGCGGCTACTTCCGGATCTTCCGCAACGCGGCGTTCGTCCGCGACGTGACGCTCGGGCTCGCGTCGCGGGGCGACGTGCTCGCCCCGAGCGCGGCGTTCGGCGACCGCGTCGCGGAGACGGGCGCCGAGGCGCTCTGCGAGGGCCACGTCCTGCACCTCGCACCCGACGTTTGGAACGCCCGCGCGGCGAGCGAGCCCGAACTGAACCTCAAGATGGCCGTCTCGATCGGGAAGCGGATCGCGCGGCTACAGAAGAAGCTCGAGGAGCTCAGCCGGACGGGCGTGGAGGGCCGGGTCGCGTCGACGCTGCTCGACCTCGCGAGCGATTTCGGCGTCCCGGCGGCGGGCGCGATCCGGCTCGACCTGCCGCTCTCCCAAGAGGATCTCGCACGTCTCGCGGGCACGACCCGCGAGACGTGCTCGTCGGCCGTGGCGGAATTCGCACGCCGCGGGCTCGTCCGCGGCGGCCGTTTGCGGGGGCTGCTCGTGCTCGACGTCGCGGGCTTGCAGACCCTAGCGACGTTGACATGATGGGTGGGTTCGCGTAGAATTCGGAGGTTGTTCCGGCCCCTCGGGGCCCTTTTTCGCTCGTCTCCCATCGTAAGGCCCGTTCGAATGCGCACCTATCAACAGAAAACGGCAGAGACCCAGCACGACTGGTTCGTCGTGGATGCGACCGGCCAGCGTCTCGGCGTGCTCGCCGTGCGCATCGCGAAGGCGCTCTCCGGCAAGCACAAGCCCACCTGGACGCCGCACATGGACGACGGCGATTTCGTGGTCGTGCTCAACGCCGACAAGGTCGAGCTCGGCGGCGACAAGTGGCACCAGAAGGTCTATCACCGCCACAGCGGCTTTCCGGGCGGCCTCCGCACGGAGACGGCGATCGAAGTCAAGCGGAAGTATCCGGAGCGCCTGATCGAGCGCGCGGTGCGCGGCATGCTCGCGACCAACAAGAAGCGCGACGTCCAGTTGCGCCGCCTCAAAGTCTACGTGGGTTCCGACCACCCGCACGCGCCGCAGCAGCCGAAGGAGCTCTTCTAGCTTGGATACCAGCACCGAAACCTTCGGCGGAACCGGCCGTCGCAAACGCGCCGTCGCCCGAGTCAAGCTCGTGCTCGGCCAAGGCGTGATCACCGTCAACAAGAAGCCCGTCGAAGAGTATTTCCCCCGCGCGACGCTCCTCCAGATCGTCCGTCAGCCGCTCGACGTCACCCAGACGGGCTCGCGTTTCGACGTGGTCGTGAAGGCCGAGGGCGGCGGCGTCGCCGGTCAAGCCGGAGCCGTCCGGCACGGCATCGCCCGCGCGCTCGTCGAGATGGACGAAGCGTTCCGCGAGGCACTCCGCAAGAACGGTCTCCTCACGCGCGACCCGCGTGAAAAAGAATCGAAGAAGTACGGCCGCAAGCGCGCCCGCAAACGCTTCCAGTTCTCGAAGCGCTAGACTACACGCGCGTTTCGGCCGCGGCGGGCACGCCCGGGTAGATCGCACACGCGTTCACGGGCTCGCTGCGGCCTTTCATGCGCACGGAGATGCGTTCGGACGGCCGCGCGATGTCGCCGGCCGCCGCGATTGTTTCTTCGTCGCAGTAGATGACGCCGGGCGGTGCCGCGTTCTGCAGGCCGCTCGCGAGATTCACGGCGTCGCCGATGACCGTGTAGTCCATGCGTTTTGTACTGCCGAAGTGGCCCGCGACCACGTCGCCCGTCGCGAGGCCGACCGAGATGCGTAGGGGATAGTCGAGCCGCCCCTCGAGCTCGGTGACGCGCTCGTGGAGCCGGATCGCGGCCTCGACCGCGCGTCTCGCGTCGTCGGCGCGTACGCGCGGCGGCCCGAAGACCGCCATCAGCCCGTCGCCGTAGAACTTGTCGAGCAGGCCGTCGTGTTCGAAGACGACGCCGACCGCTTCCTCGAAATAGCTGTTGAGGATGTCGACGACGCGCTCGGCGGGCAGTTGCGAGGCGAGCGACGTGAATCCGCGGACGTCGGCGAAGAGCATCGTCGCCCGCCGCCGTTCGCCGCCGAGCTTGATCGAGCCCGGATCGTTCATCAGCGACTGCACGACGTGCGGCGCGAGGTAGCGGGAGAACGATTCGGCAATGCGGCTCGCGCGCTCGAGTTCCGCTTCGTGCGCGACCTCGAGGCGTCGCTGGTGCGTCACGTCGGTCACGACCATCGCCGCGCCCGTACCGTTCGCGCCGTGGAGCGGCGAGAGGCGGATCTCGATCACGAGGGCCGCGCCGTCGGATCGCTCGGCATCGACCTCGGCCCGGAGCTGCACGGCGCCGCTCGCGAAGAACGTGTCGAGCAGTTCCGGAAATTCGGGGATGAGCGCCCCGATGGCGCTCGCGTCCCGGCCGACGATGCGCGCGCTCGGGATGCCGAACGTCGTCTCCGCGGCACGGTTGAACGTCGTGATCTCGCGACCCGGCGACAACGTTACGACGCCGTTCGCGATCGCCTCGAGGATACGGGTGGCGAAGGTCTGCATCGCGAGGTCGCCCGCGAGCGGCGGGGCGGCGAGCGCGTCGACGCGTCGCACGACGTCGTCGAGTGCGGCCCGGGCGCGGGCGTCCTCGGGAGCGAGGCTGCTCCGGAGTGCGGCGAGAGACGCGGCGAGGGCGCGTTCGTGGTCCGCCACGGCGCGCTCCCGGCCCGTCACGGCGTCCGCGCCCGGACCGTGCGAACGCCCGGCCCGAGGTGAGGGACCGCGCCGGGAGCGGGCATGAAGCGAGAAACGAGACGTCGGCGATGCATCGTGTATCACATCAACCTTCGGCCGCGCCCGTTTGAAGGTTGAGGGTCCGCTCGCGCGTCGCCGTTCGGTAACGGCCCGGTCGCGCGGCGGTCACGGCCGCACGCTATCGTCGGGAACATGAACATCGTCCCGAACGAACTCGGTCAAGCCGCCGGCGCCGCGCGCGACCGGCTCGCGACGCTCTCGCTCGACGCGGCGCGCGCGAACGCCGGCGGCGCTTCCGCGCGCCCGGCGATGGCGAGCGCGGCGCGCGAGGCGATCTTCGCCGACGCCCTGCTCGCCGCGATGCACGCGCGCTTCGAAGAGCTCAAGGGCGTCGCGCGGTGAGCGGCGGCGAGTTCGACATCCTGAGCAACGCCGCGGCCGGTATGGACGCGCAGCGAGCGGCGCTCGATCTCGCGGCGCGCAACGTCGCCGCCGCGCAGGCCGACGGCACGTCGTTCGAACGCTTGATCCCGCGTTTCGCGTTCGCGGGCCGCCCGGACGTCGCCGGCGACGGCGACGACGGCTTCTCGCCGCCGGGCGAGCCGGAGGCGACGGACGACGACGATGCAGCCGCGCTACCGATCCGGTATACCGGCGCGGCGACGGAGCGTGAGAGCGCGCCGGATGCCGTCGTCGAGATGGTCGCGGTCCTCGACGCGCAGCGCGCGTACGATGCGAATGCGAGCGTCTTCGACGTCGGCAAGCGTCTCGCGGAACGGACGATCGACATGGGGAGACTGCAGTGACGGCGGTGCCGTTGTCCGCGCTTCCGCCCGGCATGCCGTCCGGCACCGATCTCGACGTGCCGCTCGCATCGCGTGCGGCGGGTTCGAACGGTTTCGGAGCGGCGCTCGAACGCGCGCTCGAGACGGCCGGCGACGCGTTGCGGCGCGCGGACGGTGCGGAGCGCGCGTTCGCGGCACACCGCGGCGGCCTCCAAGAGATGGTCGTCGAGCGCGCGCACGCGGACGTCGTGCTCTCGCTCGCGAGCGCCGCCGCGTCGCGTACCGCGCAATCGGTCTCGACGATTCTCGGCATGCAGGTCTGACGTGGATCTCGCACGGCGCTGGCGCGCTCTCGACGCGCGCGGCCGGATCGCCACGGCGATCGCCGCGTTCGCCGTATTCGCGAGCGTCGCGATCGCGCTCACCCTGCAACGCGACGTCCGTGCGAATTTGTTCGCCGCGCCGCTGCGCCCCGAGCAAGTCGAAGAGGTCGCCGAGCGTCTCGCCGAATGGAACGAGCCCTTCGCGATCGTGCCCGACAACGTCCGCGTCGACGGCGGCCGGCGCAACGACCTGCTGCTGCGTCTCTCGATGCTCGGCGTGCCGCACGCGCATCTCGCGTCGCTCGACGACGCGCTCGCGAAGGCCGGCCCGCTCACGCCGCAGTCGGTGCTCGACGCGCAGCAGATCGACGGGCGCGCGGGCGATCTCGCGAACGGGCTGCGCGGCGTCGCAGGCGTCGAAGACGCGCGCGTGATCGTGGCGCCCGGCCGCGACGCGACGTTCGCCGACGACGCGTCGCATCCGACGACCGCGTCCGTGAGGCTGACGCTGCGCGCCGGCTCGGAGCTCTCGCGTGCGACCGTCGACGGGTTGCGCGCGTACGTCGCGGGCGGCGTGCCCGGGTTGACGGCCGATCGCGTCGCGATTCTCGACGATCGCGGATTCGCGTTCGGTGAGGACGGCCCGAGCGAGGCGTCGACGCTCGAACGTTCGTTGCAGACGGCGCTCGACGGCGCGCTCGGCGCGGGTGAGACGATCGTGCGGGTGCGCGTCGATGCCGACCCGCGTAGCAGCCGGCGGCGGGATACCGTCCGCCGGCCGCTCGCCGGTGCGATCGCGTCGACCACGGCCGACGAGCGTTACTCGAGCCGCGAGAAGCGCTACGTCAAATCGAACGCCTCGCTCGATCGCGGCAGCGAGGTGCACGACGAGAACACCGACGTGCCCGCCGGACGCATCCGGCGCATCTCGGTCGCGGTCGCGGTCGACTCGTCGCGCGGCGCCGACGCGGCGAAGATCGCGGCCCTCGCGAGGGCGACGCTCGGGCTCGACCCGTCGCGCGGCGACGCCGTCACCGTAACGGCGCTCGCGTTTCCACACTCCGCGCGCGCATCGCGCAGCATTCCCTTGCTCTCCATCTTCGAGTCGCTGGCGAGCATCGTGCCGGCGTCGCTCCTCGCGCTGGCGCTTCTCTGCGCCGTTCGGTACGGTAGCAAACCATTTGCCGAGGCGTGCGAAGCGATCGTGACGCGCGTCAGGATCGAGCGCGGGACGCGCGCCGTCTCGTCGTACGCGCCGGCGCACGTACGCGGCGCGCTCGCGAACGAGCCGCCGCACACCGCCGCCGCGATCATCAGCGCGCTTCCGGCGGCGACGGCGACGGCGGTCCTCGAAATGTATCCGGCCGAGGAGCGCGCGGCGATCGTGCGCCGCATGTCGCGCGTCGCCGCGCCGGTCGTTCCCGATCACGAAACGATCCTGCGGCGTGCGTGAGGGCTTCGTCGCGCTCGCGGCATTGTTGCGGGGCGAGCCGGAGCGCGCCGCGCCGCTGCCGACACCCGACGAACCGCCCTGCGACGACGAGCGACGCGACGAGTCGTCCATCGCCGGGCTCGTCGACGCGATCGGACGCGCGCGGCTCGCCGCGTTCGAAGCGTACGACCGTTCCGTCGACGAGCTGCTCGCGACGTTCGGCCGCGACGTCCTCGGCCGCGAGTTGCTTCTCGGCCGAGCCGACGTCGCGGCGCTCGTTGAGAGCGCGGTCGCACGTTTTCGCGCGCACGAGCCCGTCTCGCTCGTCGTCGCTGCTGCGGACGCCGCATCGTTGCAGACGCGTCTCCCCGTGCGGATCGATCCGAATCTGGCGGCCGGCGATCTGATCGTCGAGGTACGTGACGGCGCGTTCGAATCGCCGCTCGCGTTTCGCCTCGATGCCGCCGCCCGTGCTGCGGTAGACGCGGCGCGATGATCGCCCGTAGCGCCGGTCACGTCGTGCGCGCGCACGGCGACGTCCTCGTCGCGGTGCTGCCGGGGGCGCGGGTCGCCGATCGCGTTCGCATCGAGTCGCGGACGACGTTCGTGTCTGGTGACGTCGTCGCGCTCGAACGCGAGCGCGTGTGGATCGCGCCGTTCGGTTCCATCGACGGCATCGGCGTCGGCGACCGCGTCGTCGGCGGCGACGAAGAGCGGCTGCCCTGCGGAAGCGGACTGCTCGGTCGCGCGATCGACGCGGCGGGATCGCCGCTCGACGGCGGGCCGCCCCTGCACCTCACCACGCGACGCTCGTCGCGAAGCGCTCCGGCGCCCTGCGAGCGGAGCGCCGTCGACGCGCCGTTCTGGACGGGCGTGCGCGCGCTCGACGGGCTGCTGCCGCTCGGCCGCGGCGCGCGTGTCGGCATCTTCGGCGGTCCGGGTTCCGGGAAGACGTCGTTGCTCGCGTCGATCGTCGCGGGCGCACGTGCGGACGCCGTCGTGATCGCGCTCGTCGGCGAGCGGGGACGCGAAGCGGCGCGTGCGCTCGAACGGCTCGACCGGCGCACGACGGTCGTTTGCGCGACGAGCGATCGCAGCGCGACGGAGCGCGTGCGCGCCGCGGACCTCGCGATGGAGCACGCATGCGCGCTACGCGACCGCGGCATGCACGTGCTCGCGATCGTCGACAGTCTCGCGCGCTACGCGGCCGCGCTGCGCGAGCGGCGCACGGCGCACGGTGAAGCCGTCGGCCGCGGAGGTTATCCGCCCGGCGTCTGGTTCGATCTCGCAAGATTTCTCGAACGCGCCGGCAACGGCCGTTCCGGCTCGGTGACGCTGATCGCGACGGTGCTCTCGGACGGCGCGGACGAGCGCGAGCCGCTGTCGGACGCGGCGCGGTCGCTGCTCGACGGTCACGTGATCCTCTCGACGGAACGCGCGAATGCCGGGCGGTTTCCGGCGATCGACGTGTTGGCGAGCGCGAGCCGGACGATGGCCGATTGCGCGGGAGCCGAACACCGTCACGCCGCGGCGACCGTGCGTGCCGCGCTCGCAACGCTCGCCGAGACGCGCGACGCGCGCGAGCTCGGCTTGACGGGCGCGAAGGATATCCGCGTCGCCGTCGCCGTCGACGCCGAGTCCGCCATCGAAGCGTTCCTGTGCGGCGCGGATCGATCGTCGCCCGCTGCGACGCTCGCGGCACTCCTGAAGCTGGCGACCCGGTTGGAGGCCGCGCCGTGAGCGTACGCGCCGACGTCGCGACGGTCGAACGGCGTATCGCGATCCTCGGCGGCGCGCTGCCCGGCGTGCGCGCCGGGTCGCCCGGCGCGTCCGGCTTTCGTCGCGCGATGTCCGACGTCGAGTCGCTCGTCGAGCGAGCCGCGGTCGCGGCGCACGTCGATCCGGCGCTCGCGAGCGCGGTCGCGCGCACGGAGTCGAACTTCGATCCCGGCGCTCGATCCGCGAGCGGTGCGGCCGGCGTCATGCAGTTGATGCCGGCGACGGCGCAGGCGCTCGGAGTCGAGAACCCGTACGATGCGGCGCAGAATGCCGCAGCCGGTACGCGTTATCTTCGAGCGTTGCTCGACCGTTTCGATGGAGACGTTCGTCTCGCGGTCGCGGCGTACGATGCCGGGCCCGGTGCGGTCGAACGTTGCGGCGGCGTCCCGCCCTTCGCGGAAACGCGCCGGTACGTCGAGCGCGTCCTCGCCGCCTACCGCACGCGGCGCTAGCAACGCTCGGATCACGTTCGCATGTGCGTTCGCGGTCGCGCTCGCACTGCAGGCCGTCGCGCCATGTGACGCGCGCATCCTGCGCGCTCCGTCGGTCCGCGCACTGCTCGGATCGTACGCGCGCGCGATCGCCGATCCCGACGCACCCGCGATCGCGCACGCGCAGACGACGGGGACGCTTTCGGGCGAAGGTTCGACGGGCGCGTTCTCGTCGTGGCAACAGGGTGACGACGAGCGGACGGACGAGACGCTCGGGCCGCGCGTCGACCGCACGCTGCGTCTCGGCGACCGGTCGTTCGAACAGGACGCGAACGGCGACGTGCGACGGCTGACGGGCGTGCTCGCGCGCCGCGACCGCACGCAGCGCTTCATCGATTCGAGTGACTTCGCGAAGCATCCGGAGCGCTGCACGTATCGCGGCACGACGTTCGTCGGCTCGACGCGCGCGTACGCTCTCGACGTCGCGGCGGACGACGGCGATACGGAGCGGCTCTATCTCGATGCGGCGACGGCGTTGCCCGTTCGTATCGCGTACGACGACGACGACGGGACGACGACGGTGGATCTCTCGGACTGGCGCTCGATCGGCGGCCGCCGGTTTCCGTTTCGCAGCGTGACGTCGGACGGCGACCACGCGTTCGACCTCACGCAGACGACGACGTCGATCTCGCTCGACGTTCCGATTGCGCCCGAGGTGTTCTCGCCGTTCGTCGCGCGCACGATCGACATGAGCGGCAGCGCGACGATCGCGCTCGACTGGAACGAGGGGCATCTCTACGCACCGGTCACGATCGCCGGGCATCGCTATCTCTTCCTCATCGACACGGGCGCCCAAGACATCGTCCTCGACGCACACGTCGCCGCGCAACTCGATCTGCATCCGGAAGGCGCGATCGAAGCCAGCGGCGCGACGCGGACGGGCGGTCTCCGCGTGGCTCGCCTCGCCGAACTCGACGTCGGCGCCGGGCGCATGCACGACCTCGTCGTCTCGACGATCGACCTCGCGACGTCGACGCGCGGAGCGTTCCGTATCGACGGCATCCTCGGGTATCCGTTCTTCGCGCAGGCGCTCGTGCGGATCGACATCGCGAACCGGAGCATGACGTTCGGTCCGCCCGGCTCGTTCGCGGTCGCGGGCGACAGGCTGCCGCTCACGCTCGACCGTTCGTTCCCGGAGACCGACTTGCGCATCCCCGGCGCGGCGCCCGCACCATTCATCATCGACACGGGCAACTCCGACGAAGTGCTGCTCTACAAGCCGTTCGTCGACCGGCACGCCGGCATCGTCCCCTACGCCGTCGCGAACGATAACAACTACGGCATCGGCGGCCGCACGCGCTCGTACCGCAGCACGCTCGAACAGATCGAACTCGGCTCGACGCCGATCTATCACGCCGATACGAACGTCATGCTCGCGAGTCGCGGCGCGTTCGCCGATCGCGTCGATGCGGGAAACGTCGGGCTCGGCGTTCTCAAGAATTTCGTGATGACGTTCGACTACGCGAACGACGCGCTCTATCTCGAACACGGGGCCGATTTCGACGACGGTCGCTTGCGCGTGTGAGCTTCGTGCGGTTCCGTAACGTGGCGGTCACGCTCCGGACGTAGCCTCGCGCTACCCTAACGGCACACCGAGAAAGGCTTGCCGTGAACGACTCCCCGACCGCCATCGCCGTCCTGCGGACGCGTCTGCCGTACGTCGACCGCCGCGCGCTTTCCGAAGCGTGGTTTTCGGCGCTGCACCTCGCCGCGGGCGAATCGCCGCATGGCGCCGGGGGCGCCGCGCGCGGTAGCGTGCAGCCGTCGAACGTCGCCGCGCCGCATCTACGCGCCGTAACGCATGTCGCTACGGACACCGCGTCGACCACGGTTCCGCGACGAACGGCACGTTCCTCGGATCAACGCGGCGTCGCGCCGCGACCCCGCACCGAAGCGACGCGCTCGCGTTCGAGCGCGGCCGCCGAGACGCGGCCGCGCAGCTATCCCGCGCAACGCACGTCGTTGACCCTCGCGATCGACGGTTCGCGCGTGCAACTCGTCTTGCGGCGCGAGGGGCCGCTCTTGCACGTCGTCGCGTTGTGCCGCCCGGACGCCGCGCCGCTCGTGCGTCGTGCGCTCGCGAATGCGGACGCGCATCTGCGCCGGACGGGCGAGAGCGTTCGCGCGTCCGTCCGCGTGGACGATCGCGTCCGGGTGACGCCGTGATCGAGCCGAACGTCGCCGGCGCGTTCGCGCGCATCGACGCACGGCGCCGCGACGCCCTCGGAGCGTTCGAGGCCGGCTTCGAGCCCGAGAACGCGGACGTCGCGGGACGGCCGGGCACGCAACCGAGTCGCGATCCGCTCTCCGTTGCGGCACCCGAGGGCACGTATCTCGTCGTCGGCGGTTCCGGCACGACGTTCACGCGCGACGGCGCGCTGACGATCGCGAACGGCGAGCTGCGCTTCGCCGCGGACGGCCGGCCGGTGCTCGGCTTCGCGCTCGGCGATC
>CAJCIN010000201.1 GCA_903970385.1 Rhodospirillales bacterium | reverse complement strand
TAGTATTTCCATAATACGAAATACGCACTGACTACGGAGTTACCACGCGCCATGATGCAAGCCGCTCGCGAAGTCTCGGTCTTTGGGGACGCGATTGCGTATTTCAACGAAGCCGCCGAACTGCTCGATCTCGAGCCCGGCATGCGCCGGCTCCTGACCAAGCCGTCTCGCCAGATCATCTTCTCGATCCCCTTTCAGCGGGATAGCGGCGAGCTCGAGGTCTTCACCGGCTACCGGGTCCAGTACAACTTCGCGCGGGGCCCGGCCAAGGGCGGCATCCGCTACCATCCGGGCGTCACGCTCGACGAGGTCACGGCGCTCGCATTCTGGATGACCTGGAAGTGCGCCGTGGTCGATCTGCCGTTCGGCGGCGGCAAGGGCGGCGTCACCTGCGACCCGCTGACGCTCTCCAAGGGCGAGCTCGAGCGGATCACGCGACGCTACGCGGCGGAACTCGTGGAAGTCGTCGGCCCGGACAAGGACGTGCCGGCGCCCGACGTCGGCACGACCCCGCAGATCATGGCGTGGTTCATGGACACCTACTCGATGCACGTGCGGCAGCACGTTCCCGGCGTCGTAACCGGAAAGCCGCTCGAGATCGGCGGCTCGCGCGGCCGGGTCGAGGCGACCGGCCGCGGCGCATCGCTCGTCGCGCTCGCGCAGATGCGCAGGATGGGCATCGATCCGAAGGGCGCTCGCATCGTCATCCAAGGGTTCGGCAACGTCGGCTCCGTCGCGGCGCAGATGTTCGCGGACGCCGGTTGTAAGGTGATCGCGATCTCCGACGTCACGGGTGCCTACGCGAGCGAAACGGGTCTCGACATCGCGAACGCGGTCGCATACGCGCAAGAACATCATTCGCTCGACGGATTTCGCGGCGGCGACAAGATCACGAACGACGCGCTGCTCGAACTCGACTGCGACGTGCTCGTCCCGGCGGCGCTCGAAAAGCAACTGAACGTCGGCAATGCGGCGCGCGTCAACGCGAAGCTCATCGTCGAAGGCGCGAACGGTCCGACGACGCCGGATGCGGATCACATCTTCACGCAGCGCGGCATCACGACGATCCCCGACATCGTCGCGAACGCGGGCGGCGTCACGGTCTCGTACTTCGAATGGGCGCAGAATCGTGCCGGCTATCCTTGGAAAGAGTCCGAGGTCAACGAGCGGCTCGCCGACGTGATGCTCGACAACTTCGCCAAAGTCTCGGACCTCGCGCAGCTCCGCAACGTGCCGCTCCGGACGGCGGCCTACATGCTCGCGATCGATCGCGTCGTCGCATCGATGAACGTCCGCGGAGTCTACGCCTAGTCGCCCGTTAGGGCGTCGAATCGCACCATTCGGCGAGCGCGCGAAGCGCCGGGCCGAGTTCGATTCCGGCCGGCGTGAGTTCGTACAGAACGCGCAGCGGCGGTCCGGGATCGACGCGCCGGATGACGAGTTTGTCAGTATCGAGTTCGCGCAAACCGGCGCTCAGCGCCGGTTCGGGAATGGCCGACAGTTCGACGATCAATTCGTTGAAGCGGCGTGGGCCGTCGACGAGCGCTCGAAGGATCGCGGTATTGGGATGCCGACCGATCGCGCCGAGCGCCTCGATGTACCGCTGTCTCTCCATTTCCGAGCGACCGAAGGCCATCATTCCGCGTCAAGTTACCTTTCAATTCTACCGGCGATAGAACGACGGTAGTCCATAAGTCCCATCGGCTGGATGAAGTCCGTAATTCAACGCTTCCGCTCGGCGGCGCGACCGAAGTAATGGCACTCACACTTCGATTGTGTGACGCAAACGCGTCGCGCTCACGAGTGTGCCGACGAATGCGGTCGCGCACGCGAGCCGCAGCGCGACGTGAACCGGCTCGAGCAGTGCGTGCGTCGTTTTCGGATCGATGTTCGCTGCGGCGGAGGTTCCGAGTACGATCGCGACGAGCGCCGCGCCGAGCGATTGTCCCGTCACGCGCACCGTCGCGAGCACGCCCGCCGCGCCGCCGCTGCGGTTGCGCGGCGCCGCGCCCATCAGTTCGCGATTGTTCGGTGCTTGAAAGAATCCGAATCCGAGTCCCGCGACGATACCGCAGCAGACGATCTCGAGCGGAGCGGGTCGAGCCGGCAAGAGTGCGAACAGCGCGAGTCCGCACGCGAACGTCACGAGGCCGATCGTCGAGAGAACCGGTGGATGCAGGCGATCCGCGAGCCGCCCCGCGATCGGTGCGACGACCGCGATCGCGAGCGGCCACGGCGTGAAGAGCAGACCCGATGCGAACGCCGAGTAACCGTAGGCGCCCTGCAAGAGAAACGGCAGCGCGACGAAGGCGATGCCTTGCGCGACGAACGAGCAGAGCGACGTCGCCGCGGCGAGCGAGAAGCGCGGGCGCGAGAAGAGGTCGAGCGGCAGCATCGCGTGCGCGAGAACGCGCTGACGCCGTACGAATGCGTAGCCGAACGCGATGCTGCTCGCGACGAGCGCGACGATGGCGATCGCCGGCAGCCGGCGCGCGAAGCCGTCGAGCGCGACGACGAGACACGCGAGTGCGGGACCGGACAAGAACGCGCTCGCGATATCGAAGCGCCCTCCGCTCGGCGTTCCCGCCGGCAGCGCGCGCGCCGCGAAGATCGTGTCGAACACGCCGAGCGGCACGTTGATCGCGAAGAGCCACGGCCACGGTGCGATCGCGAGAATCGCGCCGCCGAGCGTCGGGCCCGCCGCCGCGCTCGCGGCGACGGTGAGCGCGCTGATGCCGACCGCGACGCCGAGCTGCTTCGCTGGAAAGATCGAGCGGCTGAGCGCCGGCGCGATGCTCATGATCGCGGCGCCGCCGACGCCTTGCACCACGCGTGCGGCGATCAGCGTCGCGAGCGTCGGGGAGAGCGCGCACGCGAGCGAGCCGAGCGTGAAGATCGCGATGCCGCTCGCGTACACCTTACGGTAGCCGACGACGTCGCCGAGCGACGAGAACGGGAGCAGAAGGACCGCGACGGCGAGTTGGTATGCGTTGACGACCCAGATCGACGCCGCCGCGTCGACGCGTAACTCGTGCGAGAGCGTCGGCAGCGCTACGTTTGCGATCGATCCGTCGAGCACCGCCATCGTCGTTCCGATCGCGATGACGGCGATCGCGATGCGGCGCTCGCCGGCCGGCAGGCCGTCGGGCGCTTCGCTACGCGAAGGCTTGTTCGGCGTGATACGAGCTGCGTGAAAGCGGGCTGCTGACGACTTGCCGGAAGCCGCGCGCGACGCCCGCCCGGCGCAAGCGCTCGAATTTCTCCGGCGTCACGTACTCGACGACCGGAAGATGACGTTTCGTCGGTTGGAGGTATTGCCCCATCGTGAAGATGTCGACGCCGACGGCGCGCGCGGCATCCATCGCTTCGCCGACTTCGAGTTCGCTCTCGCCGAGCCCGAGCATCAGCGACGTCTTCGTGTAGCGGACCTTGCCGCTGCGCTTCGCGTGGTCGAGGACGCCGAGCGATTGCACGAACGTCGCGCGCCGGTCGCGCACGGTCGATTGCAGGCGGCGAACCGTCTCGAGATTGTGCGCGAGCACCTCGGGTCGCGCGTCGAGCACGACGTCGAGCGCCGCGAGGTCGCCCGCGAAGTCGCCGGTGAGGCACTCGACCTTGGCGTCCGGCGAAAGTTTGTGGATCATGCGCACGGTGCTCGCGAAGATCGCCGCGCCACCGTCGGCGAGATCGTCGCGGTCGACGGCCGTCAGGACGAGATAGCTCCAGCCGAGATCGCGCACCGCTTCGGCGACGCGCTTCGGCTCGAGCCAGTCGACCTCGCCGCGCGGGCTGCCCGTCTTCACGTTGCAGAAGTGGCAACCGCGCGTGCACGTGTCGCCGAGGATCATGATCGTGGCCGTTCCGGCGCCCCAGCACTCGCCGATGTTCGGGCACATCGCTTCTTGGCACACGGTGTGCAAGTCGAGCGCTTTGACGTCGCGCTTGAGGCGCTCGTAGTTCTCGCCGTGCGCCAGCCGGACTTTGAGCCAGTCCGGTTTGCGCGCGGGGTTGGTCAGGTCGATCACCTCGTAGACGTTCGCCGCGACGGGCGCCATGTCCAGGTCGACGAATGTCGTCCCCCGATGCGAAGATTGCTCGTCGCGGTCGCTATGTACGTGGCGGTGCTCGCCGCCGCGGCGCTCTGGCGCTGGCACGTGTGGAGCTACGGCGCGGATACCGGGCTCTTCGGGCAGGCGATCGGCGACGCGTTCGGCGGCTTCCGCGACGGCCCGGAGGTCGGCACGCACTTCAGATTTCACTGGGCGCCGCTCATCGGCGTGCTGTGGCCCTTCGTCGCGGCCACGCACGGCGCGCTCGTGCTACAGCTCGCGCAGGCCGTCGCGATCGGCTCGAGCGCGTTCCCGTTTTACGTGCTCGCGCGCACGTATCTCGACCGGAACGCCGCCTTCGGGCTCGCGGGGCTCTTGCTGCTGTATCCGCCGCTGCTCGCCGTCGCCTTTACGGAATTTCACGAGATCGCGTTCTATCCGCTCGTCACCGTCGCGTTGTTCTGGGCGGCGGACCGCGCGAAGTGGCGAGCGTTCGCCGCTCTCTGCATCGTGTCGGCTCTCGTTCGCGAGGAAGCATGCATCACGTACGCGATCGCGGGGCTCGCCTTCGCGGCGATCGGCTTCGTGCGCGCGCGAGCGTTGCCGCGCGTCCCGTGCGCGACGCGCGGTCTACTCGTCGGCGATCCGCTCGAACCGCGACGTCTCGCGACCGCGGGCGTCGCGCTCGCCGCCGTCAACGTCGCCGCGCTCGCGTTCTACTACGGGTACGTGACGCCTCGGCTCGGCGGGTGGGAGCCGTCCGGCAGCTTCTACACGTATCCGTTCGCGTCGGGTCCGGCCGCCGTCGTCGTCGCGCTCGTAGCGAACCCGGCGAACGTCACGGCGATCCTGACCTTCGGGCGGCTCACCTATCTGCTCGAAGCGTTTCTACCGCTCGCGTTGCTGCCCTTTCTCTCGCGCTGGTCGCTCCTCGCGCTTCCCGGCCTGCTCGTCGTGCTGCTCTCGAGCAATGCGATCGCATGGCGGATGGGTTCGCACTATGCCGCGATCTGGATCCCGTGGCTCTTCATCGGCGTCTGCTCCGTCGTCGTGCGATGGTGCCGCGACGGGCGCGAGCGTCGCGCGCGCATCTCGTTGCGCGTCGCGAGCGCGATTTGCGTCGTCGTGCTCGTCGCGTTCGATCCGTTGCATCCGGCGCACTACCTGCGGGCGCCGTATCCGATCGGTGCGGACGTCCGCGCCGCGCTCGCGACGATCCCGCCGGATGCACGCGTCGCGCTGCACGACGAATGGTTCACGCACGTCGCCGCGCTCCATCCGTACGCAACCGTATTCTTCTGTCCGTACGTCGACTATCTCGTGTATGCGGACGACTATCCGAACGGCTACTATCGGTCGCAGATCGTGCCGGAGGTGCGCGCCGAACTCGCCTCGCACCAAACGCGGCTGCTCCGGCGTTTCGGACACGTCGGCGTCTACGCGCGCACGCCGGATCCCGGAGCGAGA
>CAJCIN010000200.1 GCA_903970385.1 Rhodospirillales bacterium | reverse complement strand
GAACGAGAGGCGCGGCGCGAACGCGTCGATGTCCATGCCCGCCTTCATCGCCGCCTCGACGTATGCGAAGCCGTTGGCGAGCGTGAACGCGAGCTCTTGCGCCGCAGTCGAACCCGCCTCGCGGATGTGATAGCCGCTGATCGAAATCGTGTTCCACTTCGGCATCTCGGCCGTGCAGAATTTCATCATGTCGACGATGAGACGCACGTGCGGACGCGGCGGAAAGATCCACTCTTTCTGCGCGATGTATTCCTTGAGGATGTCGGCCTGTAGCGTGCCGCCGAGCGCCGCGCGCGGAATGCCTTTGCCCTCGGCGGTCGCGATGTATTGCGCGAGCGCGATCGGCGCGGGGCCGTTGATCGTCATCGACGTCGTGATGCCGCCGAGATCGATGCCGGCGAACAGCGTTTCCATGTCCCGCAGCGAGTCGATCGCGACGCCGCATTTGCCGACTTCGCCGAGCGATTGCGGCGCGTCGGAATCGAAGCCCATGAGCGTCGGCATGTCGAACGCGACCGAGAGCCCCATCTGCCCCTGCGAGAGCAAAAAGTGATACCGTTCGTTCGTCTGCTTCGCATTGCCGAAGCCCGCGAACTGGCGCATCGTCCAGAGACGGTCGCGGTAACCGCCCGGATGGATGCCGCGCGTATACGGATACTCGCCGGGATGACTGAGATCGCGCGCGAGGTCGAGATGGCGGACGTCTTCGGGCCCGTACAGCGGCTTGAGCGGTACGTCCGAGATCGTGCGATCGTTCGCACCCGACCCCGGATCCGAGCGCCGCTTGCCGCGCGCGTAACCGGCGGCCCAGCGCGCCTCTTGCTCGCGATAGTCGGCGGGCGGCTCGGCGCCGAGCCCGCTCGACCGGTCGATCATCTTGGCCATAGTTATCGATTCGACGGGCTCAGCGAGACCTCCGGGCTCCCGATCGACGGCGTGCCGATCGCTCGTGTTAACGATTTTCGCGCAGTTCGTTACCTTCATTGCGTTCCTCGGCGTTGGAACGTGGCTCGTCGTGATACGGCCCGGTGGGATGACGTGGGGGTTCTACTGGTACCTCATGAACTGGCGCGCTCCGCTGCTCTTGCACACGCGGCAATCCGCGCTGAACGGAGAGTTCGCTTTTCCGATGATCGCCCGAGGTCGCTTGATCGGGGCACTCGTGCTCGGGCCCTAAACCCGGAGAACCCTTACGCTCCCGATGAGGCCGATGCGATCGAGCTCCTCGCGCACGGCGTCGCGATCGGACTCGACGTTCTCGCCGTACGTGACGGCAACGGCCCGCGACATCGCCCTGGAAGTGATCGAGGCGCTGCCCGCGGCGCTGCACGAAGCACACCGCGCCTTAGCCGACGACATCGTCGAGCGCCTGCGGCGCGCCGACGCGCGCGGCTAGTTCCTGTAGCATCGCCACGCCGGCGGACGTCGGGATCGTGGCTCACTGCTCATCAGAAACGATCCTCGTGCGTCTCTCTTCGTCCGTCGGCGGTCGGACGAAAGCTAACAGCCTCGCTTGGCTCGCGCCGAACTCACGGTAATTCTGCCGTGCCTCGACGAGGCTCAACGAGCTATTCGGACCACCGCGGACTTCAGTCGCGTCGTGATCATCTTGCCCGTCATCCTCCCAAAAGCAAATTTGACAGATGTCGTAGCCTCCGCGCTCACTGAGCGTCGTGTAGCGGCAACATGGGCATGCGTACAGCACCCCCGGCACGGCCGGCCTGTACACGTCCTCAAACGACATGCGTCCCTACAATCTGTGACGAGCTAAAGACGGCTCGCCTCGCAACGGCAGGTTGCCACGTCGCGACGCCGAGCACGATAACGTAATCCATGCCGTGTATCCTTTCCAGATGTCAAGCGCCGCGCGTCGGGTGCGGGGGCGGCCATCGCCGATCGCCGGAGCGATACGGAGCGAGTTCAGCCCTTGATGCACACCACTTGACGTAATGTGTGGACGACGTCGACGAGATCGCGCTGAGCGCCCATGACCGCGTCGATGTCTTTGTAAGCACTCGGAATCTCGTCGATCACGTTCGCATCTTTGCGACACTCGATCCCCGCGGTTTGAGTTTCGAGATCCGCCACCGTGAAGCGACGCTTCGCTTCGTGACGGCCCATGCGGCGGCCGGCTCCATGCGAACACGAGTGGAACGAGTCGACGTTGCCTTTGCCACGCACGACGAACGATCGTGCACCCATCGAACCGGGGATGAGGCCGAGCTCGCCGTCTCTCGCGCTGACCGCACCCTTTCGCGTGACGAACACATCCTCACCGAAGTGACGTTCGGTCGCAACGTAATTGTGGTGACAGTTGACCGCTGCGCCGAGAAGCGTAAAGGTCGGAAGGTCGCCGCGGCGCCGGAGCGTCGCGAGCGCGCGATCGACCATCGTCGCGCGATTCGTTCGGGCGTAGTCTTGAGCCCAAGCGACGGCGCGCACGTAGTCGGCGAACGTCTCCGAGCCTTCCTCGAGCCACGCGAGATCCTTATCCGGAAGCCCGTATCCACGCTTCTCGAATTCTCGACGAGCGGCGCCGATGAAGAACGTCCCGATCTTGTTGCCGATTCCGCGCGATCCGGAGTGCAGCATGAGCCACACGTGTTGCTCTTCGTCGATCACGATCTCCACATAATGGTTCCCACCGCCGAGCGTTCCGAGTTGCGACACCGCTTTGCGGTTGTCGATCTTCGGATACTTTTCGCGAATCCAGCGATGGCCGCTCTCGAGCTGCTGCCATGCCGTCTCGACCGAAGCTGGCACGTGCTGATGCTGCGCGGCTCCGACCGGAATCGTGCGCTCGAGGTCGGAACGAATCGCGCCGAGATCGTCGGGCAGGTCGGATGCGTGCATAGAAGTGCGCACGGCGACCATACCGCAACCAAGATCGACGCCTACCGCGGCGGGGATGACCGCGCCTTTCGTAGCGATCACCGATCCGACGGTCGCGCCGATGCCGACGTGCACGTCGGGCATGACCGCAACGTGATCGAACACGATCGGCAGTGCGGCAATGTGGCGGAGCTGCGCTTGCGCGGTCTCTTCGAATTCGACTCCGTCGACCCACGCCCGAATCGGGACGCCGGCGGTTTCTAAGATTCGCATGTTGTGACGCCTCCGTTCGGCGCGGAAGAGAAGTTGGAGTGGGATCGGGACGACACGGTTCGGACGTGAGAGCCGTCGGCGGGATTCGGACCCGCGATAGACGGCGTTCGTAGCGGAGCACCCGTGCTTCGAGCATCGACGGGACGCGAACCCGTTTACGCCGGCTTCACGAGCCGGTACCTCGACCGTTTCGGCATCGACCATCACCGTTACGGGCATGCTGAAATACAGCGCAAGGCGAACGCGATCGACGCACATTGCCGGAGATGAAAAGAGGGCCTCGGCTTACGCCGAGACCCTCTTGAGAACGTTGTCGTTCTCGAGAAATTCTTAGCGCATTGTCATTCGCCGATCGCGCGGCTCCAGTGCGAGCATCGGGCAAAACGAAGAGCTCCCTGCGATAGGCATCGCCGGATGACGTCGGTTCACTCGCTGAACGCTGAATAGCTTCATGACTGCGATACCATACCGTGTGCGCGCACGATCCGTCAAGCGCTCGCGCATGAAACGTGTGCTACCCGCGATCATGTTTCGCGGCAGAGCGCATCGAGGTCCGCGCGCGAGACGCCCGCCTCTGCGAGCACGGCACGCGTGTGCTCGCCGAGCCGTGGGGCGACGCCGCGCGTGCCTCGATCCGTGCCGGCGAACGTCACCGGAAATCCGAGCGTTCGCAAACGGCCTTCCGTCGGATGCTCGATCTCTTCGAAGAATCCGACCGACTGCAAGTGTGGATCGCGCTGGAGTTGCGCGACGTCGTACAGCGGCATCACCGGGATGTCTGCCGCCTCGAGCGTTACGAGCCACTCCCCGGTCGACCGCGTCGCGAGCACGCGCGCCACCTCACCGTACGCACCGTCGTAGTCGAGAACCCGGGCTTGCGGATCGTGCAAGCGGGCATCGTCGCGATAGCGTTCGCTCTCGCCGCACACCTCGAAGAATCGCTTCCAGTGCGCTTCGTTGTAGAGCAGCACGCACACGTAGCCGTCCGTCGTGCGAGACGGTTTCCGATTGCGCGCGAGGATGCGCGTGTAACCGGCGTCGCCCTCGGCGGGCACGAACGAGTCGCCGCCGAGATGATCCGCGAGCACGAGTTCGACCATCGTTTCGAACATCGGCACCTCGAGCGCGCGGCCCGTTCCGGTCCGCGACCGCTCGACGAGCGCTGCGAGGATCGC
>CAJCIN010000199.1 GCA_903970385.1 Rhodospirillales bacterium | reverse complement strand
GCTAGCGCGCGGAAGTCGCCCGTATGGAGTTCACGAATCTCGGCCGCACGGGGCTGAAGGTCTCGCGCGTCTGCCTCGGCACGATGACCTTCGGGAATCAGTGCGACGAAGCCACGTCGCACGCGATCCTCGACGTCGCCGCCGAAAGCGGCGTGACGTTCGTCGACACCGCCGACGTCTATCCGATCCCGCCGGATCTCGCGACGGTCGGGCGGACGGAGACGTTTATCGGCACGTGGTTGCCCGCGAAGCGCGATCGCTTCGTGCTCGCCACGAAATGTTATTTTCCGATGGGCGCGGGCGAGAACGATCGCGGCAACGCGCGCGTCCACATGATCCGCGCGCTCGACGCGTCGCTGCGGCGCTTACGGACCGATTACGTCGATCTCTATCAGATCCATCGGTGGGACGACGCGACGCCGATCGAGGAGACGCTCGAAACGCTCGACGACCTGCGTCGCGCGGGCAAGATCCGTTACGCCGGCGCGAGCAATCTCGCCGCCTGGCAACTGATGCGGTCGCTCGCCGTAAGCGACGCGCGCGGACTCGTGCGTTTCGACAGCGTGCAGCCGCGCTACAACATGCTCTACCGGCAGATCGAGGACGAGATGGTGCCGGCGTGCGTGGCGAGCGGCGTCGGGATCATCTGCTACAACCCGCTCGCCGGCGGCATGCTGACCGCAAAGTACGAGAGCGCCTCCGCCCCGCAGGCCGGAACGCGATTCACCCTCGCGGGCGCGTCCGGCGAGCTGTACCGCAAACGCTATTGGCAGGACGCGACGCTCGAGGCCGTCACCGCGCTCGCGAACGACGTGCGCTCGCGCGGCAAGTCGCTCACGCACGTCGCGCTGCGATGGACGCTCGACCGGCCCGGGATCACGAGCGCGATCGTCGGCGCGAGCCGGCCGGAGCAATTACGCGACTCGCTCGCCGGGCTCGACCTCGAACTCGACGATGCCGACCGCGCGGCGTGCGACGGCGTCTGGTACGCGCTTCCGCGCCGGCCCGCGGCCGAGGAGCGCTAGCGAGCAGGTTTTCCGGCTCGACCGTCTTATACGTTCGACCTGTCGCGCAAAACGACGCCCGTTCTCGGGCCGTCGAATATACGCCGCCGACGCGTTCCGCGTGGGCCGGCCAGCGTCTCCGAAACGAGGCCCGACGTGCTCGGGCCGATTGGAGCGCAACGATGCGATCGATAGCTATTATCGGCGCCGGCCTCGCCGGCCTCACACTCGCCCGCATTCTCCATCTTCATGGGATCGCAGCGACGATTTACGAAGCCGAAGCTTCGGCCGGCGCGAGAATGCAGGGAGGCCTGCTCGATATCCACGAGTTCGACGGCCAAATCGCATTGAAAGCCGCAGGACTCTTCGACACGTTCCTCAGCCTCGTGCGGCCGGGTGAGGACGCAAAACGCATCGTCGATAAAGACGGCAGCATCCTCTTCGATAAACCCGGCAGCGGTCTCGGGAGTCGGCCGGAAATAGATCGTGGCGATCTTCGGCAGATGCTCATCGACTCGCTCCCCGGTCGAACGATCAGATGGGTCATAAGCTGACCCATGTTCTCCCCTGCGGGGACGGACCGCACGAACTCACGTTTGCCGACGGATCGACGGTCACGTCCGACCTGGTCGTGGGTGCCGACGGCGCGTGGTCGAAAGTGCGCCCCCTCCTCACGGAAGCGAAGCCCGCGTACACGGGGACTTCGTTCATCGAAACGTTTCTCGTCGACGGAAACGCGCGTCACGCGTCGACCGCGGATGCGATCGGCAGCGGAACGCTCATGGCCGTCGCTCCGGGCAAAGGTATTCTGGCGCATCGCTACGCTAGCGGATTGCTGCACGCATACGTGGCGTTGAACAAGCCGGAAGATTGGTTCGCGTCCATCGACTTCGACGATGCAACGGCCGGCTTGGCCCGTGTCGCGGCAGAGTTCGAGGGTTGGGCGCCGCAGCTCACCGCGCTCATCAACGAGGCCGACGGCGATCCGGTCCTGCGTCCGATCTATGCGCTCCCGGTCGGCCATCGCTGGAAGCGCGCGCCCGGCCTCACCCTCCTCGGCGATGCGGCGCATCTGATGTCGCCGTTCGCGGGCGAAGGAGCGAACCTCGCTTTGTATGACGGCGCCGAACTCGCTCGCGCGATCGTTGCCGCGCCCGACGATTTCGACGGCGCGCTCGCCGCCTTTGAAAACGACCTCTTCCCCCGCAGCGCCGAAGTGGCGGCAACGTCCGCCGAGAACCTCGCGCGGTTCTTCGGCGATGCGGCGCCTCAAAGCGTCGTCGAACTGTTCAAACGGTGAGGGCCGCGGTCAGCCGCGATGGACGAGCGGGGTGCCGCTCAGACCGTTGAGCACGAACTGCACCGCGAGAGCCGCGAGGATGATGCCGAGCAGGCGCGTGACGACGTGCACGCCCGTCGTGCCGACGATCCGTAGCAGCGACGTCGCGAGGCTCATGCACGCCCATGTGACGGCGAGCGCGGCGCCGTACGCGGCGACGAGGATGGCGATCTCGTCCGGTGCGCCGTGCGTCATGCCGGCGAGTAACAGCACCGTCGCGATCGTCCCCGGACCGGCGAGCATCGGCACCGCGAGCGGAAAGACGGCCGGATTTTCGGCGGCGGCCGCATCGCGCTCTTCCTCGGCCGTTTGTTTCGTGCCGGTGCGGCGCGCGAAGAGCATGTCGATCGCGATCAGGAAGAGCAGGATG
>CAJCIN010000198.1 GCA_903970385.1 Rhodospirillales bacterium | reverse complement strand
GGACTCGTGAGCGCCGCGGAACTCGCGGACATTGCCGCGCACGCGCACGAGGTCGACATCGAGGCTGCGCACGCGATCGAACGCGAGATCGGCCACGATCTGATGGCGGAGATCCGCGTGTTCGCTTCGCAGGCGACGATCGGCGGCGGGAAGATCCATCTCGGCGCCACGTCGATGGATATCGAGGACACGGTCGAGACGTACCGGATGCGGCGCGCGCTCGCGCAGGTCGGGGCGAACGTCCACGCGTTGCTCGGCGCGTTCGCCGCCCGGATCGAGCAGTACGCCGCGCTCGCGTGCATGGCATACACGCATCTCCAGCCGGCCGAACCGACGACGGTCGGTTATCGGCTCGCGACCTACGCCCAAGATCTCCTGATCGACGACGCTCAGCTGCGGTCGGCGTACGAAGCGCTCACCGCGAAGGGGATACGCGGCGCGGTCGGCACGTCCGCATCGTACGAGCGGCTGTTGCGCGGCAGCGGCCGGCGCGCGCGCGATCAGGAAGCCGACGTGCTCGCGGCATTCGATCTGACGGCGCGCGACGTCGCGACGCAGACGTATCCGCGGAAGCTCGACTATCTCGTCCTGTCGTCGCTCGCCGGACTCGGTGCGACGCTTTCGAAATTCGCGGCCGACGTGCGCGTGCTCTCGTCGCCCGGCTTCGGCGAACTCTTCGAGCCGTTCGGTGCGAAGCAGGTCGGCAGTTCGGCGATGCCGTTCAAACGCAACCCGGTCATGTCGGAACGCATCGGATCGCTCGCGCGCCTGCTCGTCGGTTACGCGGATACCGCGTGGCAGAACGCGGCGACGAACTATCTCGAGCGGACGCTCGACGACAGCGCGAACCGGCGCACGATTTTGCCGGAAGCGTTTCTGTGCGCGGACGAACTCGTCACGCTCGCGCGGAAGATCGTGGACGGCTTGCGCGTCGACGAGCGGCGCATCACGCAGAATCTACGAACCTACGGACCGTTCGCCGGGAGCGAAGCGGTCATGATGGAAGCCGTCAAGGCGGGCGGCGACCGGCAGGCGTTGCACGAGTCGCTCCGCGACGCCGCGATGCGCGCCTACGATCATCTCGCCGGCGGCGGCGACAATCCGCTCGCGCAGTTGCTCGTCGACGACGAGCACCTGACGAACCTGCTCGATCCCGCGGAGATTCGCTCGTTGCTCGATCCCACGGACCACGTCGGCGACGCGCCGGAACGCGCGCGTGCGCTCGCGACACGCGTCAAAGAACTCACGCCGTTTCCGCGTCCGCGCGCCCTCGCCGAGACGACGCCGTGAACAAAGGCCTCGAAGTCGCGCGCGGCAAGACGAAGGTCCTCTACGAGAAGCCGGGACAGCCGGACGTCCTCATCGTTCGAGCGTTCGACGCGATCACGGCCGGCGACGGTGCGCGCCGCGACGAGATCGCGGGCAAGGGGCGCATCGCCGCCAAGACGACCGCGCGCGTATTCCGCCTGCTCAACCTCACCGGGCTGCCGACGCACTATCTCTCGGGCGGCGAGGACGACGACGACAACGAGATGCTCGTACGGCGCTGCACGATGCTGCCGCTCGAGGTCGTGGTGCGCGGCGTCGCCGCGGGATCGCTCGTGCGCCGGAAGCCCGGCATCGCGCGCGGTTCCGTGCTCGTGCCGCGCCTCGTCGAATTCTTCTTCAAGGACGACGCCAACCACGATCCGCTCATCGAGCCGGACGACATCGTGCATCGCGGCATCGCGACCCCGCAAGAGATCGGTCTGATGACCGAGGTCGCGCGGATCGCGTTCGAGATTCTCGCGCACGCATGGCGCCGGCGCGAGACGCTGCTCGTCGACCTCAAGATCGAGTTCGGCCGGCTGATCGGCGGCGAGGGTCGCGGCAGTCTCGTCATCGCGGACGTGATCGACAACGACTCGTGGCGCATCTGGCCGCAGGGCCGCGAAGAGCTCATGCTCGACAAGCAGGCGTATCGCAATCTCGAGAAGGCGACGCCCGCCGATCTCGAGCGCGTTCGCGAAAATTACGAAACGGTCGCCGAAGCGGTCGGAACGTTTCCGAGCCTGCGTCCCGGCATGGCCGCGCTCGTCGCGGACGGTCAGACGTCGCTCGGCATCCTCGATCCGATCGCCGCCGCGCTGCAAATCTTCGGGTTGCAGACGTTGCGCAAGGTCGTCTCGACGCACCTCGTCCCGGGCTACGTGTTGCAGACGGTACAACAACTCGACGCGACGTTCTCGCGGATGGTGTACGTCGCTTCGGGACCGCAACTCGCCGCGATGCTCTCCGCGTCGACGCCGACGCCCGTGTTCGACGCGACGGAATACGACGCGGACGAGCTCGCGCTCGGCATCGCGAAGACCCTCGCGCTCGACGACACGATCATGTTCGGACGCGTGCTCCTCGTCCAGGCCAACGCGCGCTCCGCGGTGCTCCACGCCGACGCGCAGATCAACGCGCCGCCGCAGCAGGCCGTCCTTGGCTGACGTCCTCGCACGGAGTCTTCCCGTCGCCGCATCCGCCGACGACGTGCAACTCGAAGCGGCGCTGCGCGCGCACGGCCTCGCGCTCAAGGCGAGCGAGATGCGCACGATCGCGGCGACGCTCGGTCGCGATCCGACGCTCGTCGAGGCGCACGCGTTCGACGCGCAGTGGAGCGAGCATTGCTCGTACAAGAGCTCGCGCCACTTCTTGCGCCGGCTGCCGACGGAAGGCCCGACGGTCATGCAGGGCCCGCAAGAAGATGCCGGCATCGTGCACCTCGGCACGTGGGACGGCAAAGACTACGGCATCGTCATCGCGCACGAGTCGCACAATCATCCCTCGCAGGTCGTGCCCTTCGAGGGCGCCGCGACCGGCATCGGCGGCATCGTACGCGACGTGCTGTGTATGGGCGCGCGCGTGATCGCGGTCGCGGACCCGCTGCGTTTCGGACCGCTCGACGACGCGCATTCGCGTTACGTCGCGCAAGGCGTCGTCGACGGCATCGCCGCGTACGGCAACGCCATCGGCGTGCCGAACGTCGCGGGCGACATCTACTTTCACGAAGGCTTCCGCGACAATTGTCTCGTGAACGTCGTCGCCCTCGGGCTCGTCGAGCGATCCGAGATCATCCACAGTGCCGCGCCGGCGGACGCCGAGGGTTGGGATATCGTGCTCGTCGGCAAGGCGACGGATCGCAGCGGTTTCGGCGGCGCGGCGTTCTCGTCGCTCGTGCTCGACGAAGCTGACGCGGAGCAAAACAAAGGCGCCGTTCAAGTCCCGGATCCGTTTCTCAAGAACGTGATCATGCGCGCGTCGTATCGTGCCTTCGACGTCGTGCACGAACGCGGGCTTACCGTCGGCTTCAAAGATCTCGGCGCGGGCGGGATCATGGGCTGCACGGCGGAGCTCGTCGCGAGCGGCGGCTTCGGCGCGATCGTCGATCTCGACCGTTGCCCCACGTCG
>CAJCIN010000197.1 GCA_903970385.1 Rhodospirillales bacterium | reverse complement strand
CCGTGCGCGCCGCTCGCGGCAGACCGGCACCGAGTCCCGCCGAAGCGAGCGCGACGAACGTACGGCGATTCATGCGGCGACGGCCGCTGCGACGATACCGTCGCGCATCACGAACGCTCCGCCGACGATCGTCGCGATCGCGCGCCGCGCGAAGGTCGCACCGTCGAACGGCGTGTTCTTCCCGAGCGAATGGAACGCGGCCGCATCGACGCGCCAGGGACGTTCCGCGAAGATCGTCACGTCGGCCGCGGCGCCGATCGCGAGCGTACCGCCCGGCACGCCGAGGATGCGCGCGGGATTCGTCGAGAGGAGCGCGACGAAGCGCTCGAGCGGCAGATCGGGCAGCGCCGACGCGTACGCGCCGACCGCGGTTTCGAGGCCCGTGAAACCGACCGGCGCGTCGGCGAGCAACTGCGCCTTTTCTTCGCGCGTGTGCGGTGCGTGATCGGTCGCGAACGCGTCGATCGTTCCATCGCGCACCGCGGCCCGCAGCGCCGCGATGTCGTTCGCGACGCGCAGCGGCGGATTCACCTTCGCATCGGCGCTGAACCCGTCGAAACGGTCGTCCGCGAGCAAAAGATGATGCGGCGTGACCTCACACGTCACGGCGATGCCCTGCGCGCGACCGAAGCGCACGAGTTCGGCGCTCATCGCGGTCGAGAGGTGCGCGATGTGGAACGGCTTGTGCGTGTCGCCGCCGATGAGGATGTCGCGTGCGACGCCGACGTCTTCCGCGAGTCCGGGCGACCCGGCGAGGCCGAGTTCGAAACTGCGCGCGCTCTCGTTCATCACGGCGTCGCCCTTGAGATCGCCGTCCTCGCAGTGCGAGATGAAGACGCCCGGCACGTCGCGCGCGTAGAGCGCCGCCTGACGCAAGACGCGCGGATTCGAAACGGAGAAACCGTCGTCGCTGAACGCGACCGCTCCGGCATCGTGGAGACGCCAATACGGCGCGAGCTCTTTGCCCGCTCGCGCGCGCGTGATCGCCGCGATCGGATGCACGCGCGCGAGACCGGCCGCGCGCGCGAGCCGGAGCACCTCCGCGATCAGCGCCGGCGAATCGAGCGCCGGTTCCGTGTTCGGCATACACGCCACGGCGGTGAAGCCGCCGGCGACCGCGGCCGCACTTCCCGTCGCGATCGTTTCTTTGTGCGTTTGGCCCGGCTCGCGAAGGTGGACGTGCATGTCGATGAACCCGGGCGCCACGACGGCTCCCTCGGCATCGAAGACGTCGGCGCCGCCGGGATCCAGGTGTTCGCCGATGCTCGCGACGCGGCCGTCGCGAATCAGAACGTCGCGCAGGGCATCCAGGCCGCTCGCCGGATCGACGACGCGTCCGCCACGAAGAAAAAGATCGTTCACCGTACCGGCGCCTTCACACGTACCACGTTCGGCCTACGAGGCAAGCGAACCGGCGTGCGCCCGGGCACACAATGACGACCGAACTCCATCGCGAGTCGGGTTCTTCTTCCGTTGCGACTTCGCCTTACCGGCGACGCGAGCGGTTAGTGTTGCTGCAGCAGGGCGTGCGCGGCGGTGACGACGGCGGCCGACACGCAGTAGACGGCGAGCCGTCCGCGCAAGCGGCGGCGGAGAGCGTCCGTCGCGGTGCGCGGCCTCGTCGCGTTCACCGCGCGGCTCGCGAACGCCGGCCGGCGGGCCGGTCCGCCGGGATCGGGACCGGCACGGCGATGCGGCGACCGAGCAGCAGCCGAATCACGTCAGTGAATATGACTTTCATTCTCACGCACTCATCCTAGCACCGCGGCGGGCGCCCGTCAACGAAATTGACAGTGAAACCCATGTTCAGTTTCTGGCCGGCGTGCTATACTGCGCCGGATGGCCGTGACGACGTTGCCCGAGGGCTCGCTCCCGAAGAATTATCGCCTGATCTACGACATCGTGCAGACGAGCGGCCTCGGCCGGCATCTCACGATGAGCGACGTCTTCGCGCGCGCCGCCGAGCAGCGCCCGGGCATCGGCTATTCGACCGTCTATCGCGGCCTCGTCCGTCTGCGTCAGCTCGGGATGATCTCGGAAATCGTCGTGCCGGGCGCGGATTCCGCGACGTACGAGCCGGTGGGGCCGAATCACGCGCACGTCCGCTGCGTCGCCTGCGGCTCGATCGAAGACGTCGGGTACACGCTGCCGTCGCGCGTGCTCAAGAGCGTCGCCGACGAGACCGGCTTCGCCATCGACTCGGGCGACGTCACGTTCGCCGGCCGCTGCGCGAGCTGTCGCGCCGAGTAGCTCCCCGGCACCCCGTTACGCCGCGCCGTTCACGAGAAAATCGAGCACGGCCATGCGCACGAAGACGCCGTGCGAGACCTGCTGCGCGTAGCGCCAGCCCGGAAAAGCGAATACGTCTTCGGTCAACTCGACGCCGCGATTGTACGGTCCGGGATGCATGACGATCGTGCCGGGGGCGAGCGCCTCCAAACGACGCGCGTCGAGACGATAGTTACGGGCGTAGTCGTCGAGCGACGGCAGCACGGCAGCCGCGATCCGTTCGCGCTGGATCCGCAGCAGCATGAGTGCGTCGATGTGGGGCAACACCGCGTCGAGATCGCGCGCGATGCGCACGCCGTCGCGCTGCATCGCTTCGGGCAGCAGCGTGTGCGGCCCGACGAGCGTCACCTCCGCGCCGAGCGCGATCAAGCCGAGGATGTTCGAGCGCGCGACGCGGCTGTGCAAGATGTCGCCGACGAGCGCGACGCGGAGCCCCGCGATCTTTCCGAATTCCGTTTGCAACGTGAGGAGATCGAGGAGCGCCTGCGTCGGATGCGCGTGCCGCCCGTCGCCCGCGTTGATCACGTGACCGGCGAACGATTCCGCGAGCCGGTACGGGAAGCCCGATTCCGGGTGGCGCGTCACGATCACGCGCACGCCCATCGCCGCGAGCGTGATCGCCGTATCCGCGATCGTCTCGCCCTTCCCGAGGCTCGACGAACCGGGCGGTAACGCGACGACGTCGGCGCCGACGCGCTGCTCCGCGATCGCGAACGACGTGAACGTGCGCGTGCTCGCCTCGAAAAACAGATTGACGACGCACACGTCGCGCAGCAGATTTCGCGGCGGCGGGTCGTCGTGAAAACGTCGCGCGCGCTCGAGGATGCCCGTGATTTCGGCGGACGTCAGATCGTCGAGATCGAGGAGACTACGCTCCCGCATCGGGATCGCTGCGGATGACGACGCGATCGTCGTCCGCGTACGTCTTCGCGAGCCGCACCTCGATGTGTTCGCGCCGGCTCGTCGGGATCGTGCGCCCGACGTAATCAGCCTGCACGGGAAGTTCGCGCAGGCCGCGATCGACGAGCACCGCGAGCCGGATCGCTCGCGGACGTCCGAGATCCGTCACGGCGTCGAGAGCCGATCGAACGGTTCGGCCCGTGAAGAGGACGTCGTCGACGACGATCACGAGCTTGCCGCTGAGATCCTCGTGGATCTCCGATTCCGGCAACACGCGGGCGACGTCGTCGTCGCGATAGAGATTGATGTTGAGGAAGCCGAGGCCGGGTCGCGCGCCGCTGATCTCTTCGATCTTGAGCGAGAGACGCCGCGCGAGTTGCTCGCCGCCGCGACGGATTCCGATCAGCACGACGCCGCTCTGAGCGTCCTCGGGTTCGAGGATCTGATGTGCCAGACGCCCGATGATACGGTCGATCTGCTCGGCCGTCATCAGCGTCCGCTCGCGGATCGTATCCACGGCGCTTCTCAACTCGAGAATTCCATCGCCGGGTGATTCGTCCGCGAGGCCGCGGACCATGCTTCGGCCGCTCACGCCTTCGCCTCGAGCCGCGCCAGCTGATCCGCTACCCGCGCGCGCTCGGCCCGGTATGCGGCGAGTTTGGCGCGTTCTTTCTCGACGACGTCGGGCGACGCTTTGGCGGCGAATTGTTCGTTGCCGAGCTTCTTCTGCGCCCGGTCGACCTCGGCGTCGAGCCGTGCGACGTCCTTACGGTACCGTCCGACCAAGATCTCCGGCGGCGCGTACGGCGTCGCCGCGAGCAGCGGATCCCCGGCCGATTCCGCGAGCGCGGGCGCGTCGACGAGCGTCGCGTGGGCGTGGATCGCGAGCAACGCGCGCGCATCCGGGTCGAGCGACGGCGGAACGTCGATCGTCATCCGCTCGCGCGGCGCGATGCCGAGATCCGCGCGAAGATCGCGCACCTTGCCGACGACGGTCTTGAGCGTCTCGTAGCGTGCGAATGCGGCAGCATCGGCCGGAAGCTCCTCGGGATCGGGCCAGAGCGCCGTGACGATCGTGCGGCCGTCGTGCGGCAACGCCTGCCAGATCTCTTCGGTGACGAACGGCGCGATCGGATGCAGCAGCCGCACGAGGGCGCTCAGCCCGTACGAGAGCACGGCCGCGCGCGTCGGCGTCGGCACCTTCGTCGCTTCGATGTACCAATCGCAGTACTCGTACCAGATGAAGTCGAGCAACGTCTCGGCTGCGAGCCCGAACTCGTACGCGTCGAACGCGCGCGTGACGCGCTCGATCGTCGCGCGCAGCCCGGCGAGCATCCAGCGATCGGCGAGCGAGAGTTCGGCGAGCGGCGGAAGGCGGCTCGCCTGCACGGGGCCCTCGGGAAGG
Organism: Rhodospirillales bacterium; assembly: GCA_903970385.1. Taxonomy (GTDB): domain Bacteria; phylum Vulcanimicrobiota; class Vulcanimicrobiia; order Vulcanimicrobiales; family Vulcanimicrobiaceae; genus Palsa-1515. The sequence goes on along the minus strand of CAJCIN010000197.1, from coordinate 1,783 downwards.
CTGCGGATATAGCGCAGCGCGTTCCACATCTTGTTGTTGAATTCGCGCGACTTCTCGACGAAGCGTTCGTCGAAACGCAGCTCCTGCGATTCCAAGCGCATCTGCCGCACGACGCCGAGGCGCGTCGCGTCCGCGCCGTACTTTTCGACGAGATCCATCGGATCGATCGCGTTGCCGAGGCTCTTCGACATCTTGCGCCCCTGCATGTCGAACACGAGCGGCGCGATGAAGACGTCCTTGAACGGGACGCGCCCCACGAACTTCAAGCCGAGCATCACCATGCGCGCGACCCACAGAAAGATGATGTCGCGGCCCGTGACGAGCACTTGGTTCGGATACCAGTGGTCGAGTTCGGGCGTCTGCTCGGGCCAGCCGAGGATCGAGAACGGCCAGAGCGCGCTCGAGAACCACGTGTCGAGCGTGTCGGAATCGCGTCGCAGGTCGTCCGTGCCGAAACGCTCGCGCGCGATCGCCCGCGCCTCGTCTTCCGTCTCCGCGACGATCGGCTCGTCGTCCGGCGTGTACCAGACGGGCAGCTGATGCCCCCACCACACTTGACGCGACACGTTCCAATCGCGGATGTTCTCGAGCCAATATTCGAACGTGCGCCCGAAACGTTCGGGGACGAAGCGAACGGTGCCGTTGCGATACGCTTCGAGCGCGGGCGCGGCGAGCGCGTCCATCTTGCAGAACCATTGCAGCGAGAGCAACGGCTCGACGATCGCGCCGCTGCGCGAGCTCACCGGCACGACGTGCCGCCGCGGCGTGGTCGACACGAGCGCGCCGCTCGCCTCGAGATCGGCGACGATCTGCTTGCGCGCGTCGAAGCGATCGAGCCCGAGATACACCGCCGGGATGTCGCCCGTCATCTTGCCGTCGAAGTCGATCACCGTCGGCATCGGTAGCCCGTGACGTTCGCCGATCGCGTTGTCCGTCGGATCGTGCGCCGGCGTGATCTTCACGGCGCCCGTCCCGAAATCGCGTTCGACGGCATCGTCGGCGACGATGGGAATGCTCCGACCGGCGAGCGGCACGACGACGTGCTTTCCGACGAGCGCGGCATAGCGTTCGTCGTCGGGATGCACCGCGATCGCGGTGTCGCCGAGCATCGTCTCCGGCCGCGTCGTCGCGACGTCGATCGCGATCGACCCGTCCGCACTCGTGTAGCGGATGCCCCAGAGAAAACCGTCGCGCTCTTCGTCTTCGACTTCGGCATCGCTGAGCGTCGACTTCGAAACGGGATCCCAGTTGACGAGCCGCGTGCCGCGATACATCGCGCCCTCGCGATACAACGCGACGAACACGCGCGTGACCGCCGCCGAGAGACCGGGATCCATCGTGAAACGATCGCGATCCCAGTCCGGCCCGAACCCGAGCGTGCGAAACGATTCGTAGATCGCGTCGCCGTAGCGCTCGCGCCAGTCCCACGCGCGTGCGAGGTACGCTTCGCGGCCGAGTCCGTCGCGGGTCAGATTCTCTTTCGCGAGCTCGCGGACGAGCACGGCCTCGGTCGCGATGGCCGCGTGATCTTGGCCCGGAATCCAATCGGCGTTCTCGCCGAGCATGCGGTGATAGCGCGTGAGGATGTCCATCGGCGTATACGTCGAGCCGTGCCCGAGATGCGCGCGGCCCGTGATGTTCGGCGGCGGCATCGAGATGACGAACGGCGCGCGCGAGCGGTCGACCTCGGCATGAAACACGCCCGCAGCGAGATCGCGCGCGAGGAGCGGCGGCTCGACCTCGGCGGGATCGTAGGATTTGGCTAACTCGGGACGCGCGTGCA
>CAJCIN010000196.1 GCA_903970385.1 Rhodospirillales bacterium | reverse complement strand
CAGCTCGACCCGCCTGATCAACGCGCACGTCGAAAACGGCTCGATCGTCGGCGGCGTGTACTATCTCGGCCAGCCGTACACGTTCGTCGCCAAGCCGTCACAGCCGCACTTGTAACAACGGGGCGGCGCGGCCCCCCGTTTCCCCCCGAGCCCGCACTCGCGGGCTCTTTGACGGACGTTGCGCTCGAATTCGATTAGCTTGCGCGCGATACTGATGTGATCCAGCGGTAGAGCGCGAGCGAGGTTGCGATGAACGCTAGCGTGCCGAGGACGTTCGCGTACGGTGCGAAGCCGTCGCTCACGAGCGCGAGCGGGGCGCCTTTTCCGGTTGCGACGATGATGCCGGCGAGCAGGACGCCGAACAGGCTCTCGCCGACGATCAAGCCCGACGCGAGGAGGACGCCGACGCGTTTCGAGGACTCGGCGTTCGCGCGCGTGGCGACGTGGCGATCGTACCACCACCCGAGGAGCGCGCCCGCGACGACGGGCACGACGGTGCCCGCCGGCAGGTAGATACCGATGCCGACGGCGAGCGGCGGAAGCGAGATGCGGCCGCTCGCGCGCGATGCGGCATCGATCGCGATGATCGCGGCGCCGACGAGCGCGCCGATGCCGATCAGCCCCCAGTCGATCTGACCTTCGATCACGCCTTTCGCGAGCGCCGACACGAGCGTCGCTTGCGGTGCGGGAAGCGGCACCGCGTTCGTCGCCCCGTGGAGCGCCGGCGCGCCCGCGAACCCGTACGCGCGATTGAGGAGATCGAGCACCGGCGGGATGACGAGCGCGCCCATCACGACGCCGACGATGAGCGCGACCTGCTGGCGCCACGGCGTCGCATCGACGAGTTGTCCCGTCTTGAGATCTTGCAGGTTGTCGTTCGCGATCGTCGCGACGCTGATGACGACCGCCGTGACGAAGAGCGCGTAGGCGACGAGCGTCGGCGCGACGGACGGTCCCGCGCCGCGTTCGAGCGCGAGCAACAGCAGCGACGCGCCGAGGACGGCGAGGATGGCGAGACCCGAGACGGGGCTGTTCGACGAACCGATCAACCCGGCCATGTAACCACACGCCGTCGCGACGAGGAATCCCGCGATCACGACGTAGACGATCGCGCCGATCGTGAGCGGGATCATCGACCCGCCGAGCGCACCGCCGTACAGGAACGCGACGGAGAGAGCGGCCAGCGGAACCAGGCAGACCACGAAGAGCAGCGCGACGATCCCGATCGGAATGTCGCGCTCCGTCCGCGCGAGCGTGCCGCCGTCGCCGGCCGCGATGCGGCGCGATGCGGCGAGTGCGGACGCGACGCCGCGTCCGACCGGTGCGGTCAGCTTCGCGAGCGTCCAGATCGCGGAGATGCCGATCGCGCCCGCGCCGATGAACCGCACCTTGTGGGCCCACACGGCGACGGCGACCGCAGCGGCCGGGCCGCTCGCGGGATGTAACGCGGTCAAGAGCGGCGTCGCGATTCCCCACGCGATGACGAGTCCGAAGAGCATCGCGAGGCCGACCGAAAGTCCGACGAGATGACCCGCACCGAGAAGCGCGAGCGAGAGCGACGAACCGAGACCCGTCGCGGCCGGCCCGATGCGGAAATAGCCGGCGGCCTCATCGATGAAGAGTTGCGTCGCGACGACTGCCGCGAACGCCGCGGACGCGACGCCGCCGACGACGACGGCGACGAGTCCGGCGCGATTCTCCGCGCTCGCGATCGCGTTGCCGTCGTTCGCGCCCGCCTGCGAACCGACGATCAGCACTTCGGCGGCGGCGACGCCTTCGGGATACGGGAGATCGGACTCGTTGACGAGCGCGCGGCGGAGCGGAATCGTGTACAGCACGCCGAGTACGCCGCCGACGACGCAGATGCCGAACGTTTCCCAAAACGGAAAACCCGTCCACCAGCCGACCATGACGAGCCCCGGCAACACGAAGATGATCGACGACAGCGTTCCCGCCGCGGACGCGACGGTCTGCACGATGTTGTTCTCGTAGATCGTCGCGTTCTTGAAGAACCGGAGCAGCGCCATCGAGATCACCGCCGCCGGAATCGACGAGGCGAAGGTCAGGCCGACCTTGAGCCCGAGGTAGACGTTCGCGGCGGTGAACACGAGCGTGATCGCCGCGCCGAGGAGGAGCCCGCGGAACGTGAGTTCCACACGGGCATCCGGCGCGCCGCGTTCGATCGAAGACACGAGCCGTCTTTCGTCCGCAACGCTTCGGCGGCCTCGGCGGTAGTAGGGGAGGATGTCACAACCAGATAACGCCGTTCTCTTCTCGCCGCTAAAAGTCGGAGCGCTCGAACTTCGTAACCGCATCGTGATGGCGCCGCTCACGCGCAATCGCGCGACGCACGGCACCGATGTGCCGCACGGTCTCAACGCGGAATACTACGCGCAGCGTGCGAGTGCCGGTCTCATCGTTTCGGAGGCGACGCAGATCTCGCCGACGGGCAAAGGCTACGCCTTCACGCCGGGCATCTACTCGCCCGAGCAGATCGCGGGTTGGAAGCTCGTGACCGATGCCGTGCACGCCGCCGGGGGCACGATCGTCCTGCAGCTGTGGCACGT
>CAJCIN010000195.1 GCA_903970385.1 Rhodospirillales bacterium | reverse complement strand
CGGCAACGTTCGGCGATCTCGTTGCGGAACGTTGCGCCGCGCTCGCCGCGACGTCGACCCGGCCCGCCGACGCCACGGGCATCGCGCTCGGGCCCCTCGAGCGGACGATCGACGCGGGCGGTTATCGCTACGAGTACGTCGACGTGACCTTCGACCGGCCGAACCGCTCGGCGACGTTGACGGTACGCGCGCCGAAAGATCCCGAGCCGCAGACGGCCGCGGACATCGTCCGCGCGGGCGACGGGTGGTGGCCGCTCGCGTTCGCACGTCAACTCGACGACGCGATCCTCATGTTGCGCACGAACGAACTCGATCTCGGGCTTCTGATCTTGCGTTCCGAGGGCGATCCCGAAGGCGTGCTCGCCGCGTCGGCGTCGCTCGGCACGTGCGCCGACCACTGGCTGGTCCGGGAGACGCTCGGGCTCCTGCGGCGGACGTTCGCTCGCCTCGACGTGACGTCGCGCAGTCTCTACGCGGTGATCGATCGCGGGTCGTGTTTCGTCGGCCCGCTCCTCGAGATCGCGCTCGCGGCGGACCGCAGCTACATGCTCTCGATTCCGGACGAAGCGGACGCGCCGCACGTCGCCCTCGACGCGACGAATTTCGGCGCGTTTCCGATGGTCAACGGGAAGACGCGTCTCGAAACGCGCTTTCACGGTTCGCCGGGCACGGTCGAATCGCTCGCGGCGGTTCGCGACGAACCGCTCGATGCCGAACGTGCGGAAGCGCTCGGGCTCGTCACGTTCGCACCGGACGAACTCGATTGGGACGACGAGATCCGGCTCGCATTCGAGGAGCGTGCGATGCTCTCGCCGGACGCGCTCACGGGCATGGAAGCGAGCTTGCGTTTTCCCGGCGCGGAGACGCTCGAAACCAAAGTGTTCGGCCGTCTCTCGGCATGGCAGAACTGGGTGTTCGTCCGGCCGAATTCCACCGGCGAACGCGGCGCGCTCAAACTTTTCGGTAGTGGTTCGAAACCCCAATTCAATTGGGAGAGAGTGTAACCTCACGTGGCGATCGATTATCAGGAACGCATCCCGAACAACGTCGACTTAGGCTCGAACCGGACGCTGCAGCGCGCGCTCGAACATTGGCAGCCGGAGTTCTTGAAGTGGTGGCAGGGCATGGGCCCGACCGATTTCCAGGCCTCGGACGTCTATCTGCGCACCGCGACGTCGGTGGACGCGAAGGGTTGGGCCACGTACGGACACGTGCGCATGCCCGACTACCGTTGGGGAATCTTCCTCGCGGAGCCCGACGCCGAACGCAAGATCGGATTCGGCGACGAGTTCGGTAAAGACGTATGGCAGCAGGTTCCGGGCGAGCACCGTTCGGTGTTGCGCCGGCTGATCGTCACGCAAGGCGACACCGAGCCCGCGTCCGTCGAACAGCAGCGCCTGCTCGGGCACACCGCGCCGTCGCTCTACGACCTCCGCAACCTTTTCCAAGTCAACGTGGAAGAGGGCCGTCATCTGTGGGCGATGGTGTATCTCTTGCACGGCTACTTCGGTCGCGACGGCCGCGAGGAAGCGGAGCAATTGCTCGGCCGCCATTCCGGCAGCATCGACAATCCGCGAATCCTCGGCACGTTCAACGAGCCGATCTCCGATTGGCTCAGCTTCTTCATGTTCACGTATTTTACGGATCGCGACGGCAAGTATCAGTTGAAGTCGCTCGCCGAATCGAGCTTCGATCCGCTCGCCCGCACGTGCCAATTCATGTTGACGGAAGAGGCGCACCACATGTTCGTCGGTGAGACGGGCATCGGCCGCGTCGTCAAGCGGTCGCTCGAGGTGATGAAGGAGCTGCAATCCGACGATCCGGACGCCGTCCGGAAGATGGGTGCGATCGATCTCCCGACGATTCAAAAGTACTTGAATTTCTGGTTCAGCTCGTCGCTCGATCTCTTCGGGGCCGACTCGTCGTCGAACGCGGCCTCGTATTTCGCGAACGGCATCAAAGGCCGTCCCGACGAAGCGACCTACGACGATCACCGCGCGGACGCGCTCACGTACGATCTCGAAGTTCCGGACGGCAAGGGCGGCGTCTCGATCGAGAGCCTGCCGATGCGCAATGCCATGAACGAGGTCACGCGTCAGGCGTACGTCAAGGACTGCGAGATCGGCATCACGCGTTGGAATCGCACGATCGCGAAGGCCGGGTTCTCGTTCGCGCTCTCGCTGCCGAGCACGCGTTTTCGCCGCTCGATCGGGAGCTGGGCCGCGACGCCGACGGATCCGTCCGGCACGCCGATCTCGCTCGCGGAGTTCGAGGCGCAACAGGCCGCGTGGCTGCCGACCGAGAGCGATCGCGCGTTCGTTCACAGCTTGATGCAGCCGGTCACGGAGATCGGCAAAATGGCCGGATGGATCGCACCGCCCGACCGCGGCATCAACAGTCAGCCCGTTCCCTACGACTACGTGCGCCTGGCGTAACCCGTGCGCAGCGTCGCGATCGTCGGGAGCGGTCCCGCCGGCTTGTACTGCGCCGAGGCGCTGTTGAAGGCGTCGCCCGACGTGCGCGTCGACGTGATCGATCGGTTGCCGACGCCGTTCGGGCTCGTTCGTTCCGGCGTCGCTCCCGATCATCAATCGACGAAGGGCGTGGCGCGACTGCTCAATCGCGTGCTCGCGAAACCGGACGTCGCGTTCTTCGGCGGCGTCGAGCTCGGGCGCGACGTCTCGCTCGACGAGTTGCGAGCCGCATACGACGCGGTGGCGATCGCGACGGGCGCCGCGTGCGATCGCACGCTCGGTATTCCCGGCGAATCGCTACCGGGCGTATACGCGTCGGGACGCTTCGTCGGCTGGTACAACCATCATCCCGATCACGCGGACGTCGATCTCGCGGGCGTGCGAACCGCGATCGCGATCGGGGCGGGCAACGTCGCGCTCGACGTCACTCGTATCCTCGCGAAAACGCCGGATGAATTCGCGGGCTCGGATCTCGCGCCCGAGGTGTCGGCCGCGCTGGCCGCCGCGACACTCGAACGCATCCGCATCGTCGGCCGTCGCGCGGCTACGGCGATGAAGTTCACCGCGGGCGAGCTACTCGAGCTGCGCGATCTCGCTCGGGCGAAAACGGAGCTCGGCGCCGGCACGCGCATCGAAGATCTCGACGGCGCGGCGGGAACCGCGCTCGCGGAGGTCGTCGCCGCGGCCGACGAGACGAAACCGCTCTCGCTCGTTTTCGACTTCGGCCTCGTTCCGGTCGCGTTCGAAGGTGACGGCCGTCTCGAACGCGTCCGTTTTCGCGCCGCGGACGGCACGGATCGCGTCATCGACGCGCAACTCGCCGTCACGTGCGTCGGATACGAGACGCACGGTCACGACCTCGAGCGCGACGCCGGTGCGCTGCGGAACGTCGACGGCCGGATCGACGCCGGCCTGTACGCCGTCGGCTGGGCGAAACGCGGTCCGTCCGGGACGATCCCGACGAATCGCAGCGAGGCGCAACTCGTCGCGAAGACCATCGTCGCCGACTTCGGCGACGCGAGTCGCAACGACGGTCGCGCGCGGCTGACCGCGCTACTCGCTCGGCGCGGCGTCGCGTACGTCGGTTACGACGCGTGGCGGCGCATCGACCTTTCGGAGATCGCGCGCTCGGGAGACGCGCGCGTACGCCGCAAGTGGCGCTCGCACGACGCGCTGCACGCGGCCGCAACCGCGACCTGACCTGCGGCGTTACGTCGTCGCCGCAGGCTCCGGCGTCAGAAAGCGGTTGAACGAGCGGAAGCGCTGATCGGGCACGTAGCCGTGCGCGAGATAGAGACGCTGCGCCGTGCGATTTTGATGGGCCGTCGCGAGCGTCAGGCGCGCGAGCCCACCGGCGCGAGCGAACGTTTCCGCGGCGTCGAGGAGCGCGCCGCCGACGCCGCGCCCGCGCGCGGATTCGGTCACGAAGATGTCTTCCAAGATGCCGATCCTGCGCAACGACACGGTCTCGAGCGAGAAGAGGAGATGCGCGAAGCCGAGTAGCGCCTCCGCATCGCGCGCGACGAAAAACTGCGTGTCGCCCGCGGCGAAGCGGTCGCGGACGAACCGTTCCGCCGCGACGAGGTCGGACGGTTGTTCGTAGAAACGCCGGTACGAATCGACGAGCGGGACGAGTGCGCCGAGGTCGCGCGCGAGATCCGCGGCTTCGATCGTAAAGGAGCGTTCCATGAAGGATTCTTTCCGCGCGAGAAGCGGCGCGCCCCGCGCGGCACGACCAGGGAACCCGCGAACGCGCCGCATAGAGAAAACGCCGTGCGCACTTTCGTCCGTCGCGGTCTCGCGTTGCTTCTCGTTTCGATCGCGAGCGGGGCGGCGGCGTTCGCCCGCCCGATCCGGCCGGACGACCTCGCGCACGTCGTCGGCGTGTCGTCGCCGGCAGTGTCGCCGGACGGCACGCGCGCGGTCGTCGTCACGAGTCGCACCGTCACGAACGACGACACGACCGCACGAGAACTCGATCTCGTCGACATCGCGTCGCACGCGCGGCGCACGCTGACGTACGCACGTAAAGGGCTCGGCGATCCGGCGTTCTCACCCGACGGCACGTCGATCGCGTTCTTGGCCGATGCCGGTACCGGCGACGACGCGCAGGCGCAGGTCTGGTCGATGCGCCTCGACGGCGGCGATGCGCGCCCCGTCACGAACGCGCCCGGCGGCGTCGATCAATTCGCGTGGCGGCCGGACGGCCGCGCGATCGCGTACGCGGCGACCGATCCGAAACCGAAGCTCACCGGAGCCGCGCGCTTCCGCGACAGTTTCGTGTTCACGACGGAACCGATCACCGCGCGCGAGGAGCCGCGCCCGTCCCATCTCTTTCTCGCGTCGCTCGCGGGCGGTCGCTCGCGGCAGCTCACGTTCGGCGCGCAGAGCGTCGCGACGGGCGAAGCGCAGTCGACGCTGTCGTGGTCGGCCGACGGAACGACGATCGCCTACGTCCGCGCGCCGAACGCGATCCTCAACGACGCCGATCGTGCGACGGTCGCGTTGCTCGACGTCGCGACCGCGAAAGCGACGCGCCTGACCGGGCACGACGGTTTCGAGTCGAACCCGCTGTTCTCGCCCGACGGTTCGCACGTCGCGTATCTGTATTCCGACGGCGACAATCAATCGCATCTGACGGAGGCGTTCGCGACCGCACGCGGCGGCGGAACGACGGACGCCGTCTCCCATCCGTACGATCGCAGCGTACACGATGCCGTCTGGCTCGCGGACTCGACCGGCCTCTACTTCACGTGCGCGAACGGTACGAGCGTCGATCTCGTCCGCACTCCGCTCGGCGGAACGCCCGCGCGCGTCGATCTCGGCGACGTCGAGATCACGTCGCCGCTCGAACACGCCGTCGCGCGCGACGGGACGATCGTGTTCGCGGGAACGGGCCCCGCGCGACCCGCCGAATTGTACGTGCGCCGGCCCGACGGCCGCGTCGATCGCCTGACCGACTATAACGGCGCCGTCGCGGCACTCGATCTCGCAACGCCCGAACGGATCGTCTATACGACGTCGCTCGGCATCCCGGGCGATGCCGTGCTCTTGCGGCCGCCGGGCTTCGTACCGACGCGCCGCTATCCGCTCGTCGTGCTCATCCACGGCGGTCCCACGGCCGCCACGTCCTTCGCGTTCGAGAATCTCGGCGAACTGATGGCCGCGCGCGGCTGGCTCGTGCTGCAACCGAACTATCGCGGGAGCGACAACCTCGGCCTCGCGTATCAACGCGGCGTGCTCTACGACCCGGACGCCGGTCCCGGCCGAGACATCATGGCCGCGCTCGACGCCGTGCGTTCGCGCGGCATCGTCGACGAGAAACGGCTCGCCGTTTCGGGATGGTCGTACGGCGGGATCATGACGGCGTGGATGATCTCGAAGTACCACGTGTGGCGAGCGGCGGTGTCCGGCGCATCGGTCGACGACTGGATCACCGACTACGGCGTGGCGGACGACAGCGATTCGGATCGCGCGCTGTTCCACGGCTCGCCGTTCCGAGGCGATCCCGCGGAGTGGCGCAAGGCCTCCGCGATCTCGTACGTCCGCGACGTCACGACGCCCGTGCTGATCCTCTCCGACATCGGCGACAATCGGGATCCGTTCGCGACGTCGTCGATGTACTGGCGCGCGTTGCGTGATAACGGAAAAGACGCGACGCTTCGCGTGTGGCCCGTCGACGGGCACTTCCCGCACGATCCCGTCCGGCGAGCGGACGTCTACGATCACTGGATCGATTACATCGCTCGTCATTTCTAGCACGGCGGCTCGCCGCTCGTTCTTCGCGATCGAAGTGGCGGACGGCGTCACCGTCGCTAAGATCTTCGTCATGTTCGCGGCGCTGATCTCGCTGTTTCTCGACCAGTCGTTCGCGGGCGTGTACCAGGCGATCCAAAATTATGCCGCCGGTTCGCTCGACGCGACGGCGGACGAGTTGCCGTGGATGTCGATCGGATACAACGCGTTCTACTACGTGATGATCCTGCTCACGCCGTGGCTCGTCGATCGCTTCGGTCGCCGTCAGGTGTTCGGCGCCGGTCACGTCATGTTCGGCATGCTGTCGCTGTACTTGGCGGCCTCGACGTCGCTCCACGGGTTCATGATCGGCCGCTGCTTCGAGGGTCTGGCACAGGGGACGTTCTTCGTGTGTTCGGTCATCACGGTGCTCACGCTCGCACCGCCGAAACTGCGCGGCTACGCGTTCTCGATCTTTTCCGTGACGTCGCTCTCCGGTGCCGCGTCCGGATCGTTCATCGGCGGGTGGTTCATCGATCACGCCTATTGGCGCGGCGCGTTCGCGCTCTACGCGCTGCTCGCGGTGTTCGCGAGCGTCGTGATCGCATTCTTGCTCGAAGCACCCGGACCGAAACCGGCGTCCCGCTTCGACTATCTCGGCGTCGCGTTCGCGTTCTGCGCGTTCTTCGGCTTTCAATACGTCTCGTCGTTCGGCGAACGGCGCGATTGGATCGCGGGCCCCGACATCGTCGCGTTCGGCGTGGTCTCGATCGTCGGATTCGCCCTCTTCATCCGGCGCGAGCTCGGCGAGGACGGCTTCATCGATCTGCGGCTCTTCCGGATCCGCAATCTCGCCGTCGGCAGCGTTCTCGGTTTCGGCCTCGGCGTGCCGCTGTTCGGCGCGAATCTCTTCGTCCAGTACACGGAGGGCGCGCTCGGCTTCCCGCCCTCGACGGCGGGCGCGCTTTTAACCTTGCGGATCTTCGCGATCGCGTTCGTCGCGCCGACGGTGGTGTTGCTCGTCAACGCCGACAAGATCGACGTCAAGCTGCCCGTCGCGCTCGGCTTCATCTTCGTTCCGGTGTCGTACGCGCTGCTCGCCGTGCAGACGACGCTGCTCTCCGACTTCACGACGTTTACGATCGCGGTCGTGCTCTCGGGCGCGGGCTTCGCGTGCTTGTTCTCACCGATCGCGAACGCGCTCGTGCGCTCGCTGCCCGACGAGGCGCGCGGCGAAGGCATCGCCATCTTCAAGATGGTGCTGCTGCTCGGCGGCTCGCTCGCCGCAACGGGGCTCGCGGTGACGTACGATCACAGCCTCGCCGGGTATCAGTCGCTGCTCGCGGGCGGCGCGACCGCGCACCACTTCTCGCAAATCGGCGTCGCGCAGCCGGCCGGCGTCGCGGGGCTCGTCGCGCAGCAGGCGTCGATCCTCGCCTACGCCGACAACTCGAAGTGGGTCGCGCTCGTCTCGCTGCTCAATTTGCCGCTGATCGTTCTGTTGCGGAAGCCCGCGCCCGCGTAGCTTCCTTCGCAGACCGAGGGAAGTGCGCATGCCGTGAAATCTGGGTAACGGTTCAGCCACGTACTTTTTCGATCTTTCACCGTGGAGCCGCTTCGTGTCCCGTCTCAAACTCGTTCTCGCCGCAGCGACGGTCGCATCGCTCTCGATCGTGGCGGCGATGTCTTACGCCGTCCGTCCGGGGCTCGCATCGGACCATCAAGACACGTTGCGCGCCGTCGCAAAGCCCGGCGCCGACATCACGGACATGTACGTCTTCCCGGCCAAGGATCCGCGCGACGTCGTATTCGCTCTCGACGTCCACCCGCTCGTCCCCCGCGGACTAGCCGCGACCGCGTCGTTCGACCCGGGCGTTCTCTATCAAATCAAGATCGACACCGTCGGCGATTATCGCGAGCACGTCGTCTTGCAATTCAAAGCGGAGGGCGCCGGCACGAAGCAACGCATCGTTTTTTCCGGTCCCGTGGCAGCGATCCCGGGAACGATCTCGACGATGCTCGGCAAACCGCTCGGTACGACGACGTACGGCGTACCGGTCGCGCTCCCGGGCGGCATCAGGTTGTTTGCGGGACCTCGGAAAGATCCGTTCTATTTCGATCTCACGCAGTTTTTCAAGATTGATCCGGACCGAAATTTTTCGTATCATCCGAAGGCCGACGTGCCGCCTGCGTCCGCTACGTGTTTCCGCACGCCCGGTATCGACTATTTTGCGAGTTTCAACGTCCTGTCGATCGTCGTCGAAATGCCGCGCGCGACGCTGACGAATGCGCGCAATCACGGCCGGATCAACGTCTGGGCGACGACGTCCGTGTCACAACCGACGGCTCCGGGTGTTTGGCGTCAGATCGAGCGCTGGGGCCGCCCGGCCGTCAAAGAAGCCCTCGAACCGTTCGCGCTCCACGCGAAGACGAATCACGCGGAGCCGTACGACGATCCGACGCTCGCGGGTGCGATCTTCGCGACGATGAGGGCGCCGAAGCCCGTGGGCGCCGGCCGTTCGGCCGCGACCGCGAACGCTCTCGTTCGCGTGCTGGTGCCGGACGAGATGCAGGTCAACCTCGCCGCGACCGGTCACGCGACGTATCTCGGCGTCGAGACGAAAGGTTTGAGCGGTCTCCCGACCGCCGTCAATCGCGTCGTGCCGGACGCCGGACTCAAAGGTCTCAAATCATCGCTTCGCAACGGCGCGCGACAGTTCGGCGGCCGCGATCCCGATAGTCCGGTCATCGACATCTCGCTCGGCGCGATCTACGGCAGCACGATAGCGAAGATCGGGCTCGCGCACGACGATCATGCCGAGACCGCGTGCCTGACGAGCGACGGCACGAAGCCCTCGCACGCGACGCTCGACGGGTTTCCGTACCTGCCGGAGCCGCTCTAGCCGCGTCGAAGCGCTCGGGGATGACTCGTCCCACCGTCAACAAGCGCATCGTCCTCGCGGCTCGTCCCACGGGCGAACCGACCGCGGATACGTTTCGGCTCGAGGAGACCCCCGTTCCGGAACCGGGCGCCGGCGAGGTGCTGCTGCGCACCGTGTACCTCTCGCTCGATCCGTACATGCGCGGGCGCATGAACGACAAGAAGTCGTACGTGCCGCCGGTCGAGCTCGGCGCCGTCATGGTGGGCGGCGCCGTCAGCGAGGTGATCGAGTCGCGGTACGACGGAATCGCTCCGGGCGACTACGTCGAGGCGCCGACCGGATGGCAAGAAGTCGCGCTCGCGAGCGGCGCCGCGGTGCGTAAGGTCGATCCTGCGGCGGCACCGCTCTCGACCGCGGTCGGCGTGCTCGGCATGCCGGGCCTCACCGCGTACGCCGGACTGCTCGAGATCGGCAAGCCGCAGCCCGGTGAGACCGTCGTCGTCGCGGCCGCGACCGGCCCCGTCGGTTCGCTCGTCGGACAGATCGCGAAACGCTTCGGGGCACGCGCCGTCGGCGTCGCCGGAGGCGCGGAGAAGTGCGCGTTTGCCGAGCGCGAGCTCGGATTCGACGCATGTCTCGATCACCGCGCTCCGGATTTCGCCGAGCGTCTCGCGGCCGCGTGTCCCGCCGGCATCGACGTCTACTTCGAAAACGTCGGTGGCCTCGTGCTCGAGAGCGTGGTTCCGCTCCTCAATCCGTTTTCGCGCATGCCCGTGTGCGGGCTCGTCGCGTGGTACAACGCGACGTCGTTCCCCGGACCCGACGGCACGCCCGCGCTGATGCGCGCGATCCTCTCGAATCGCGTGACCGTTCGCGGCTTCATCGTTGTCGATTTCGCGCATCTCGCCGAGCGCTTCCGCGCCGACGTCGGACGATGGCTCCGCGACGGTGAGATCGTCTATCGCGAAGACGTCGTGGACGGCTTGGAGCGCGCGCCGGCGGCACTCATCGGATTGCTGCGCGGCGAGAATTTCGGTAAGGTCGTCGTCCGGGTCGCACCGGAACGCCTCTGATCTCGGAACGGCTCGACTTCGCGGCGACGAGAGCGACGCTCGACGCCGCGATCGACGAGCTGGGCGATCTCGGGAGCGCGAGCGGCGGCGCCGTCGACGCCGCCGAGCGGAAAACGGCCTTCGCACGATATGTCGAGCTGTCGCGCGTCGACGACCGGTTGCCCCAGCGTTGGCGCCACGACTACCGGTCGCTCGACTTCACCGGCCTCGCGTGGTCGAGCGGGCGGCTGCGCGTGCCGGTGCTGCCGCCGCACGTCCGCGGTGCGAGCGTCGCCGGCGAAGACGTTTCGGCGCTCGAGGTCGAGAACGCCGGCGGCATCGTCCATCTCGGCAGCACGTATCTCGAACCGGCGGCGCGCCGTGGCGACCCGCGCGTAACGATGGTCGCCCTCGCGGACGCACCGGCCGCGCTCGGACGGACGATCGTCGCACCGGACGCGGACCGTTTCGTCGCCCTGACGACGGCATTTCAAAACTGCGGTGCGTACGTCGACGTGCCCGCCGGCGTGCGTCCTCCGGCGCCGCTCCAACTCGTTTGGGCGTCACGACCGGGCGAGGCCGGGGCGATCTTCTCGAAGGTCGTCGTACGCGTCCGGCGCGACGCGCGAGCGACGATCCTCGAGCGGCACGTCGCGACGACGGAGTCGTTCGTCTGCGGCATCGTCGAGATCGAGCTCGAGGAGAACGCCGAGCTCGATTACGTCGTCGTGCAGCAGGCGGACGAAGCCGCGCGCGTCGTCGTCCGGCGCGCCGCGCGGTGCGGCCCGGCGTCGCGACTCGGCTGGCACGTCGCCGATCTCGGAGCGGCTCTCGTGCGAACCACGCTCGAGACGGACCTCGCCGCTCCGCATGCGCGCTGCGACGCGAGCGCGCTCTTCTTCGCGCTCGGATTCGCGAACGCCGAATTTACGGCGACGGTCGAGCACCGCGCGCCGGATACGAGCTCGCGCGCGATCGTTCGCGGCGCCGCGTCCGGTCGCGGCCAGGGCGTGCTACGGGGCGGAATCGGCGTCGCCGCCGGCACGCACGGCGCTCGCGCATCGTTGCTCGCCGACGCGCTCGTTCTCTCGCGCGACGCGTATCTCGAGGCGACGCCCGAGCTTCGGATCGACGCGAACGACGTCGCCGCCCGACTCGCCGCGACCGTCGGAGCGCTGAGCGAAGACGCGCTGTTCTACGTGCAGAGCCGCGGCATCGCGCGCGGACGGGCGGAGCGGATGGTCGCCCTCGCGTTCTTCGAACCGGCGATCGCCGGCTTCCCGACGGAGGCGTTGCGCGACGAGATCCGCACGGCCCTCGACGCGCGGCTCGACGAGGTGCCGGAAACGTTCGCGTGACCGGCTAGGGCGAACGATGCGGCGCGACGATCGCCGCCAGGCCGTCGGGCACGCCGTCGATGCGTACCAAGTGCGGATGCTTCGGTCCGCCGTGATAGTCGATCGACACGTTGCGGAAGACGTGCCCCCGCTTCACGATGAACGCCATCGGCGCCGTCGTATGCTCGTCGGTTTTCAGCTCGTCTTCGAAGTCGTCGCCGGCGAATTCGCGGTCGTCGACGGCGACGATCGTATCGCCGACGCCGAGGCCGCCCTTGGATGCGGGCGAACCGGCGAGAACGTCGGAGACGACGCCCTTGTCGCTCGCAGAGAAACCGATCGAATACCGCGCGTCGAGCGCATGCCGGTGCTTCTGCTGCTGCTCTTCGGCGGCGTTCTTGCGATCGGTGTAGACGATCTTCCAGCCGAGGCGCTCGAATGGATCCGGCGGATGCGGAGCGATCGCGTAGACTCGCGTCTTGAAGTACGCGTCCCAATCGTAGGGGGCGTACGCGGTCAGTGCCGCGACGAACTGATCGTACGTGTAGGGGTTCACTTCGGGCGGCGTGTTGCGGATGCCGAAGAAGCCGCGCGCGAAGCCGTCGAGCGATTTGGAACCGTGCGAGAGCGTCCCGAGCATTCCGTCGACGTCGAGCCACATGAGTTCGCCTTCGACGTAGAAGTCGCCGGCGGAACGTCGCTCGCCGCCGAACGAGCGCGGCGCGGAATAGAGGAACGGCGCCGCGGCTGCCGTGTCGGCGAGCGGCCGTACGAGGCGGCCCGGTTCGTGATCCTCGGACGCGTACACGTTCGCGAGCACGTCGCGGTAGTGCTCGGCCTTCCACAGGCCCGCGCGCGTCGGCACGAGATCGCCGTAGAATTGCGTCATGCCTTCGTAGATCCAGAGCAGTTCCGTCTGCTCGGGGACCTGAAAGTTATTCGTGGCGAGATCGGCGGGGCGCCGGTATTTTCCATCCCACGAATGGTTGAATTCGTGCGACAGCAGGCCCGCCGTGCCGACGATGCCCTCGTCGTCCGTGAAGCCGTCCCCGTCCGTTCCGTCGTCGCTCGAACTCGTATGCTCGACGCCGTTGCCGGGCATCTCGTCGCTGAGCGTGAGCAAGAAGTGATAGTTGGTCCAGTGGCGGGCGCCGTAGATCGCATCCATCTCCCCGACGATCGCTCGGAAGCCGGCGAGATGGGCGCGATCGAGTTCGAGTTGGGCGGGGCGGTCGGCGAACGCATCGATCTCGTTCGTGAATCCGCCGGCGTCGAGCAGCGTGAACTTGCGGAACGCGGTTCCGGCATCGAGCGGCGAATCGACGAGACGCTCGAGCGTGACGGGGGCGAACGAGACGACGTTCCCGTGCCGCGCGGGTTGCGGCAACGCCGTCTCCGCGGTCCAGTCGGCGCCCGGCAGCACGAGCGACGGCGCGAATTCCGTCTTCGCGATATCCGCCGCCTGCGGATACACCAAGAACTGATTCCAGTTGATGGCGAGGATCGTCGACGTCGCGAGGCGCGCCTCGCCGTACGTTCCGTCCTTGCTGCCGAGATAGTCGAAGTCGACGTCGATCGACGAGACGCCGGCCGGCACGGTCACGTGGAATTCGTTCAGGTCGGCGAGGTCGCGCGACCACGGGATACGCGCGCCCGCGGCGACGACGGCGAGCCCGCTCACGTTTTGGATGGGACCTTCCGGGCCGTGTTCGCCCGGAACCCACCGCGGGTACGCGAAATCGAATCGGCCCGCGGAGACGGGCATCGTCTCGTGCACGTGCACGATGCCGTCGACGGGTGCGCGGCTCGCATCGACGACGAGAACGAACGGACGCGCATCGTCCGCGGCGGCGGGGCGCGCCGTCGACGCCGCGCCCGCGAGAAGTGCGGCGAGCGCGAAAACGCGCGCGTTCATCGCAGGACCGCCGGACGGACTTCGATTTTTCCGGCGACGACACGCGTCTCGAAGAGCGGTTGTGGAAACGACGCCGGTCCTTCGAGCGGCCGCCCGTCGTCGAACGACAGCAACGAGTCGTGCCACGGGCAGCGGACGCACGTGCCCTCGATCGTTCCTTCATCGAGCGGCGCACCGCGATGCGTGCATGCGTTGCCGATCGCGCGGATGCCGTCGCCGTCGCGGAAGAGCAACACTCCCACGCCGTCGAGGTCGACGCGCTTCATCGTGCCGTTCGCGAGCGCGTCGTCGTCGAGGACCGGCTTGAAATCGGCGTCCGGAAACAGCGGTTCGGCCGTGTGCTTCGCGCCGATCTGCATGCCCATCGAGAGTTCGCCGCCGAGAAACGCCGCAAACGACATCAGCGCATACCCGCCGGCGGCCGCGGCGATGCCGAGCCGGCGCCTTCCGGTGCGCCGGAGCACGAGCGAACCGGCGTACGCAATCGCGGCACCGCCGTTGAGCATCGCGTGCGCCGTGCCGAGCGTCTTCGGTTCGTTCGCGGTGTCGGACCAATCCGCATAACCGGACGCAGCCGCGCCGGCCACGCCGGCGAGACCGATCGCGAGCGCGGCGTCGGCGCCGTCGGCGTACCGCTCGACGCCGAAGAGCTCGAGCGTGTCGAGGACGGCCGTGACCGTCCAAGCACCGACCGGGATATCCGTGAGGACCGCATGCAGCGGATGGCCGAGCCACGTGCCGTGCAACGCGTTCCGCACGGCGGGGCCGCCGGCGGCGAGCGCCTTTTGGACGACCGGCTGCAGCGCGTTCGAGATCGGCTCCAGCAGACGCGACGTGGCGATTCGATCGACGATACGCCGGTTGAGCGAAATCTCCGGATTGAGCACGACTGCGGCGTACCCACTTTGCGTCCGGTTATGACGCGTGGTGGAACGTTGAGAGCGCGGAGCGAACGCTCGAGGGTGGACTTGGACGACGAGCGGTATCGCTCCATCGCGGACGTGATGCCGCAGATGATGTGGACGGCCGATCGGGAGGGCCGCGTCGACTGGGTCAATCGCCGCTTCGTCGAGTACGTAGGCCCGGCCGTGCGATCCGGTCCGTTCGGCGACGAATCCGCGCACCCGGACGATCGCGCGCTCGTGCGCGAGCGATGGGCCGCCGCGCGTATCGCGGGCGACGCGTTCGAAGTCGAGTATCGCATCCGTCGTCACGACGGCGCGTATCGCTGGTTCCTCGCGCGCGCCGGCTGCACGCGCGACGCGGACGGAGGCATCGCCCGCTGGTACGGATCGCACACCGACGTCGACGACGTGCGGCGTGCGACGCGGACGCTGCGCGTCTTCGCCGACCTCGGCGAGTCGCTCTCCGAATCGCTCGGGTTGCAGGCGACGCTCGACGCGGCGATGGCGGCGGTCGTCCCCGAATTCGCCGATTGGGGTTTCATCACGCTGCTCGACGAGGACGGCATCTTTCGCGTCGCCGCCGTCTATCACGAGGATGCGGGCAAGAACGCGACCTTGCGCGCGCACGTCGGCGAATCGTTCACGCGACTCGACGTGGCCGGCGGCGACGCGCCGCTCGTCGACTTTCGCGAATCGCGCATCGTCCAGACGGCGACGTTCGAAGAAGCCGCTCGCGTCGTCGAGCCGGGCGTGCTCGAAGCGATGTGGCAGGTCGGGCTCACGTCGGTGCTCGCGATGCCGCTCTTCATCGCGGGCACGTTACGCGGCACGCTGCACGTGACGATGCACGCGAGCGGCCGGCGCTTCGCGGACGGCGACGCCCCGTTCTTCCGGGAGATCGCGCGCCGGATCGCGCCCGCGATCGCGAACGCGGAGCTGTACGAACGCGAACGCCGCGTCGCCGCGAGTTTTCAACGCGCCGCGTTGCCCTCCGAATTGCCGGAGGTCGCCGGTCTACGGTTCGACGCGATCTACGAAGCGGGCCGCGCGGAGGCGCTGATCGGCGGCGACTGGTACGATGCGTTTCGTCTGGTCGACGGCCGGATCGTGATCTCGATCGGCGATGTCGCGGGCTCGGGGTTGCGCGCCGCCGTCACCATGTCGAGCGTGCGTCAGGCGATTCGCGGCGTGGCGCAGGTTCACGCCGATCCGGCGCTGATGCTCGAAGCGGCGGACCGTACGCTGCGAGCGGAGACGCCGGACCGGTACGTGACGGCGTTCGTCGGCGTCATCGATTCCGTCGGACGTTCGCTCTCGTACGCCTCGGCCGGACACCCGCCGCCGCTCTTACGCGAGCCGGACGGGACCGTCGTGGAAGTGCGCGCGCACGGGTTGCCGCTCGGTTTGCGCGAGGACGAGCACGCCGAGAGCTCCACGATCGCGCTGCCGAACGACGCGTTTCTCGTGTTCTATACCGACGGTCTCGTCGAATCGACGCACGACATCGACGAAGGCGAACGCCGGTTGCGCGCCGCCGTCGCGGACGGTTCCGTCATCGCGGCGCGGCGGCCGGCGCTCGCGATCCACGACGCGGTCTTGCGCGAAGGGTCCCGCGACGACGTCGCTATTCTCACGGTCGCGGTCGGCGATCCGCCGCAGCTGCGCCGCTGGCGTTTCGACGCCCACGACGCGCGCGGAGCGCACCGCGCGCAACGCGAGATCGGCGAGCGTTTACGCTATGAAGGCTTCGACGACGGCCGTCTCGCGGTCGCCGGCCTCGTCGTCGCGGAGCTCATCGGAAATACAGTGCGTTACGCGCCGGGGCCGATCGAGATCTTGCTCGAACGGGATCGTGCGCGGCCCGTCGTCCACGTCCTCGATCGCGGTCCCGGTTTCGAATTCGCGGCGAAGCTGCCGCCCGACGTTTTTAGCGAGACCGGTCGCGGACTGTTTTTGATCTCGTCGTTCGCCGAAGACGTACACGTGGTGAAACGTCCCGACGGCGGAAGCCACGCACGCGTCGTTCTCCGCTCGAAAGGGGTAGTAAACGATATGGCTATGAAGAAAACGACACTCTCGGATCGCGCCAAAAAAGTCGCCGGGTCGGTCGCATCCACGATCGCGGACGCCCTTCCCGATCTCGCCGCGAGCGCGGTCGAATCGGTGAAGAAGGTGGCGGCGAAGAAGTCGGGCGCCAAGAAGTCGACCGCGAAGAAATCGACGGCGAAGAAGTCGAGCGCGAAGAAGTCGGCCATCAAGAAGACCGCCGCCAAGAAGTCGCCGGCGAAGAAGTCGCCCGCCAAGAAGTCGCCCGCGAAGAAGTCGGCGGCGAAGAAGAAGAGCGCGAAAAAGACGGCGCGCTAGCCCGGTTCCGTCCGCCGCGAGGCGCGCCGCTCCCATCCCGCGAAGCGACCCGCGTGGATCGGACGGTTTCGTCTCGATGGACGTTCCTGGTCGGCGTCGCGCTCGTAGCCGCGGCGCTCGGCGACGCCGTCGTCGAGAACGTATCGAATACCGGCATCTTCGGCCGAGGGTTCCTCGACGACGATCAGGCGAACGTCATTCCGACGATCGCCTGCGGCTGCATGCTCGCGCTCGAGCTCGCCGTGCTCCGTTGCATCGCGCTCGTGCGAGCCGTGCGCTCGTCGCCCGGAAACGACGCGGTGCGATCCGTGGCCGCCGACTTCTCGAATCGCAGCGTGCTGCGTGCCGTCCCGTTCGTGCTCGCCGTGCAATCCGCGGCGCTCTTCGTCATGGAATCGGGCGAGCAACTCTTCGTGAACGGCCACCTCGCGGGCGGAGCGGTCTGGCTCGGCGGCCCGGTGCTCTTCGCGCTCTGCACGCATGCCGCGATCGGCGTGCTCTGCACCGTGCTGATCGCGCGATCGATGCGCGCCGTCGTCGCGTCGCTCGCATCGCTCGTGTGTGCGGTCGTGCGCCTCGTGCTCGCCGTCGTCGGCCGCGATTCGGGCGCTTCCCGCGTCGCACGTCCGCGCGCCGCGCTCGCGCTCTCCGGGATGCCGAACGCGCGACCGTTCGGCGGCCGCGCTCCCCCGCAACACCCCTCGCTCGTCCTCTAATCATGTAGACGTCGCCGGGCGCGTTCGCGCCGGCACTCGAGGTGTTGATGTTTCGTCGTGCACGACACATGCTTTGTCTTGCGTCGCTCGCGCTCGCGCCGCTCGTCCCGTGGAACGCGCCGGCCGCATCGGCGGCCGAAGCGACGACCGGCGTGATCGCGGGTGCGGTCGCGGATGCGTCGGGCGCTCCCGTCGCGGGCGTCGCCGTCTCGGCGGCGTCGCCGTCGGCGACGGTCTCCACGCGCACCGACGCCCGC
>CAJCIN010000194.1 GCA_903970385.1 Rhodospirillales bacterium | reverse complement strand
CATCGCAACCAAGGCCGGCCTCGTGCGCACGGGCCCGAACGAGTGGCCGATCGACGCCCGGCCGGAACGTATCCGTACGTGCCTCGAGGGCAGCTTGCGCCGCCTCAAACTCGAGCACATCGATCTCTACCAGCTCCATCGCATCGATCCGAAGGTGCCCGTCGAAGAATCGCTCGGCGCCATGGTCGATCTGCAGAAGGAAGGCAAGATCCGCCACATCGGCATTTCGGAGACGTCCGTCGAAGAGTACGAGCGCGCGAAGAAGACGGCGACGATCGTCTCCGTGCAGAACCTCTACAACGTCTCCGATCGCAGCGCCGAAGATCTGCTGAAGGCGTGCGAACGCGACGACATCGCGTTCTTACCGTGGTTCCCGCTCGGCGGCAAGGGCAAGCCGAAGCACGATGCGATCGAGCGCATCGCGAAAGAAAAGCACGCGACGCCGACGCAGGTCGCGCTCGCGTGGTTGCTCGCCCGCTCGCCGAAGATCGTTCCGATTCCGGGCACGTCATCGATCGCGCACTTCGACGAGAACCTCGCGTCGGCCGATCTCGCCCTCACGTCCGAAGACATGGCGGCGCTCGCCTGAAAATCGGCGCCGTGCGGGCCGCTCCCTAGGTATGCGAACGCGTACCGACGAGCGCGGCCCGCACATCCTCGCGCGATTCGTTTTTTACCATCAAGATCACGCGGTCGCCCGCACGTAAGAGCGTGTCGCCGTTGGGGATCAAGACGTCCTCGCCTTTGCGATCGACCGCGACGACGATCGACGAACGCGGCATGCCGACGTCCACGATGCGCTTGCCGTCCGCCGGAGATCCGGCGGGGATCGCGAGCTTGACGAGATCGAGATCGCCGTCCTTGAGCTTCGTGATGATCGCGTAATCGTGCGCGTTCACGTGCTGGTTGATCGTATCGAGGATGACCTCGGTCGACGAGATCAGCGTGATCGGCTGTTCGCCGTCGATCGACTCGAAGATCGTCTTGTTCTTCGGATTGTTGACGCGCGCGATGCAACGCGCCTTCGAGTGCTTTTTCGCGATCAGACAGACGACGAGATTGTCCTCGTCGTCGCCGGTGTCGGCGACAACCACGTCCGCGCGTTTGATCCCGGCCGCATCCAGCACGACGGGATCGCAGCCGTCGCCGAGCATCGTCACGTCGGTCTCGAGAAGGTTCGCCATCAGCTGAGCCTTCTTCGGATTCTTTTCGATGACGACGACTTCGTGATCTTGCACGAGGAGCGCGCGTGCGAGGTACGTACCGACCTTGCCGCCGCCGACCACGATGATGAACATCGGGCTAGGCCGAGAGCTTGATCGGAACGTCTTCCGGCGTGGCCGCGAAGCGTGCGACGAAATCGGAGAGCGCCTCGGGTGCGACGATTGCGTTCACCTCGTCGCCCGACGAGAGCACGTCCTCGGGCGACGCGACGAACACGTATCCGCCGCGCCGGACCGCGCCGATGCGCACGGTGCCGGGCCGCTCGATGTCGACCACGCGCAGACCGGCGTCGACGTCGCGCAGCGACACCGCGAGCGACGACAACTTGCCGAAGTCGAACGACGGCACCGACTCGTACGGCATGTGCATCAATTTGTCGCGGACGATCTTCGCGCCGATCGTCGTCGGACAGACCGTCTCGATGCCGAGCTCGCGATAGAGCTGGCCGCGCGGCGGATCGTAGATGCGCGCGACGATCTTCTTGATCTTGAACATGCGTTGGGCGATGAGCGCCGCCATCACGTTGCGGTTGTCGCCGTCCGTGACGGCGACGAATCCGTCCGCGCCTTCGGCACCCGCGCGCTTGAGCACGTCGTAATCGATCCCCGTGCCGACCTCGACCCGGCCGGCGAAATGCTGACCGAGGCGTTTGAACGCCGCCGGATTCTCGTCGACGACCGTCACGTCGTGCGATTCGGCTGTCAGCAGTTTCGAGAGAGTCGCGCCGACGCGACCGCAACCAACGATCAGGTATTTCATGAGTCTTGTGGACGTGTTTCGGACGCGTCGCGTGACGGCCCTGGGAGCAGGAGCGTCGGTCGCACCCGAGAACGGACGGTGGTCCTGATGGGGTCCGACTCCATGACCGGGGCGTAGCTCAGCTTGGTAGAGCGCTGCGTTCGGGACGCAGAGGTCACAGGTTCAAATCCTGCCGCCCCGATTTTGTCATCAAAGGCCCGCACAACGGTGTTCTCTCGCTTTAGTCCCGCGGCGAAGCGCGTTTTGCGCGCAGCCGAGCAAGCGTGTCGCAATCACAACCATTATTACGTTGGGGTCGGGCACCTCTTACTCGCTCTCCTCGAAGAACACGATCCCGCGGTTGAGGCTCGGTTCGCGGAGCGCGGCATGCGTCCGGCCGACGTCCTCGTCGACGTGCGGCGCGCGCTCGGGACGGGCGACGATCGTCTTTGGGACGGCATCCTCGTGACGCCGCGCGTGCGCGGGGTCGTCCTCGCCGCGGAAGCCGCGGCGGAAGGGGACGAGGCCGTCGAGCCGCGCCATCTGCTCTCGGCGATGTTCGCCGAGGACGGCGGTCTGGCGTGCGACGTCCTGGCGCGCCAGGGAAACATCGCGACCACGGGCGTGGTAGGGCGCTAGACCGTGGAACACCTGACGCATTACTTCCTCCACATCGTCGACAAGCTCGGCTATCCCGGGCTCTTCATCGTGATGGTGATCGGTAATCTCGGCGTCCCCATCGGCGCGGAACTCGTCGTCACCGCCTCCGGGGCGCTCGCGGCGACGGGCCATCTCTCGAGCGTCTGGCTCGCCGGGCTCGTCGCGACGTTCGGTGAAGTCGTGGGCGGCACGATCCTGTATGCGATCGGCTATGCGGGCGGCGAACCGTTCGTCGCACGCTTCGGGCGCTACATCAAGGTCGACGAGAAGAAGCTCGCCGTCTTCCACCGTTTTTACGAACGCCACGGCAACGCGACCGTCTTCATCTGCCGCTTTTTGCCGTTCGTCCGCGGCTTCGCCGCCCTCCCGGCGGGCATCTCGCGCATGCCGAAACGCTACTTCATCGCATACACCGCGGCAGGTTCTGCTGTT